>CAYUSL010000424.1:1433-3800 GCA_964447125.1 uncultured bacterium | reverse complement strand
TGGCATCGCGCGCGTTGACCGCGAGATTCATGATCACCTGGCTCAGATGCCCGGGATCGAGGTTCACGTAGGCCGTCGTGGGCCCGAGCTTGGTCGTGAGCGCGATGTCTTCGCCCAGGAGTCGCCGCAGCATCTTCTCGGTATCGGCCACCACGCGTTCCAGGCTCAACACTTGCGGTTCCAGCATCTGCTGGCGGCTGAATGCGAGAAGTTGGCGCGTGAGCGAGGCGGCGCGCTCGCCGGCGGCTTGGATCTCCACTGCGAGGTTCCTGAGCTCGCCGTCCTCGGGCAGATCGAAGAGCATCAGCTCGATGTTGCCGGCGATCACCGTCAGCAAGTTGTTGAAGTCGTGGGCCACGCCGCCGGCGAGCAGCCCGACGGACTCCATCTTCTGGGTCTGCCGTAGCTGCTGCTCGAGCTGGCGGCGCTCGGTCACGTCCTCGGCGATGCCGGCCAATCGCTTGGTGCTGCCGTCGGCTTCGTGAACCGGGAACCCGCGGTCTCGAATCCAGCGCACGGTGCCGTCGGGACGCACGATTCGGTATTCCTCGTCGTACTCGCCCGTCTCCATCCGGACGAACGCAGCGAGCACGCGTTCCCGGTCTTCGGGATGGAGCGCAGCCGTCCAGTTCTCGAACGAGTCGTAGACGTCCCGCACTGGCCGCCCCCAGATCGATTCGAACGTCGGGCTGATGTAGAGCGGCGTCTTCGTCACGTTGTCGGCAAGCCAGAACACCTCACGGATGTTTTCCGCGAGCTGCCGGAAGCGCAGCTCGCTTTCCGCGAGCGCTTGCTGGTCGCGGACCCGCCCGGAGATGTCGCGCAAGAACACCGTGAGCAGGCGGCGCTCACCCAGCACCACTTGCGAGAGCGTCGCCTCCAGAGGGAATGGTTGACCGTCCGCGCGCCGGCCCCGCACCATGAGGCTGCTGGTTGCGCCGTAGCCGGTGGGATTCTCGAGATAGCGCGCGACGTGGGTCGCGTGCTGGGTGCGAGCGTCTTCCGGGATGAGCACGGTCACGGGTTGACCGCGCAGCTCGCCTTGTGTCGAGCCGAACATCTTCTCGGCAGCGGGATTCAGCATCACGATCCGCTGCTGCTCGTCCACGGTCACGATGCCGTCCATGGCGGACTCGACGATGCCCTTGAGCCGGCCCTCGCTCTCGTGGATGGCGGCCTCTGCACGCCGGCGCGCCGTGATGTCGTGCGCGTAGGCGAGGCTGGTCCCGTCGCCGAGGCGCGAAGCGCGAACGCTCACCCAGATCGTGGCACCCGTGCGCGTGGCGATCCGGTACTCACCGGCCATGTGCCCGTCGGCCCAGAGCCGTGATCGTTCGGCCCTCAGGGCGGCGTGATCCTCTGGGCACACGAGGCCCGTGATCTTCAGCGTGCGCAGTTCCTCCGCCGAATATCCGGTCATGCGTTCCGTGGCCGAGTTCACCTCGAGGAAGCGGCCGTCCTCGGCGACGACGGCGACCGCGTCGGGTGCGCGTTCGATGTACGAGCGAAAGCGCGCCTCGCTCGCGGCGAGTGCTTCCTCGGTGGCTTTGCGGTCCGTGATGTCGTGGAGGTACGCCAGGGTGCGCCCGTCGGCGAGGCGAGTGGCGCGAAGGCGAATCCAGATCTGGCCCCGATTGCGCGTCTGGAGGGGTTTCTCTCCCACGGTCGGCACGCCCACGCGCTCGAGCTCGCGGAGCATGGCCATCGCCGTGCGCTCGTCGGTGGGCACGATGTCTTCGAGTCGCAGCGACCGCATCTCCTCGGGACCGCAGCCGATCAGCTCGAGCGCGGCGCGATTGAAATCCACGAGACGGTCGTCCGGGCTCACCACCAACACGGCGTCGGGGGCGTGCTCCAAATAGGAGCGAAACTTGGCCTCGCTCTCGGCGAGCGCGCGCGAGCCGAGGATGGCTTCCGATACGTCGACGAACACCCCGTGCCAGGTCGTGCTGCCATCGGCTTCGCGATGCGGGACGGAGCGCCCCTCGACGAAGATCAGTCCCTTCGTCGGATGGCGGATGCGGAATACCAGGCGCCAGGGTGACAGTGCATGCGCCGACTGCTCCGCCGATTCGAGGACCCGTGGGAGATCCTCGGGTTCGACGCGCGCAAATCCCGCTTCCGCCGAGCTCATGAGCTCTTCGGGTGTGATTCCCAGAATCGGCTCGCAGGCCCCGCTGGCGTAGGGAAAGGAATAGCTGCCATCGACGTGGCGCCGGAACGAATAGAGCGCTCCCGGTGCGCTTGCCGCGACACCCGCGAGGCGTGCCTCCGCCATCTGGCGGGCGTGCTCGGCCTCGTCGGCGAGGAAAGCATCGCTGCGGTCGCGAATCACGACTGCGAGGCCGCCGCCTTCGAGCTCGCGCA
>CAYUSL010000424.1:0-1333 GCA_964447125.1 uncultured bacterium | reverse complement strand
GCATCGCTGCGGTCGCGAATCACGACTGCGAGGCCGCCGCCTTCGAGCTCGCGCAGCGGCCGGGCGTCGAGCGCCACGGGGATCGCCCTGCCGTCCCGTGGGTGGAGGAGGCCGACTGCTGTGGATGCGCGATTCGTGACGAGCGCTGCCGGCTTCGCCGCGCCCGTGGGGACGAACGACAACACGGCGTCGAGGGGCTCGCCGATGGCGTCCTCGCCGCGCCAGCCCGTGAGCTCGGTCGCCCGTTCGTTCAGGTAGCGGATCCGACGCCGATCGTCCATGGCGATCACACCCTCCGCGAGCGCCTCCAGCACGACACCGTTGAATTGCTCGGCGGCGTGCGCGCGCCGCGCGGCGCGGCGCAGCAGATCGGAGAGGATGCTCGCGAAGACACCTGTGCCGACCAGCGCCGCGAGCCGGATGTGATCCAGGGCATCACCGCCGCTGAACGAACCGCGCGGCGGGATGAGGAACAAGGCCGCGCAAAGCCCCGCGACGGCGGTGGCGACGAACCCGGTGCCGATTCCCCCCAGCGCCGCGCTCGCCATCACTGGCACGATGAGCAGCACCAGGCCCGGCGAGTGGCCGTGCGCGCGCCCCAGCATCACGAGGGCGAGCACGCTCAACAGCGTGAGCGCGACTGCGAGGATGTGGTGACGCTTGGTGGAGCTGGTACGGAACGTCTTGAGCGCGAGTGTTTCGCACCAGCGGTCGTACCATCCCGTCATCGCGGCTCTCTCCGAAGGATGGTTGCGCTGGTCCGGCAATACGCGCCGGATGACGGCAAAGCATGATCCATGCCGGGATGCGCAGCACCGTCCCGTCGCTGCGCGCGACCACCGCAGCGATTGGTGGAAGAGCCCGAGCGCCAAGGCGATCCCAGCGCCGCACGACCCGTGGCGAGATCGCCCTGCGCAAACGGGCAGTTACTGGTGCGCTTCGCCGGCAGTTTCGGCGCCGGTTACCGAACGACTACGTCGTCTGAGGACTCGTTGGTCGAGCAATCACCGGGAGCGCATTGCGGCGTCGGGTGGCGCGCGGCTCGCCGTCGTGTCGACACGCGCGGTTGTTCGCGCCCGGGCAAAATGACCGGTCGAGCTCGGCGAAGGGCGGTGTCTCACTTTGGCCTCGCGCGCGAAGGATCGCGCGCGCTCCAGCCTGTTGAAGCAATCCTGGAGTTCGGGCTTTTCGCACATTTCCTGCGGGAGGGCCGGGCCCCGAAGGGGCCGTGGTCTCTCGTCGGTCCAGCGAACGAAACGGAGACACGCCCCGGTGAAGAGTCGTGGGTCAGTTTCGAGCTGAACCCTTCCCAGGCGTGAGGGGCTGGGGGCAC
>CAYUSL010000423.1:0-5626 GCA_964447125.1 uncultured bacterium | reverse complement strand
CATCTCGCCGCGAGCCAGCGGCGAGCCGACGAGCGCAGCGAGGCGACTTGGGGGTGGGCCCCGCTGCGGCTTTGCCGCAGCGGGCGGGGGGCTTGAAGAGCCCCCCGGACAACAGAACGCTGCACGCTCCAGTCGTGGACGAGCTCAGGGATAGCGCTGGTAGCAGTTGTGGACGCGGCCGGCGAGGATCAAATTGGCGATCGTCTCTTTTCGCCAGAACGTGTTCACGCCATCGGTGAACGTCGTTCCCAACGCCGACGGCACACGGCTGAGCCGCAACGTGCGATCCGAGAGCCGCACCTCGACCACGTCCTCGCCCAGCTCTTCGAGCCCGAACGAGAAGGAGGCGTCACAGCGATATCGGTAGGTGCTCGCGTCGACGGGATCGGGTGCACGCGCCGGTCCAACCACCAGCACCACGCCCGCGGTCTTGGGCGCCGGGTTCCACTCGATGGGGTTGGTGGTGCCCCAGTGAAACGAGCCACGGGGATCGACGAGCGCAGCGCGAATCTCGTAGCGCGCCTGCGCACTCACCCGCTTGGGATCGACTGCCAGCGCAAACGCCACCGGAAGCTGGCGCGCGACCGGATAAACGCGCTCGACCAGCGTCACC
The DNA here is from genome assembly GCA_964447125.1 of uncultured bacterium. Taxonomy (GTDB): domain Bacteria; phylum JADJOY01; class JADJOY01; order JADJOY01; family JADJOY01; genus JADJOY01. The sequence continues at coordinate 5,013 of CAYUSL010000423.1, read as the reverse complement.
GCCGCGTTCTCGCCGCCAGTGACGTCCACCAGCGCCACCCGCGCCTCCGTGGCAGCGGGCAGCGTCACCCGCTGAAGGTGCGTCACGGTGCCTTCGATCTGAAGCGGCTCCACGCGCGGCGGAGGGGGCGGCGGCGGGGGGGGGGGAGCAGCGGATCCGCAACCGAGCACGAGCGCCATACCCACTGCGCTCGCGAGAAACCTTCGCGACGACCGCACACTCTTCATCGACCTCGACCTCGTTCGTGAATCCGGTGCCGATCGCGTCCGGAGCACCGCGCGCTGCGAAGCGTAGCAGGCCGACGAGCGCGACTTCGTCACGCCGACCAGACGCCAGCCGTTCGCGCCCGATGTCGCGCCGCGAAGGCCATCCCTCTCGAGCGCACCGTGTCTGCGGACGCGTCACCGAGGGCCAGGCGTGGCACCCGATCGAGAAGCTTGCGCGAGCTCTGCCTGGAGCAGCGCGGCGATCCGCCGATGGCCGATCGTCGAGGGATGGACGTCGTCGGCGAGAAACGCGAGTGGAGAGCGAATCGCACGCTCCGCATCCACGACCCGCGCGCCCGGGATGCTGCGCACGATCTCGCTCGCCTCACCGATCCACTGCGGCCGCACCAGCGAGCCGTACGGGTACGTGACCAGCACGGTTTCACGTCCAGCGGCGCGATTTCGTTCCACGAGCGCCGCGAGATTCGCGCGCAGGAGGCCTTGCCAGTCGTCCTTCACCGCATCGTTCGCGCCGATGTAGACGACCACCACCCGGGGATTCGCCGCTTCCGCCTCCGCGAGCTGATCCGCGAGTTCCGGCGACGCAGCCTTGATCCGTGCGCAGTTGACGGAGGCGCCGATGAGGCGTGAGTAACGCGCGTTCGCGGGAATCATGAATCCGTAGCTCGACGAGTCGCCGAGCACCGCGATCCCCCCGGGCTCCCCCTCGGTGGTGCACCAATGACGACCGGGGTCGGGCGCCGGGCGCAACCGATCCACGTACACGTAGCTGGCCGCAGCGAAGGCCATCAGCGCCGCCAACGCCGGCGCCGAGAGCGAGCCCCGGGGGCGCTGCGCCAAGCATCGTCGAGCAAAGCGCGCTGCTCCGACGCCGAGGCCGAGCCGGAAGGCGATGGGGTGCGGCAGCAACAGGGTCAGCACCCGAAAGGCGACGACCCACGCGAGCAACTCGCGAGCCGTGACGTCGGTCTGCCATGCCACCCACGCGAGTCCCGCGACGGCTCCCGCGATGCACGCCATTCCGCCGATCAGCGATCCGCGATCCGGCCAGTCCGTGAGTGGCGCGAGCGGCATGACCACGATCATGATCGAAACCGTCAACACCGCGGGGACCGCCACCACGCGCCCGCCGCGAAGCGCGAGATCCCGCAGGCGCAGGCTCATCGCGGCGCCAGCTCGGCAGCGCGCGCCGCGAAAGCGCGAGCGCGACCGCCACTGACTCGGCACCCGGGCGGCGGCATCCGCTCGACGGCGCATTCGAGCCAGGTGGTCGATGACCGCGCACGCTTCATCGATCTCATCCCCGTTCGTCGGTCCGATCGTTCGTCCGCTCGTGGCCCAGCGGAGAGCGAGACTACCAGGCCACGTACGCGAGTAACGGCAACACCGTGAGCCCACGGGATGGAGTGTTGCCCACCTCGAACGAGACGCGTCGATCGCGTTGCGGGGAACCGGAACCTCGGCGGCCGGTCCGTCCCACCCCGCCGACGTTCCCATGGCGCGCAAGGCACGCGTGCACGCTCGGCCACGCGAGCGAGCGCCATGCCCCTCGCTCGCGCCGCGACGGCTCAGCGCCGCCTCGTCGGGCTCAGGCTGCGGCGAAGACTTCGTCCTCGACGGCGCGCGCGGCACGGTCGCGCGTGGTGTCGCCGAGGTGGTAATCGCGGTGGACGTAGTGCGGACGTGTGAGCCGGGCGTAGGTGTTGAAGAGCGCATTGAGCCTGAGCCCCAGCGCTTCGCCCGCTCCGGGCGGCTCGAACCCGGCACGCTCGGCGAGCATGCTCACCTTGCGAATCACCGAGCCACCGAGCTCCAGCGCATCGATCCCCAGCTCGGCCAGCGACTCCTCCAGATAGAAGACCAGCGGGATCGCCGGCAGCACGAGATTCAGCCGACGCGCTCGCGCCAGCGGGCTGAGCCGCTGCCAGCGGCTCAGCGGGAACTCCTTGAAGTAGTTCACCGGCAGCGCCGTGTGCCGCGACTCGTCGAGGTGGAAGAGCCGCAGGATCTCGAGCCCGGGCAGATGCGCGAGCATGCCGAAGATCGAGAGCGCGATGCCCTCCACCAGCACGTTCATGCCGAAGAGCTTGTCGAGCCCGTCCGCCTTGAGCACCTGCTCGAGCAACACGTATTCCCACGCCGACTGACGCGGCACCTCGACGTCGAAGGCGTGGATCAGCTCGCGCAGCACCACGAAGTGCTTCGCCTCTTCCATCACCTGCATGGTGAGCGCGGCGCGGGCGCCGGTGCTCTTCACCTCCGCCAGCACCTCGGCGGAGACGAGCCACGCGTACGCCTCGCCGTGACCGATCGCCGTGAGCACCCGCACCAATGCCTGGCGCTCCGCGAGGGTGTACTCACGAGCGAGCTTGGCGCGGAACTCGGCGCTCGCGAGGCGGCGGCCGGCGGCGCGCTCGGCCTTCGTCATCGACTCGCGGGCCATCCGCTCGAGCGGCAGATCGTCGGCCCCGTCCTTGAACGTGGACCACGCCGCGTGGCGCTCGGCCTTCCACAGGAGCTTGAGGCTCTTGTCGTAGTGCTTGCGGCGCAGCACGTCGCGATCGCCGCCGATGAACTCGTAATGCAGATCGTCGTAGCGCGCCTTGCGGCCCTCGAGCCCCACGGCCTCGCGGGCGCGATCGAGCGCGCGCAACCCCTCGTTCGCGATGCGCTCGACGGTGCGATTGACCTGCGCGGCGCGGCGGCCGACTTCGATCTTCTCGATGTGCATGGGTGGTCTCCTGGGCCTCATGATCCCGAGCCGAGGAGACCGCGATCCATGACTTAGATCACGCTGCGGTCGTGTCTCCGCCGCCACGCGCGAGTGCGAACGGCGGCACCACCGGCGCGCCTCAGCCCGGAAACCTCAGACGGGTTCGTTACGAGACCGACAAGTCGCCGTCAGATCGCGGGGAACGCACGACGCCGGCCCGCAGTCGTACTTCACCGTACGGCGAGGGCCGGCGTTCCGAGTACCCCGCGAGATCACGGCGAATCGTCGGTCGCAGTAGAAGACGGCTGAGGTTTTCGGGCTCAGTGCGCCGCGCCGGGTATCGCGAACGATCGTGAAGCGCGGGAATCGTGCGCTCGCGCGCCGCGCGCGGGGCCGGACGGCGCCGGCACGGCCGATTGCGTGGCCATGGGCGCGACGCCGAAAGCGGCGTCGCCAGCGCCCTCCGTGTGAGTGGAGGTGCGAATGCGATCGGCGACCTGCCGAGTGCTTTCCGAGACCACGGTGATCGCCGAGCCGATCTCGCTCGTGGCCTTCACCTGCTCCTCGACCGCGTGCGCGATCTGCGCGGTGGTCTCGTCGATGCGCTGGATCGAGCCCTCGATGCCGTGCATGTGCCGGACCGCCGACTCCACCGAGGAGAGCATCCCCTCGACCTTGGCGCGGATGTCGTCCGTCGCTCCCGCAGTTCGATGCGCCAGCTCCTTCACTTCGTGAGCGACCACCGCGAACCCCTGCCCGCCCTTGCCCGCGCGTGACGCCTCGATGCTCGCGTTGAGCGCCAGCAGGTTGGTCTGCGCAGCCACCTTGCCGATGAATCCCACGACCTCCTCGATCTCGCGCGCCACCGCACTGAAAGCGCGTACCGCCGTGGCGGCCTCCTCCACCTCGCGCACCGCAACCTCGGTGAGCGACACCGACTCCGAGCTGCGGCGAGCGATCTCGCCGGTGGTGGCATCGAGCTCCTCGCAGGCCGCGGCCACGGTCATCACGTTGCCGGCGGTCTCGGAGGCGAGCGTCGCAACCAGCCCGAGCTGCTCGCAGCTCGACTGCATCTTCACCGCCGCCTGATTGATGGTCGCCGCGCTCGAGCGATAGGCCCCGTGGAGGCCGCGCAGCAGGATGGGACGATGGAAACGATCACGGCTGGCCTCGCTCATCGCCGCCGAGGCCTCGCGCACGAACGAGTCGGCGAGATCGAGCACCTGGTTCACGGCGGAGCCCAGCGCTGCGAGGTCGGGATCGGGCGCGAGGCCCACCACCCGCGCCTCCAGATCACCCGCGCCCGCACGGCGGCAGATGTCCGTGAGCCGGCGCAGCTCGGCCCGCACGTCGATCCCGGCGGCGCCCGTACCCTGGGCCGCCCCACGAGTTGCGTCGCGCTTCTTCGGGGGCCACCAAGCGCACATGGGTCACCTCGTCGATGCGGCCAATTGCGTTTGCGCCGAGAGCTGGAACACGAATTGGGCGTAGTCCATGCGCTGCTCCGCCAGGCTCGCCATCAGCACGGCCTCGGATGTGCTCATCCCGGCCTTCGAGTCACCTTGGGCGCGCTCCTCCTGACGCAAGCGCGCGTAAAGCGCCTTCACCTTGGGAAGCGCGTCGGGATACGGCACTCGGCGGTTCGAGTGGTAACCGACGATCCGACCCCCGGCGTCGCGGCTGGGCGTGACGTGGGCGAACACCCAGTAGTTGTCGCCGGTCTTCGCCAAGTTGTTCACGTAGGCGAAGATCTCCTCCCCTCGCTGCACGGTGTCCCAGAGCAGCTCGAAGACACAGCGCGGCATGTCGGGGTGGCGGATGAGGCTGTGCGGCGAGCCCAGGAGCTCGTGTTCCGCATAGCCAGAGACGCGCATGAACACGTCGTTGGCGTACGTGATCGCGCCCTTGAGGTCGGTCTTGCTGACGATGATCTCGTTCTCGCCGAACGAGACCTCACGTCCCGTCGGGACGATGCCGGTGTGACGCATGGGGCTGGACCTCGACGACCGGGCCCCGCCGTGAGCCCCGTCGAGATCGTTGATCGGCACGAAGGGCCAAAGACTTGAGCCGATC
>CAYUSL010000422.1:0-5640 GCA_964447125.1 uncultured bacterium | reverse complement strand
GACGAACGATCCAGTTGACACAAGTCGATCCATAGAAGACCCCCGAGGCAACATCGTCTAACTCCAAAGCGAGCGCAGAGCGCTCGCTTTGGAGTTAGTGCGTCTTGGGACCGTCCAGGAACGAGCGCAGCCGCGCTTGGCTTTCGGCGTCGAGATACGAGAACACGACCCCGATCGTGAATCGCCTGCGCGCGCCAGCCGCCGATCGGCGCACCCACACGGCTCGCCCAGTGGCCTCGACGGTGCCGCTCCCATTGCCGAGTGCGAACTCGATGTCGAGGCGCGTGAGGGGATCGGGCTCCATGGGCGGTAAGAGCGAGATGCCCTCGGTCTCGAGCTGGTCCGTCGCGAGCATCACGCCGAGGAGGGAGACGTTCATCGCCTCCGCCTCCTCGCGGACCGTGGCACGCCCGTCGTCGTGCACCAGCCGATAGGTGGCCGGTACGCCCAAACGAGCGCGTACCGCTCTTCGTAGATCGGAGCCACTCGAGCCCGCGCGAGATCCGCTCATGGGAGGCCTCCGTTCGCGTTTCTCGGATCTTATGCCCGCGGCGCCAGCAGCTCGAACGTCGCCTTCGCCATGATGCGTACGGCGCGCGGACGCGGCAGCAGTCGCGTCATGAGGAACGCGGCGGCTTTGTTGGCGACACCGGGAATCACGCTCGGCCGGTGACCGAGCGCAGCAAGCGCCGTACGCACCACGTCCTCCGGCTCGCCCACCGGCGCCGCAGTGCTCCGCCCCGCGGTGTTCGAGAGGTAGCCGGGAGTCCGCGTCGCACCCGCCAAGCAGCTCAGCACGTTCACGCCGCGTGGCGTGAGCTCGCCCCACAGACTCTCGCCCAGGATCAGGTTCCACGCTTTCGTGGCGGCGTAGTTGCCGATGTAGGGCGTGCCCTGGATGCCGCTCAGCGAGGTCATCAGGATCAGGCCACCGTGGCCGCGGGAGAGCATCTTCGGCACCAGCGCGTCGATGAGCACCAGCGGCCCGCGGCAGTTGAGGTCGAGCTCGTTGAGCCGCTTCTCGAGCGGGTAGTCGAAGTAGTGGCCGATCAGCGAGAGCGCCGCGTTGTAGACCAGCATGCCGATCTCCAGCTCGTCGCCGATCTTTCCCAGCTCGCGGACGGCGCTGGCATCGGCGAGATCGACCGACGCCGTTCGCACCTCGGTGCCGTGGCGCGAGCGCAGCTCGTCGGCGAGCGCCTCGAGTGGCTGGGCACGGCGCGCGGCGAGCACCAGCTTGAGCCCGCGGCGCGCCAGCTCGCGCGCGAACTCGGCACCGATACCCTCGGAAGCGCCAGCCACCAGCGCCCAGGGGCCGTACTTGGCGCGAAAATCGTGCGAGTCCGCGCTCACGGTGCTGCCGTGGACGTCGGTGCCGTGGCGGGTGCCGGGCTCGCTGCGACTGCGGGCGCAGGCGTGGGTGCAGCCGCCGCCAGCGGCGAAGCGGGTCGCGTGAACGGATGCGGTCGCAGGTTGCGGAACAAGATGAGTACCGGGAACACGGCCCACGGCAAGTTCGCGAGCGTCATCACGTACACGTTCTTGGTCTTGTGAATGCCGAAATACTCCTCGGACATGATGCAGCAGATGATCACGAACAAGAACGAGCCGTAGATGATGCTGGGGATCCGGATCCACTCGCGGCCGCGCGCGTAGGCGTAGATCGCGAAGGCGTAGAACGGCCCGAAGTAGAGCGCGTCCACCCAGATCGTCACCATCCAGAACGGCGGCCGCGCGAGCAGCAGCGGGTCGAACTTCTCGCCCCACCAATGCACCATGTTCACCGCCCACGGGGGCGGCCACGCCGGATACGGACACGCGTCGCGCAGGGGCCCACACGCATCCAGGAATGCCTGGTAGTTGGGGATCGCGATCTGCTCGAAGTCCACGAAGTAGACGATGAACGGCAGATTGATCACGAAATACACGAGGAACGCGATGTCGAGACGACGTTCGCGAAGCGGGATCACTTCTCGCATGGGGCGGGCTCCGTGGCGACGCGCGAAGAGGTGAGGCGGGCGACGTTCCCTACCGCACCCGGACCCCCGAGCACAAGCGGGATCGTTTGAAGGAAAGCGTACGTTCCCGCCGGGTTGGGCAGGTTCGGTGCCGCTGCTCGAGCGACGTTGGCCTGACTGCTGGTGCGTGCTGACGTCGTCGAACGCCGGGCTGAGTCGAACGAGCGTCTCAGCTCGGAAGCGGCGCTCGCGAGCCGAGGGTCGAACGGATGCTCGATCGACACGGTGCATCGTGGCGGCCACCTTGTGCGGCGGGAGGGTCAGCCATGAACGCCGCGCACGTGCATCTGCTCGTGAATCACATCCCGATCGTCGGAGCGATCCTGAGCGTGCCGATCCTGGCGCTCGCGCTGGTCGCACGCAGCCAGCGCGGGCTCGCCCTGGCGGCAGCGGTGCTGCTCACGCTCGGCGCGCTCGGCACCGGTGTCGCGCTTCGTTCGGGCGAGGGCGCCGAGGACGTGGTCGAGAAGCTTCCCGACGTGCACAAGGCCAACATCGAGACGCACGAGGAGCGCGCCGAGGTCGCCGCGGCGTTCGCCGTGTTGGCCGCGCTCGCGAGCATCGCGCTGGCGCTGGTCGAGCACGAGCGCTCCGCACCCGCCCCGCGCGTCCTGGTTGCCGTCGTGCTCGCCGTCGCGCTGGGCAACGCAGGCGCAATGGCGTGGACCGGTGCGTCGGGTGGCGTGATCCGCCACACGGAAATTCGTGGGTCCGCCGCCGCGACCAGCGAGATGCCTCAGTCGAGCTCCGAGCGTACGGAGCAGCACGAGCGTGACGACGACTGATCGGCGCGGCGCGCGAGCTCAGTCGATGTGAATCGAGAACGTGCGCTCTACGCCGGTGCGGGTCGCGCGCTGGCGAATCCTCAATCCGAGCTGCCACGCGCTGGACGTGGACTCGTCCAGGCCCACCTGGCACGACGTGTAGCCCGTGGGTTGCTCGTAGTAATTGATGTAGGCGCGCAGTCGGTTGTTGCGCGGGTTGTCTTCGCCGGCGTGCTTCTGCGATACGCAGCGCATGATCGCGATGTCGTTCCAGCTCGTGCGCATGTCGCCGCAGCTCGGCTGGTGGTTGGACGCGTTCACGACCCGGTCCATCTCGTTGGCGATCTCGCCATCGAGTGCGTGGAACAGCGCATCACAGGTCGAGACTCGGCTCTTTTCTCGCGCGCCGAGTAGCTGGGGAATGGCGATCGCCGACAGGATGGCGATCACCGCGATGACGAGAAGCAGCTCGACCAGCGTAAATCCGTTGACGGTGCGGCTGGGAAAGCCTGACGGCGTTACCGCAGGAGCTCGAGCTGGTGTCGTCGTTCGCTCAGCCATTGATGCCCCGCATCCAGCGTGTCGAGGAGCGAGGGGTCCTGCTCTCGCGCGAAAGGGGCGTCACTGTTGAGAATCTGAGAGGCGATCTGCTCACTGGTCTCGATCCAGCCCTGTGCGCGCGCTCGGTCTCGTTCACGCCAGCGTTCGTAGGATTCCTTCGAGGGGTACCGCTTACCGGGGCCCCACGGCACCTCATGCAGTGACTGTGCCGAACCCTCGAGGGCCGCCACACCATCGAGATAGCGAATCCCCGCTAGACCAAGCTCGAGCGCCAGGGTGGATGCCGGTGACTCGGGCGTGGTCCCTAGCGCGTCATGCGCGGATCGCAGACGATCCTCCAGGCGGTCCGCGTTTCGCGCGCTGAGCGCCGACAGCGCCTCGCGGGCGAGAGCCAGATAGCGGCCGTACGACTCCGGCGGTCGATGCCGGAGTCGTTGCACCGCGACGCCCGTGAGCGCCAGCAGGCCGATGGCGATTCCGGCGCCCGCCAGGTGCCGGCGCGTGAGTCGCAGCGTCGAGGGGTGAGCCGCACTCCCGGTCGGTGTCGCGGGCGTGGTCGCTCCCGCGCCGCTGGCAGCACGCCCCTCGCCGCCGGCTACCCGGGCGGCGATCTGCGCCACCTCCTGCGCGGCAGCGCGCAAGAACGCATCGGTGCGCGGCTCATCCGGCCGCGTCGCGCTCGGTTCGAGGGCCGGCAGACCCTGCAAGTTGTAGCGGAGCACGTCCAGGAACTCGGCGACCGGCCGCAGCGCGATCGCCACCTCGCCCCACGGGAGCTCTTCGCCCCGCGCCGCCGGCTCTCTGTCCGCTGCGGAGCCTTCGGCGCCGTCGAGGCCCTCGTCGCTCGGTGCGTGTGCGGCGAGCGATGCGTTCGCCTCGAGCTCCTCGCGTGCCATGTCCAGCACGCGCCCGGCTGCGCCGATCGCCGCAGCTTGCTCGCGGGTCAGCTCGACGAGGTTCCAGCGGGCGGCTTCGAGGGTCTCGATCGCCCACATCTGCGCGGCGAGCGCTTTCGCGACCGGTGGCTGATCCAGGTGCGCGCGCGGCACTCCCATCGCCGGCGCGAGGGCCTTGCCGTAAAAGTGGAACGCCACCAGGCCCTCGGGTGCTGGCGCCACGTCGTCGGGTGTTGCCGCCAGCCAGCGTTGCAGCCGAGTGTGTGATGGCTCCTCGCCCGTGGTGGCGGCGTCGATCTCTGCGGTCTCGGGATCCAGGTTCCACCAGGCGACCGAGCGCCAGCCGGGATCGATCGTCGGCACCTCGACCGGCCACACCATCGTGCCGAGCCCGTCGGTGGGTACCTGAGCGGGATAGCGATCGAGCAAGGCCTCGATGCGATCAGGCGCCGGCAGCGATGGATTCACGAACTGGAGGCCGAAGCCGCCGACCGCGCCGGCGAGTCCACGGCGATTGTGGTAGAGGACCGTGGCCTCGACGCGCAACGGCTCGCGTCCTTCGTCGGGAAGCGCTGCCACGATTCGGATCGTGGCGCGGATCGGCACGAGTGCCGTGGTCTCGAGGAACATCCCCTCCGCGCTCAACGAGCGCACCACCGCGCGATGGATGGTGCGTCCATCGGCAGTGAATCGCGCCGGAAACGAAACATCGCGACGGCGATTCTTGCGCCGCTCGCGACCGGGGTCGGATGAAGTCATCGCGGACGCCACGGTGCAACCCCAGGGGGGCGGGGCTCACCGGAGGCAGGCGCCGCATTCTCGGGAAGTTCGGAGCGCGAGACAAGAACTTTGGCGGAAATTCTCGCGTTTCCCGACGGTGACGCTTGCCCACGCGGGGCCGTCGTGGAGCGCCCGTGCGTGAGCGAGTCACGTCGACTCGGTCACCTCGATCATGCGCTCGAGAGAGGCGCGTGCGTGGCGCACGATCTCGGCGCGATCGGCGTCGTCGAGGCGCTCGCGCCAGCCGGTGCGCTCGTTCACCACGTCACCGGCGAGCACCCGGTTGAGCTCGGGTGGCGAGTCCTTGCGGAGTAGATCGAGCATCGCCACCAGGTGCGGTGGATCGTTGCGGCTCATGGTGGCGCAGCCGCACCCTGCGCTGCCGCGCTCTTCCTCCGGTAGATCGGCGAGGTTCACCACTTCCACTCCGCGCAGTCGAGCTTGCTCGCGCGCGTTGCGTACGAAGTGCGCCTCGGTGCCGATTGCGAGCTTGGCGCCGGCTGGGGCCTTCATCACTTCGCTCCACAGGTAGTTCGTGGAGCCGTTGCCGTCGGCGGCTGCCACGACCTCGCGCGTGCACTCGGGGTGAACGAGAACGCGGTAGCCGTGATTTCGCCAGTA
>CAYUSL010000421.1:0-5648 GCA_964447125.1 uncultured bacterium | reverse complement strand
CTGTTCGCCTGGACCGACGGCCGTTACGCATTCAGCGAGGCGCCCGTGGTGGTGCGCGACAGCCACGTGGACGCCGAGCGGCTGCTCTTCATCGGCGCCCGCGACTCGCTCGGCGAGGGTTGGATCGCCACCGAGATCGCGGGCGTCCACGACCGGCTCGCGGTTCCCGCGCGGGGACGCGACGTGGCCGCGCTCGGGCTGAGCGACACCGAGACGGCGGCCTGGCAGGCGCTGCGCGCCGGGGCGCGCACGGTCGGCTCGCTTCTCGATGCAGCGGGCGAGAGCGCGAACGAACGCGCGCGGTTTCTGGTGGCGTTGGCGTTCGCAGGGGTGATCGAGTTCCGTGGCGGCGCCGCGGAGTCGGCGTCGCAAGCACCACCCTTCGCCGAGAGGCCCAGACCCACGGTGGCAGCGAGCGCGCCTGCAGCCGCATCCGCGGGTGCTGGCGAGCCGACCACCGACGAGGTGCTGCTACGCCGGGAAGCCCCTGCGCACATGCGTGGGATTCACACGCAGCCGGTGGCTCGTGGCACCGGATTCGGGGCCGCGCGGCGGCAGCGAGCCCCGCGTTTGCGGGGCTTCGGCGACACGCCCGAGTTCGAGGAGAAACTCTCCGGCGGCGGTTGGGAGGGGGATCTCGACGTCGAGTTCGTGCGCGAGAATCTGACCAAGACGCTCAAGTGGCTGAGCCACCAGCATCGCTTCAAGATCCTCGATGCCCACGAGTCGCTCACCACCGAGGAGCTGGCGGAACGCTACGAGCGGCGGCGCGCCGCGTTCGATCCCGACGGGCGCCGCTACCATGGGATGCCCGAGGACATCCGCAACCTGGTCCGCGAGATCGGCCAGGTCGTCGACGAGGCTTGGCAATTCCTGCGCGACGAGCCACGCCGCATCGAGTACCGGCGCAATCTCTTCGGCGAGTCGAATCTGGCGCTCGAGGCCGACGTCCAGTTCAAGAAAGGCGACGTGCTGCTCTTCTGGAAGCGCGAGCCGGAGAACGCGATCCCACTCTACGTCTCGGCGATCGATCTCTACCCCAAGAATCCCGACTACCACGCGGCCCTCGGCCTCGCGGTGTATCGCTCGAATCGCAAGCGCTTGGCCGAAGCGTTGAGCCACATCGAGCGCGGCATCCGGCTGCGTGGCGAATCCGAGCTCCCGTACATGTACCTGGGCATGATCTACCGCGACGAGGGTTCGCGCCAGAAGGCCGCCGACGCCTTCAAGAAGGCGCTCCAAGTGAACCCGCGCAGCAAGGACGCGCGCGCCCTCCTGGAACGCCTCCTGCGGGGCGCCACGGGCGATCCGTCCGACGACGAGCAAGCGGGCTGACCACCGTCCCGGCGCTCCGAGACACGCTCGACCGCGCAGGCTAGGCTTCCGCGCTCACTTCCGTTTCGGCGCTGCCGCGGCGAGCGCGGCGCGTGAGTCACGAGGGTTCGGCATGGCACGGTCTCGATCCGGCGCGCGCGCGTCCAGCGCCAGCGCTTCCAAGCAGGCGGCGAGCGCCGCTCCCGTTCTCAAGCTCGGTCTGCCCAAGGGCAGCCTGCAAGACGCGACGGTTCGGCTCTTCGCGAAGGCGGGCTGGAACGTGGTCACCAGCGGGCGCGGCTACTATCCGCCCATCGACGATTCCGAGATCCAAGCGCGCCTGATTCGCGCCCAGGAGATGGCGCGCTACGTCGAAGACGGCCTGCTCGACGTCGGCCTCACCGGCCGCGATTGGGTGCTCGAGCAAAACGCCAAGATCCACGAGGTCGCCGAGCTCCAGTACGCCCGCGCCGGCCTCGGCAAGGTGCGCTGGGTGATCGCGGTACCGGAGACCTCGAAGATCCAGAAGGTCGAGGATCTGCAAGGCAAGCGCATCGCCACCGAGCTGGTCGGCTTCACCAAGCGCTACCTGAAGAGCCGGGGCGTGACGGCGCGGGTCGAGTTCTCGTGGGGCGCCACGGAGGTGAAGCCGCCCGAGCTGGCGGATGCGATCGTCGAGCTCACCGAAACCGGGAGCTCGCTGCGCGCGAATCACCTGCGCATCGTCGAGACCATCCTCGAATCCACGACTCTGCTCGTCGCCAACCGCGATTCGTGGCGCGACCCGTGGAAACGCCGCAAGATGGAGAGCCTGGCGCTTCTGCTCTCGGGCGCGCTGCGTGCCGAGACCAAGGTGGGTCTCAAGATGAACGTGCATCGCAAGCAGCTCGACGAGGTCCAGCGGCTGCTGCCGGCGTTGCACACGCCCACGGTTTCGACGCTTTCGGACGAAGGCTGGTTCAGCCTCGAGGTGGTGGTGGACGAGCCGCTGGTCCGCGACCTCGTACCGCGTCTCAAGCAGGTGGGCGCCGCCGGCATCATCGAGTACCCGCTCAACAAGGTCGTGCCGTGATTCGAGCCACGAGGGGCCCGCGGCGCGGCCCGAGAGCTTCCCGGCGCCGCGCCGCGTCTCGGCTAAGATCGCGCGCGGCGATCGACCATGAGTGATTCGGCTCTCGGCGGATTGAAGCTGCGCGTCGACATGGGCGCGCTGAAGGGCGTGAAGCTCACGTCCTCCGACGGCCTGGTGCTGTCGCTGGTGGATGGCACGCGCACCGTCGATGCGATCGTGACGTCGGCGCCCTTGCCGCGCGACCAGGTGCTCGCCGCCGTGACGCGGTTGCGGGATGCGGGCGTGTTGCTGGCGCCGGGCGAAGGATCGCGTGCGCAGACGGCCAAGCCGGCGCCTGCGCCGGTACCCACGCCTCGGCCGGTGGAGGTGGAAGCCGAGGTTCCTTTCGTCGAGGTGAAGACCGACGAAGTGATCGCGAATCCCGCCACCTGGGTGAAGCAGGCGATTCGCAGCGGTGGCGGGCCCGCTCACGATCCCACTCCCTCGGCGGTCAAGCGCCAGGCCGAGGTGGAAGCGGAGTTCTTGGACCGCCTCGACCTGGACGGCGCTCCCGAGCCCGAGCCAGCCGCGGCACCCGCGCCGGTGCGCCGCAAGCACGCAGCACCTTGGCAGCCGAAGGGGAAGGTCGAGACCGGCAGCCTCAAGAACGATCCCATCTACCGGCTGCTGCGCGACTACTACAACGAGAAGCGCACCGGACTGCTGCGCATCGAGACCGACAAGGATTGGCGCGAGCTCTACCTCTATCGCGGCCATCCGAATTACGTGCGCGAGCCCAACCCCAAGTACAAGTTCGGGGAATCGCTGGAACGAAGTGGCCTGGTCAGTCCGCTCGACATCGCCGAGGCGCAGAAGATCGCGCAGAAGGAGCACCTGCTCCTCGGTCTGGTGCTGGTCGAGCTGGGCAGCCTCACCGAGTTCCAGATCAAAGGCATCGTGCGCACGCTCGTGGAAGTGCGCATCTCCGACGTGTTCGGTTGGGACCGCGGCAACTACACGTTCACCGCCGACGAGCGCGAGCGCGACGACTTGGTGTTGACCCAGATCGACATGAGCCGCGTGCTCTTCTTCGGTCTCAAGACCAAGTTTCCGTGGGAGAAGGCGCGAATCGAGCTGGAACGGGACCAGGACCGCTACGTGGTTCACAACCCGGACATGGTGCAGGCTGTGGCGCGCCTCAAGCTCGCCGAACGCGAGAAGCGATTCCTCGACGGCGTGATCGACGGCTCGCGGACGCTGCGCTCGATCATCGGCTACTCCACACTGAAGGGCTCGTCCACGTGGCAGCTCATGCACGCGCTGGTGGTGACCGGCATCGTCAAGTTCCAAGAGAACGCGAAGATGGACGTCGTCTCCAGCAAGGCGGCGATGGACGTCGAGAAGAAGCTCAACACGCTACGTGGCGCCACCCACTTCGACGTCCTCGAGGTGCACTGGACGGCCCTGGAGCACGAGATCCAGGCGAGCTACGAGCGATTGCGCCGTGAGTACAGCCTCGATCGCAAGGAGATCCAGGCGGGATCGCAGGAGGCCCGCGACAAGACCCGCGAGGTCTTGGATCGCATCGAGTCTGCTTACCGCAGCCTCCAGACTGCCGAAGCTCGCCGCAGATACCGCGATACGGTGATCTCAGCGGACAAGATCAAGTTCGCCGCCAACTTCAACGTCCAGCAGGCCAAGAACTTCAAGTTCATGGGTGACGCACGCCAGGCCAAGGAATGCTTCGACCGCGCCCGCGAGCTCATCCCCGCAGTCAAGGTCGAGTTCTGATCGGAATACTCGTGTGTGCGAACGCGGCTTCGAGTCGCTATTCGCGCGCTCGGCTTCGCTTCGAGAGCATCCAGCCCAGTCCCGCCGCGAGCGCTGCGCCCGGCAGCTGGCACGAGAGCAGCCACACGGGCTCGACCGCCAATCGCACGGACGCATAGATGCCGAGCAGCAGCTCCGCCACGAGCGGAAGCATGCCGAACGTCGCGATCGCCACGAGCTCGCCTCGGCCGGGATCTCCACGGCGCGTGCGCTCCTCGTTGCGACACCGGCCGCGAGTGAGGTGGGGTGCGATGCGGGCGCCGACGTAAGCGCCCGCGAGGTCACAGCCGGGTTCCCACCAGAATCGACCGTAGAAGAGCAACCAGCGATCGAGCGCGAGCCCGAGCCACGCACCGGCGAGCATTCCTGAGATCGGCCACACGCGGCCCCCGCCTTTCGCTCCGAGCCTGAGCCCTGCGATCGCGAGCACCGCGGTCACCGGGGTGAAGAGTAGTGTCCGGCCGAAGCTGCCCGTCGCACATTCCAGCCCGAAGTAGGGAATCGCAACTCGGCTGGCGAAGACGTGGCCCAGAAGAATCCCGGCAATCGCGCCGCGGATGCTGCTGCGTTGCCCCACACACGCGCGTTGGATCTCGATCATCGCCTGCAGCCGTCGTGTCGCAGGTGCGCTCGCTCGCGATAGCGAGGCGACAGGCCGAGAGCCAGTCGTGCACACAGTGCTCCGAGAACGGCGCCGCCCAACGGTTGCGTGAACAGCCAGCGAAGATCGAACGCGACATGAACGCCGGGATTCGAGCCGCCGAGCGCGGAGACCACGGGAATCATCGCGCCCGTCCACACGGCCGCGCGCGCCGAGCGGTGATTCATGCCGATCGTCGATTCCCCGGCGGGCGACGCGATCGGTGGCGCTCTCAATCTCAGGTGCGGCACCGTTCGTGCCCCGAGGTAGGCGCTGACGACGTCCGAGAGCGGCTGTCACCAATCGCCGAGCACGAACCAGCGCTGGACTGCGAGCCCAAAGGCGAGCGCCGCCAAGAGCTCGACGACCATTCCGCCGCTGGTGTTCGTTCGCCGGCCGGCCCACCTCGCGCCGACCCACGCGGCTACGCCCGGTGAGAGGATCGCGCCGATCCACTCGAAGACGCCCGTTGTGCCGCAAAGGATCGGGGTGCCGCCGAAGGCGATCGTGCCCGCGAACACGTGCCCGGCGAGCGCGCCGATCGCCAGCCCCCCCCGGACGCGGGCCGTGGAGCTCGCGCGGCGCGCGGGATGGATCGATGCCGACGGGGGGCAATGGATGCCCACCTGTAACGGTCGTGCGCGCATACCACCCCCCGCTCCGAGCGTTGTGCGCTCAGGATCGGCGGTGGTGCACGGCCGATGCCGTCGTCGGCACGACGCGGGTTGCCGAGCGCTGCGCTGCGCGCTCGCGCCGATCCGCTCAGCGGGACGGCCAGATGCGGCGGGCGATGGGCAGGCACACCAGCATCAC
>CAYUSL010000420.1:3519-5662 GCA_964447125.1 uncultured bacterium | reverse complement strand
CAGATCGCAGCACAGACTCCCGAGGACATGGTCGTGTTCTTTCGATGGGGACCCGATGCGTCCCCGACAGGAAATGCGTTCTCGTGGACGGACTACAACTTCATCGTGATGCCCACATTCAACGCCTACATCTGCGGGAAAGAATATATCGGATTGTTGGCGCATGAAGTGGGTCACTATCTCGGGCTGGCTCATACATTTTCCCAAGTGTTCGATTCCATCGGAGCAGCGGAATCTTTCTTCACCTCTCACGCAGACGATCCAGAGATCTTCAACGGAGACGGGAGAGACGATACCGAGCCCGATCCTTTCGTGAGCACCTGGGATGTGCAGTGCGTGCTCAGCTCGATCACCTTGGATGGGATTGGATTCGACCTGCCACGTAGCAACGTCATGTCCTACTACTACCCCAACACCACTCTTACGAGGTCTCAGACTTGGACGACTCGTCAGGGGCTGTTGGTTCGGTCGAATGAACCGATGTCGGAGATCGTGGAAAAGCAGGGCGGATCCGTGGTGGAAGGAGAAAGCCGCATCCCATCGGTAACGCAAGGCTGGTGGGGCGTTCAGGCGATGGGCCCATTCTTAGGTCTCTGGAGCGAAGCCTTCCAGTTGCTTTGGCTGGATGGGGGAGTCGGATCCACGCTCACGACGAACTTCACCGTGGCCGCACCCGGTCGGTACGACGTCTACGGATCATTCACTGCAGCGCCGGACTTCGGCGTTCATACGCACTACATCAATGGACAGGCGGCGGCTCCCATCGATCTGTATGCGAGCATCGTTCTCGTCACGGGCCCCATCTATCTGGGCAGTTTCGAGCTGGGCACGACCAACGAGTGGCGCGTCGAGATCACCGGTAGCAACGGACGAGCGAACCCGCCGCGCCACGGCTACGGTCTGGACTACATCCTCGTGACCAAAGCCTTCTCCATCTTCGGCGACGACTTCGAGTCCGGTAACACATCGGCCTGGGACGCGAAGTCGCCATAGCCGTTGGGTCGGTGACATTCACGGCTCAGCTCGCGGTGGATGACACCCACGGGCGGGATCGTTACCTTCGCCGGGATGCGTCTTGGTACCGAATGGCTCGAGCACGTGCGTGCGTCGCTCTCGGCGCGCCCGCGGCGCGCCCTCGCCGGCGAGCCAACCCTCATCCGCGCGGCGGTGCTCTTTCCGCTGATGCTCGCCGACGACGGCATTCGCATACTGCTCACGCGACGCACCGAAACCGTCGGCACGCACAAGGGCCAGATCAGCTTTCCCGGCGGCAAGACCGATCCCGGCGACGAGAGCCCGCTCCACACCGCCTTGCGCGAGGCTCAGGAAGAGCTCGCCATCCAACCCGAGCACGTCGACGTCCTGGGCTGGCTCGACGACAACATCACCATCACCAACTTCCTGGTGACGCCGATCGTGGGGACGCTGCCGCACCCGTACCCCTTCGAGCCGCTCGCCGACGAGATCGCAGAGGTGCTCGAGTTCCCGATCGAGCGATTCCTCGACCCATCGATCCACCGCGTCGAGGAACGCGGCACGCGGCTGGGTCAGCCGCATCTCGTCCACTTCTACGACATCGACGGCACCATCGTGTGGGGCGCCACTGCGCGCTTCATCCACGCGCTCGTGCGTCTCGCCTTCCCCGACGACGCGCCTCCGCTGACGACGCCGGGCTGAGAAAGCCCATGCTCATGGCCCAGCACACCCACCATCGCGGCGCGCCCGCGAGCATCACTTGCGCAATCATCACGGTGAGCGACACTCGAACCGAGGAGACGGACACGAGCGGCGCGGCCATCCGCGAGCGGCTCGTCGCCGCCGGCCACGAGGTCGCTCATTACGCGATCGTGCCGGACGAGCCGGAACGAATTCGCGCGTTGGTCGAGGAGATTCGTGTCTCCGGCCGCGCCCGCGCCGTGATCGTGAACGGCGGTACCGGCATCTCACGCCGCGACCGCACGTTCGAGGCGATCGTCGGGCTACTCGACAAGACGCTCGACGGTTTCGGCGAGCTATTCCGTTACTTGAGCTACGCCGAGATCGGCTCCGCGGCGATGTTGTCGCGCGCCACCGCCGGGCTCTCCGGCGAGCTGACGATTTTCTCGATTCCGGGTTCCACCGCCGCCGTGCGACTGGCGATGGA
>CAYUSL010000420.1:0-3419 GCA_964447125.1 uncultured bacterium | reverse complement strand
CGAGGGAGGATTGCTGTCATGAACGAGTTCCAGGGCGATCGGCTCAAGGTTCTGCTAAAGCGCAGAAGCCTCGATCAGAAGCGCCTCGCGACGTTTCTCGGCGTGTCGGAAACGACGGTCTCGCAGTGGACGAAGCAAAAGCGAGATCCGGGCACGCACCATCTTCAACAGATGGCTCGCTTCTTGAATACGAGTGTCGATTACCTGCTCGGACTCTCGACCAATCCATTGCCCCGTGACTTCGACTACGAGAACGTCCCGCAGCTCACGGCCTTGGCGATGGGCTATCGCGAGGCCCCCGACGAGGTCGAAAAAGAACTGTGGCGGAACGCCATCGCGGATGCGATCCTGATCGCGGAAGCCAAGCGGCGCCAGCTACGCGGTAGCTGAGCCGCGCACACCGAGGAACGAGCGCGCACCATGCAGTTGCACTTCCCGCTCGAGGAACGCTACCCGTTCTTCAACAAGCGACCGCTCGATCTCGACGACCTCGAATACATCTGCGAACGCGAGTCCATCACCCTCAGCGTCCGCAAGCTCAACTGCCACGGGCTCTACGTCCGGGTGCACGACGTCCCGACGATCTTCATCGACGACTCGCTCACCCCCAACCAGCGCGTGTTCGCGCTCTTGCACGAGCTCGGGCACCACTTCCTGCATCCCAACCTGAGCAAGAATTACCTCAAGGACAGCTTCTTCCCGTACGTGGAAATCGAGCAGCAAGCGAACGACGTGGCGCTCGTGGGCGTCGCGCCGGATCCCTTCCTCGAGCCCATCCATCGCCAGCACCGTCTGTCCCCAGGACAGCTCATGCGGCGCTTCCCGGTCTTCGCCGAGATCAACCGCATGTCGGCGAACACCACGCTCCAGCCTCTGCACTTCCTGCGCAGGCGGATCGAGCTCTTCCACGAGCGGCGCGCAGCGCCGGATCTGGACTTCCTGGGCCTGCTCCAGCAACGCGCCAAGCGGCTAGCCACCCGTCATCGCAAATGCATCGCCGCCGAGCACGTGCAACGCGGTCTGAGCGAGGTCGAAGCGCTACTGCGCTGGGGCGAGCCGCAGAAGGTGCTCACCCGCGGCGGCAAGGGCGCCACCGTCTCCAAGTGGCTCTACACCAAGCTCGACGACACCGGCGCGCCCACGAGCCAGCGGCTCTTCTTCCGCGGCGGCATGCTCGTCGGCGCCCGACTCTGATCACGCACCGGCGGTAGCTCCCCCGCGACGCTCGCGGCCCGCGCTTCTCGCGACAACGAATTGTCGGCCAACGTCAAATTGTTGGCTTTCAGTAGCAATCCGTGCGCAGCCTGAGCTCGATCGAGGTGGGTGGCACCGCCCTGGTGGGCACCGCCCTGGTGTTCGACCTCTGGAACACCCTCGCCTTCGACTCATTCCCCGAGAACCCCTTCGACACAACCATCCGTGCCTTCGGCCTCGACCCCGAGTTGCCGGCCGAGCGCCGGCAGGTCGAAGATCCGCTCATGTCACGGCCGTACCGCGACGTCGATGATGCCCTCGATCACATCGAGCGCCTCCTCGGGCGTCGAGCCAGCAACCGCGACCACGTGCGGGCGCTCTGGGAACACTCGAGCCGCTCGGCACGCCTCTACGACGACGTGCTGCCCACGCTGGACGCGCTCGCCGGCCGCTTCCCGCTGGCGCTGCTCTCGAACACCCAATCCTTCGGCATGGAGGCCGTCATCGCAAGCGGCCTGCTCACGCGCTTCGACGCACTGGTGCTTTCCTACACCCACGGCCTCGCCAAGCCCGACCCCGCGTTCTTCACGACTGCCGCACGCGCGCTCGGCCTCGCGCCGGATCGTCTGGTGATGATCGGCGACAGCCTCGATCGCGACGTGCTGGCGGCGCGCGCGGCGGGATACGGCGCGGCACTGCTCATCGATCGATCACGCCAGCGCGACCGCGCTCGCCTTTCCGACGAAGCTCCCAGCGTGATCTACGGCCTCGACGAGCTGCTCGCGGCCCTCGGCTGATACGCGCCCCGCATGGTATGCGATGGCCCCGCGCCAGCGGTGCGCATCCGTCCCCTCACCACATCTCGGAGCACTCTCATGGTCTCAGCGTGGCTCGTCATCTTGGTCGTGATCGGCGGCGGCAGCGCCTTTCACGCCTGCTTGCACGCCCTCGTGCACGGTGCGTTCAACGTGCATCAGGCGGCGCTGGCCTTCTTCCTGGTCATCAACGTGCTGGTGAACTTCTGGGAGCTGGCGCTGCACGCCTGCGCCGATCAGATCCGCCGCGAGTGGGAGGAAACCAAGGTTTCGTATCGCGGACGCGAGATCGCGCGGGTGAACGAGGTGATGACCAAGCGCATCCCGCTGAAGGAGGTGTTCCGCTTCCACCACTGGACGGGGATCTGGTCGAGCTACGCGCTCTTCGACCCCGGCTACGCCGACCGCCGCGCCTTCGGCTGGAACATCGACGTCGGCAACGGCTGGTCCACGGTGCTGCCGGCGTTGCTCACGGTGTTCGGCATGACCTTCGAGATCGTGCCGGCGCGCGTTCTCGGCATCATCGGCATCGCGATGTACTGGCAGATGTTCTACGGCACGGTCGTGTACTTCTTCCAATTCTTCAACAACAAATGCCACGTCGGCCATCCAGTCGGCACCATCGCGGCATTCGTGGGATCGTCGAACGGCATTTGGTTCGTGTTCCCGATCTGGGGGATGTGGCTTTCCACCGCGCTCATTTATGCCGACAGCTACGCGATCCTGCGGTGACGGGCGGCGCGGCATGACCTCGGCAGCGAACCCGCTCCTCACGGCATCGCCGCTTCCCTTCGGCGCGGTGCCCTTCGATCTGCTGCGGGTCGAGCACATCGAGCCCGCCCTCGACGTGGCTCTCGCCGAAGCCAGGCGTGCGATCGCAGCCATTCAGGCCGATCCGCGCCCCCCCGATTTCGCCAACACCATCGCCGCGCTGGAGCTCGCGACGCTGCGGGTCGACGAGATCGCCGCGCTCCACCACAACTTGCAGACCGCCCACGGCGACGGGCCGATGCGCGCGCTTTCGCGCGTGCTCGATCCCAAGCTCATGGCGCTGGCGAGCGACGTCAACCTCGACGCCGCGCTCTTCGAACGAGTGAAAGCAGTCCACGCGAGCCCCGGCGAGCTCGACGGCGAGCAGCACCGCCTCCTCGACCAGACCTACCGGATGTTCCGGCGCAATGGCGCCCTGCTCGACGCTACGACCAAGGAAGAGCTGCGCCGCATCGACGACGAGCTCTCCACCCTCGGATCGCGCTTCGCCGAGAATCTCCTGGCCGACACCAACGCCTACGAGCTGGTCCTGAGCGACGAGAGCGAGCTCGACGGGCTGCCAGATTCGGCCCGCAACGCGGCCAGCGCCGCCGCCGTCGAGCGCGGCAGGCCCGGCACGTGGGTCATCACGCTCCACGA
>CAYUSL010000419.1:0-5669 GCA_964447125.1 uncultured bacterium | reverse complement strand
CAGGAACGTCGGTGCCACGCGGTCCTGGTCGTGCTGGCCCGGGATGAGACCGAAGGGATTGGTGATCGAGCCGGCAAACGCAGGGCTCACGCTCGAGCCAGTGTTCCTGAAGAACGAGATCGTGATCGGGGACCCGACGAAGACGTCGAGGTCGCCGTCACCGTCGATGTCGGCGAATGCAGGAACGGCGTCCTCGACGTCGCTCACCAACCCGAGCGCATCGATGGCGCAATGCGCGAAGGCTGGGCTCGTAGCCGTTCCCGAGTTCCGATAGAAGCAGACGCCCCGCCCGGATCCGGCGAAGGCATCGAGGTCACCGTCGCCGTCGATGTCCGCGAGCACCGGTACGTGGTCCGCACCGAAGCTCACCTCCGGTGCGGCGAAGATCGGATCCACGACGGAGCCCAGATTCTCGAAGAAGAAGCCGCCCGTGAACGCGTCGAGGTCTCCGTCGGCGTCGATGTCGGCGAAGCTCATCGAGTGCCCCGTGAGACCGAAGCGGTTCGGCGGATCCCCGAAGGCTGGGGTGGATGCGGTGCCGCTGTTCGTGAAGAGCAACACGTGATCGCCGCGGGATCCGACGAGCGCGTCCTGGTCGCCATCCCCATCGAGGTCCCCGAACGCGAGCTCGTTGCAATCGGCGACGACCGGTAGCCCGAAGGGTTTCGGCGAGGATGGACCGAATGCCGGGATCGTGGCGGACCCGGTGTTCTCGAGAAACCAGGTCAGCGGATCGACGCAGAACCCCTCGATCAGATCCAGATCGCCATCGCCGTCGATGTCGACGAACGTGGGCGCAAGCGTTCTTCCGCCCTGCTCCTGGGGAAGCCCGAACGGGTCGGCCACCGGGATCGCTGGCCAGGACGCTTGTGCCGCCGTCCCGGTGTTGGCGAAGAAGTAGACGTGCGGTGCGTCGTACGGCAGGTTGTTCGCCAGAAGCGCGTCGAAATCACCGTCGCCGTCGATGTCCGCGAAAGCGAGCCGACTCCCGCCGTATCCGAACGGCGCCGGGCTCCGCGGTCCGAACGCGGGGCTCGTTGCCGACCCGGTGTTTTCGAAGAAATGGGCTAGGGACCACGATCCCATCGCGAAGAGATCCAGATCACCGTCGCCGTCGATGTCGACGAATGCGAATGCGGCGTTCGCGTCGTACGAATCGAGCCCGAAGACGTATCTCGACCCGGAGTCGAACGCCGGATGCGTGGCCGTGCCCGTGTTTCGAAAGAACTCGAAGTTGTACGCGTCCACCACGAAGACATCGAGGTCGCCGTCGCCATCGATGTCCACGAGCGTGGGCGAGACACCATCGTAGGGACTGCTGAAGGCAACGAACCAGGGGCCCTCGAGCACCAGCGGCGTAGCCCAGGCGCGGCGACTCGGCGCGAGCGGGAGCGCCAACGTGAGCCACGCCCACGACACCCGCTGGAGCGATCGTGACTTCACTCCGCACACCCCGCATCACACGCGTGTGCCGGACAACTCGAAACCTTCGTGGAAGAGCCAAACACCAACGAAGTTGCGGATGAAGCCATGGTCACAGACCCCAGGTAACCCGCAGCGCCGGAATGCCGGACGCTCGACACGATCGCACCATGCACGCTATCAGCCTCAGCACCGAGCTCGGCAGTGTTGGGCGGTGCGATGCGTGCTCCGCGTGACGGCATCGGGATCAGAACCTCCACCACGAGCGCGGCGCAAGCTGCTTCCCGATGCGCTCCTGGATCTGATCCGATGGCATGTGGGCACGGGATCGATTCGCGTCACCGCGATCTCGGTGCGTCGAGTCGCAACCGATCAATTCAGATTGATGGGCGTCGTCGTGCCGTAGCCCTCGGGTGATTGCACGACAACGGGCAAGCTGGCGTTTGGTGAAAGCTGTCGCCAGAGGGAAGCAATCCACGCAGCAGCGCAATCCGTCAGCGCATCATGAACCGAGAACTCCTCCCCGAAGGCATCCATGAGCGGCAACGGGGGCGTGAGGCCGTTCTCCGTCATCCGGGTCTCGAATAGTTGAGCGTGGGGCTCGATCGCCTTTCCAAGGACATACAGATCTGGCCCCTCCAAGCCAACGCGAACGTCCAAGAATCCTTCGCCGTCTTGATCGACGTCGATATCGAGGGTGATGCGCCGCGCCTTCGGTGGGACGAGGGCAAGCGCCGCACGCAGCTCAGAGGCTGCACGCTGCCGGTGAGCCTCGAGGACCGCGTTCACTCGCTCGACGTACTCGTCGCGGGTCATCGGTCGCCCACTCGCGCGCTGTTCGTGCCGCACCACGCCGGACCAGGATCATTCGACCCGGAAATACGGGCACGCAAGCCCGCGAGCATCACCTCCCGAACCTCGCGACCAGACCCCCGACGACCAGACCGGCGATGAGCAAGAGTGGGTTTAGAAAGGTGTCGACGACCACTCGCCGCAGGATGGAACGCGCCGAACGCTGAGCGTCGTGGCGTACGAAGATCGCCAGCCCCGCCAGCACGAGCCCGCTGAGGGTCGACAGCGCGAGCCCAAGGATCACTACGCCGAGGAACATCATTGCGGCCGAGTCGGAAAACGGGGGCCGAAGCGTCGATCCCAGTGAGCCACCCACGTACGCAGAACCCAGCCCGAGCGGCACCCCCGCGAAGCGACTCGTCTTGGACGATACGAGAAGTGATGCGCTGACGAGCAGCAACCCGACGGCCCAGACGAGAAGCATCGGCTCACCCGTTGCCTGCCGACTCAGTAGATGACGGCCTCGATTTCACTAAAGCGATCCGGTGTGTCCGCGGAGCTCGCTCACTCCGCGTCGCGAGAATTTTGACCGCTGAGATCGACACTGCGCAACTGGTCGTGGCGGCGGATCAAGGCGACGCTCGCCAGCACGTCGCCCGCGCGATGGGTTCGCGGGCACGATCGGCGCACGCGTTCGGCTCGTACCGATCCGTGACGGGTTCGCGCGACGCGCGCGCTAGACTTCGCCGCCGTGAATCCGCCCAGCGCCACTTCATCGACGGTCTCGAAAGACGCGCTCCGAACCTCCACGCTCGATCCGGATCTCGAGCGGGATCTGAGCTTGCTCCGGCTCGGCACTCCCGGGACCGCGGGTGTACGCAGGCGGCGGCGTTTCCCGTGGGTGAAAGTGATCGTGCTGCTGGTGCTCGTGGCGGCGATCGGCGGTGGCGTCGCGTACTGGCGCGCCACGCGGCCCATGGAGGTGACGCTGGTTTCGGTGTCTCCTCGCGATCTCGGCTTGCCGCCCACGTTGCTCACCGCGAGCGGCTACATCGTGGCGAAGCGCCAGATCACCGTGAGCAGCAAGACGCAGGGGAAGATCGTGGAGATGCCGGTGGGGATCGCCACCGAGCTTCACGAGGGCGATCTCATCGCGCGCATCCAGGACGACGAGCAGCGGGCACAGGTGAAGGTGGCCGAGGCCGAGCTGGCGCAGGCGGAGCTGGACGTGAAGCGCACTCGTGAGCTCAGCCAAGCGCGGATCGCGTCGCAGGCGGATCTCGACAAAGCGGAGACCAACGCGCGGGTGGCGCGGGCGCGTCTCGAGCTGGCGCACGTGGCGCTCGCGGACACGATGGTGACCGCGCCCATCGACGGCACGGTGATCCGCAAGATCCGCGACGTGGGTGAATTTCTGACCCTGGGCGTGACGGCGGAGGGGGATCCGGGCTCGTCGGTGGTGACGATGGCGGATCTGTCGGCGATCGACGTCGAGCTCGAGATCAACGAAACCGAGATCACCAAGGTGCGGATGGGTGGCGCCGCGATCGTCACACCGGAAGCGATTCCCGAGCGACGTTACCTCGCCGAGGTCTTCGAGATCGGTGCCATGGCGGACCGCAAGAAGTCCGTGGTGCCGGTGAAGGCGCGCATTCGCGAGCCGACGCGCGACCTGCGACCCGACATGTCGGCCAAAGTCACGTTCGTGACCGAGCCGCCCAAGGAAGCGATCCAGGTGAAGCCAGCCTTGCCGGCGTCGGCGGTGGTTCAGCGGAACGGCAAGCCCGTGGTGCTGGAGGTCGAGAACGACGTGGTGATGGAGAAGCCGATCCGCACCGAGCCTGCGGATACGGGCTTCCTGGTGGTGCTCGAGGGCGCCGCCGAGGGCACGTTCGTGATCGACCAGCCGCCCGCCGAGCTGCGCGCCGGGCAGCGCGTCCGCGTCAAATCGTGAACGACGCAGGCGCGACGGCAGCTACGGTAGTGCCAGCGCCTGCCGCACCGCTCGTGGAGATCGAGCGGCTGGGTAAGACGTACCACCGCGGCGCCACCGACGTGCCGGTACTCGTCGACGTCGATCTCACGATCCGTGCCGGCGAGTTCGTGGCGCTCATGGGGCCGTCCGGCTCGGGCAAGTCGACGCTCCTCAACCTGATCGCAGGCATCGATCGGCCCACCACCGGTCGGCTGCGCATCGCGGGGCGCGACATCCAGGAGCTGAGCGAGCGCGAGCTGGATCGCTGGCGGAATCGCTCGATCGGCTTCGTATTTCAGTTCTACAACCTGATGCCGGTGCTGACGGCGGTGGAGAACGTGGAGCTGCCGCTCACGTTGATGCCGCTCGACCGCGACGAGCGCATCGCGCGCGCCGAGGCGGCGCTGCGCATCGTGGGGCTCGGCCATCGACTCACGCACCGGCCTTCCGAGCTTTCGGGCGGCGAGCAGCAGCGAGTCGCCATCGCGCGGGCCTTGGTGACCGATCCGCTCTTGGTGCTCGCCGACGAACCGACCGGCGATCTCGATGCCGTTAGCGGCACCGAGATCCTGGGCATCATGCGGCTCCTGAACCGCACCGCGGGCAAGACGTTCATCATGGTCACCCACGATCCGCGCGCTGCGGCGACCGCCGATCGCCTCGTGCACCTGGACAAGGGCCGCTTGACGGGTGTCGAGCGATGACTGCTCGTTCCGCACCACGACTCGCCAATCCAGTGGGCGCGTGCGCGGGCGGCCTTGCGGCCGGCCCTACGGCTCTGCCGAGCGAAAACCGAGCGAGCCGCCCGGAGATTGCGCTGTGAACCTCGCGAAACTGGTGCTGCGCGGGCTAGCTCGGAATCCGCGACGCACGGTGCTCACGTTTCTCGGGCTGGTGGTGTCGTTCTTCGTCTACACCTCGCTCGCCAGCATCCTCTTCACGTTGGAGCAGGTGATCCACCGCACCGGCAGTGCCACCACGCTCTTTCTCCGGCCCAAGTTCGGCATCCGCTTCTGGCGCGCCGAGATCCCGCTCACATACCTCTCGAAGATCCGCGCGGTGCCGGGAGTGGTCACGCTCACGCCGTACGATTTCTTTCTGGGTGAGGGCAAGAAGAAGGGGGAGTTCGACGTGGCCATCGGCGTCGATCCCTCGACCATCGCCGAGATCCGCGACCTGAAGGGCGCCTCACGCGAGGAGCTGGCCGCGTTTCGCGCCGAGCGCAGCGCCGCGCTGGTGGGCGACCGGACGCTCGAGCAACACGGCTGGAAGCACGGTCAGGAGGTGACGCTGCGGAACCCGATCAAAGGCCAGAACCTGCCGGTGCGCATCCGCGGCAATCTCGACCGCGAGGGCGATTTCGGCGATGTGATCCTGGTTCACAACGACTACCTGCAGGACGTGAACGGTCGCACCGGCAAGACGGTGTTCGTGATCGTGAAGGTCGCGCGCGCCGATCTCGCCACACCCGTGGCGCGCA
>CAYUSL010000418.1:0-5669 GCA_964447125.1 uncultured bacterium | reverse complement strand
AGCCGCGTGACGATGCGGAGCTTGTGCTCGGGCGTCACCCGCGCGA
Organism: uncultured bacterium; assembly: GCA_964447125.1. Classification (GTDB taxonomy): domain Bacteria; phylum JADJOY01; class JADJOY01; order JADJOY01; family JADJOY01; genus JADJOY01. Next base: position 5,623 of record CAYUSL010000418.1, on the reverse strand, counting down.
ACACCACCTCACCGCGCGCGAGCGTTGCGTCGAGCGCCGCATCGTCGAGCTCGCTCAGCTCGGCACCCGTGACCACGGGCAGCTCACCGCCACCGCCGAGACCGATCTCGCGGGCGATGCGCGTGGCGGTGAGCGGATAGTCGCCGGTGATGACGTGAATGCGAATCCCCGCCGTGTGGCAGGCGTGAATGGCCTCGGCGACGCCCGGCCGGATGGGATCGGACATGGCGGTGAGACCGAGGAAGACCAGCCCACTCTCGGCGCCATCCGCATCCAGCTCCTCGATGTCCGCCGCATCGTCGAGCTCGCGCCAAGCGAGACCGAGCATCCGTAAGCCATCGCTGGCGAGCGCGTCGTGCTGCGCCACGATTCGTTCGCGCTCCGCGGCGCCGAGCGGCAGCACCTCGCGTCCGAGCTGCACGCGATCGCAGCGCTCGAGCAGCTCGAGCGGCGCACCCTTGGCGTACACCACCCGCGCTTCTCGGCCCTCGGCCTGGACCACCACACTCATGCGCTTGCGCACCGACTCGAAGGGGTTGGTTCGCAAGCGGTGGTGCACGCCGCGCGTTCCGGCCTTGGCGGCGAGCGCGAGCAGCGCGCCTTCGGTGGGATCGCCGAGCACGCGGTAATCGCCCGCCGTAGCTTCGAGGCGCGCGTTGTTGCAGACCACCGCGCATTCGAGGAGGCGGCGCAGCGCCGGACGCCGCGCGATCTCGCTCGGCCCGAAGTCGTGCCCCGCGAACGAGAAGCGTCCTTCGGGGCGATAGCCGGCGCCGCTCACGGTGAGCAGCTCGCCGTCCACGTAGACCCGCGTCACCATCATCGCGTTCTGGGTCAGCGTGCCGGTCTTGTCGGTGCAGATCACCGTCGCGCAACCGAGGGTCTCGACACTCGGCAAGCTCTTCACCAACGCGTGGCGCTTGGCCATGCGCCGGACGGCCATGGCCAGCGCCAGCGTCACCGTGGGCAGCAAGCCCTCGGGGACGTTGGCCACGAAGATGCCGATGAAGAACACGAACGCGTGGCGGAAATCGAGCCCGCCGAGGAGCCAGCCCACCAACAAGAACGCGAGCCCAAACCCGCCCGCAAGCCACGAGATCGCGATCACCGCGCCGCGAAGCTGCTTCTGCAATGGGCTTGCCTCGGCGCGGATCGACTGGGTGAGCCCTGCGATCCGCCCGATCTCGCTCTGCATCCCCGTGCCGAAGACCACTGCGCGGCCGTGCCCACGCACCAGCGCCGAGCCCGCGAACACCACGTTCGGCAGCTCGATCCACACGAACTTGCCGTGAAGCAAAATCGGCTGGTTCGACTTGTAGCGCCGCGCCGAGGTCGCCTCGCCGGTGAGGCTCGCGTTCTCCACCTCGATCCCGTCGGCTTCCACGAGCCGCGCGTCGGCAGGGACCAGATCGCCTTCCTCCACCACGATCACGTCGCCGGGAACGAGCTCGGCCGCATCCACCTGCCGCTCGCTACCGTCTCGGATCACCCGCGCGCGCGGCGCCAGCAGCCGCGCCAGCATCTCCACCGCGCGATCCGCCTTGGTCTCCTGGATGAACGCGAAGAGGCCGTTCACCAGCGTGACGCTCGCGATCGCGATGCCGAGCTCGGGCATGTCCACGCCCGGCACGAAGCACAGCGCCGTCGCGATCCAGAGCAGGATCGCGAAGAAGCTCAAGAGATTCCGCGCCAGGCGCACGACCCACGGGGTGCGGCGCGCATGCTGGAAGACGTTGCGTCCGTGGATCTCGAGCCGGCGCGCGGCCTCCGCCGTGCTGAGCCCGCTCGTGAGATCGGTGGCGAGCTCGAACGCCACCTGCTCGTCGGTCAGGTTCACGTAGCTCGCCGGATCGCCGCGTTCTTCGGCTCGCGTGACGATCTGCACGACACTCGCGCCATCGCGCGCCGCCACCAGCTCGCGCGCGGCACCCGGCAGCGCCGCAGCCACGCGGGCCAGGAGCTGGAGGTGGCGATCGGGGTCCTCGAGCTGCGTGAGCAGGAGCAGCACCACGCGCGCCCGGCCTGTCGGGCTCACGAGCCCGGCGCGCGAGATGCCGAGCGCCAGCCGCGGCGCCGCGAGCCCAGCCAGCCGCACGTGCGGCACCGCGACCTCGCTGCTCACGAACGCGAAGCCGCGCGCTTCGGCGGCGGCGAGCCCATCCAGGATCTCGCGCTCGCGATCCGCGAGGCCGAGCCGCTCGACCAGCCGAGCCAGGGCGGTGTGAAAATCGCCCTCGAGCCCCAACAGCACGTCGTCGGCCCGGATCAGCTCCGCGATCACGCCGTTCCGACCTCACGCTCCCCGAGCCTCGGCGACTGCCGATGCCGCTCGCGACGGCGCGTCGTCCCAGCAGCAACTGCGCCGTCGTCGGGACCGAGACGATAGCCCAGGGGATCGAGGCGTGGAACGGACTCCACCGGACACGCTCGCGAGATACCCGGCGCGGCACACACGAGCGGGCGCATTCGCGTGCTCGAAAAGGCGACGCCGCCGGTCCCCCGAGGGACACGGCGGCGTCGATCGCACCGCGAATCGCGACTCCGCGGCGTCAGCGCAACGCGGGAAGCGAGACGACGCCGAGCGGGCTCCCAGCCCCACGCAACCAGCTCACCAGCGTTTGCCCGATACGCGGCACCGGCAGTTCCTCGACGACGGGCTCGCCGTTCACCGTGCTCAGGTTCGCGGCCACCATCCGGCCGCCCGTCGTGCTGCCCCACACCTTGATGTTGCTGTAGATCACGCCAGCTTGCGGCCCGTAGGTGTCTCCCGGGCTGTTGTCCGTACCCACGAGCACGTAGCGGAGCGCGAACGAGCGCGGATGCGGCTGCGTCACCAGCGAGCGGCCGTCGAGAAATACCGTGGCGTTGCCGGCGCGGTCGAACTCGACGCGCACGGTGTGGGTCACGCGAGGATCCAGGCGTCCGCCCGGCGGAGAGAGTCGCGTCTCCAGCCGCTCGTCGAAACCGCGGGTGCTCGACAGGAACTTGAAGAGGTCGTTGTAGTCGCGCCCGGTGCGTACGTTCCAAAAGCCGGTCCCGTTCTCGTCGGCCGTGTGTACGCTGCCGTGGCCCTCCTGGAACATGTTGAGAATGTGCTGCTTGCTGTGCTGGTGCTGCGGGCTGGAGGTGGAGGTGTCCCAGTTCGAGAGCTCGGCGGAGAAGGCACCCTCGCTGAGCGTGCGGCCGAGATCCCACACGATGTTCCAGCCCGGCTGCCAGCCGCCGCCGCTCACGAACTGTCCGCCCTTGGCGCTGCCGCGCGTCGAGCCGTTCAGGGAATCGCAGAGGATCGTGGAGCCGGGGTCGGCGCAGCCGTCCGAGCCGCCGCCACCACCGCCACCCTCACCTTCCGCGGTGGCCGTCACCACCACGGTGTCGGCGCGACTTTCGATCTGTCCATCGGTCACGAGCAGTTGCACGACGTATTGCCCAGCGACGTCGGCCACGAAGCCGGTGCGCGCAGCCGTCGGCGCGTCGAGCGCGGCGGCGCTGCCCTCGGGACGCGACACGAAGCTCCACGCGAATCCGAGCGCAGTGCCGTCGGGATCGTTGCTCTCGGCGCCGTCGAGCGTGACCGGATCTCCGACCTGCACCGACTGATCGGCGCCGGCGACGGCCACGGGAGCGGCGTTGCTGCGGGTGGCGGTGATCACCAGCACGTCCGGCGCGCTCTGCGCGCGTCCGTCGTCGACGACGAGCTGAATCACGAATTGGCCTTCGGCGTCAGCGACGAAGAGTGTCTTGGGCTTCGCGGAGTCCTTGATCCCTGCGTTGCTGCCAGTGGGCTTCGAGACGAACGACCAAACGTGCGTGATCGCGTCGCCGTCGGGGTCGCTGCTCTTCCGGCCGTCGATGTCCACCACGCTTCCCACGGCCACGGTGCGATCCGCGCCAGCGGCGGCGATCGGCGGCACGTTGGTGTCCACGACGGTGAAGACCACCTCGTCGGGCTCGCTGGTCGCTTCCCCATCCGCCACCACCAACTGCAACCGGAACTCGCCCACCACGTCCGCGACGAACACCGTGCGCGCCGCGGTCACGTCCTTCACGCCGGCACCGCTGCCCTCGGGTTTCGCAGCGAGCGTCCAGAGATACGTGAGCGCGTCGCCGTCCGGATCGGTGGACGCGCTGCCGTCGATCGTGACCACCGAACCGAGCGCCACCGTCTCGTCCGCTCCCGCGCTCGCCACCGGACGGGCGTTGCTGCGCGTCGCCGTGATCACGACTGTATCTGGCGCGCTCGGCATCGAGCCGTCCGAGACGATCAGCTCGAGCCCATACTCTCCCACGCGATCGGCGATGAACGAGGGCTGCGGTGCCTGCGGGTCGGAAAGCGCCGCTTCGCTCCCCGCTGGTCGCGATGCGAGCGTCCACGCATAGGCGATCGGATCGCCGTCCGGATCGCTGCTCAGGCTTCCATCGAGCGCTACGACGGTGCCGGCGGGCACCTCGCGATCCGCTCCGGCCACGGCCAAAGGCGACCGATTCCCACTACCGTCGTTCGAGTCACCACAGCCGGACAGCAAGGCGATGCCGAGCATCCACGCCAGAGCGTGCAATCGTGCAGAGAAACGCGCGCGCATACAGTCTCCTCGAGCGGGCGCACGTCCACGACGCATGCGACGCGAGCCGCTCGCGATGAGCAAGCACCGGCATCCTGCGCCGGCCGAGCTTGAGGGTTCGCGTGCTGGATAGCGCATGCACGCAGCACCCACCAGGAGATAGTTTGAGCGCGAAGTGTCGCGTTTCTCGACAGGAGGTTTCGCGCCGTGGAATGGCTGAACTACCACCATCTCCTCTACTTCTGGGCGGTCGCCAAGGAAGGCAGCGTGGTCGCTGCCAGCGAAATGTTGCACCTCGCCCACCCCACCATCAGCGGCCAGATCCACCAGCTCGAGCGCAACCTCGGCGAGAAGCTCTTCGTGAAGCGTGGCCGCAACCTGACGCTCACCGAGATCGGCCAGATCGCGTTCCGCTACGCCGACGAGATCTTCGCTCTCGGCCAGGAATTCCAGGGGATCGTGCGCGGAACCGCGCAAGGCCGCACCATCCGGCTGGTCGTCGGCGTATCGAACTTCGTCCCCAAGGCGATCGTGCAACGCATCCTCGAGCCGGTGTTGGCGCTCGACGAGCCGATCCAACTGGTGTGCCGCGAGGACAACTCCACCGAGGCGTTCATGGGCGAGCTCGCGGTGCACGAGATCGATGTGGTGCTCTCCGACGCGCCGGCGCGACCGCTCGCTTCGGTGCGGCCTTACAGCCATCTCATCGGCGAATGCGGCACGGTGCTCTTGGCGAGCGCCGAGCTCGCGCGCCAGCTCGGCAAGGGTCCGCTCGGCAGGCTCGACGGTGCGCCATTCCTCCTGCCCAGCGCGGGCTCCATCTTGCGGTGGTCACTGGAGGAGTGGTTCGCGACCCACAAGATCCGCCCGCGCGTGGTAGCAGAGCTCGACGACTCGGCACTCGCGGAAACCCTGGCCGAAGCCGGGCTTGGCATCTTCGCGGCGCCGGCGATCGTCGCCAACGAGATCCGCCGCCACTCGCGCGTACGCCCGGTGGCCCGCCTCGACAAGCTCAAGCAGCGCTTCTACGTCATCTCGATCGAGCGCAAGATCCGCCACCC
>CAYUSL010000417.1:0-5672 GCA_964447125.1 uncultured bacterium | reverse complement strand
GATTCGAGCTCGTCGGCGCCGACAGAGCGTCGCCCTCCATCGATTCGAGGGCGCAAGAAGGATGGAGGGCCGCGCTCCGTCGCGGCCGCAGGCTCCCTTCATGAGCTTGCGAGGCTAGAAAGACACGGCCCCATTGAAGCGGATCGGTGGATCGCCGGGACCACGGCCTGCGTCTGGCTGACGGGCGATCGTCATCTCCCGTGAAGTCCGAGTGCATCGTGCGGGTTCGGCGCGATAAGCTCCGCGGCTTCGGGGCGCACGTCGCTGCGCGCCACACGCTGCGCAACTCATGACTCAGCTCGGCCGCGGACGGCACTACGGTTGGTGGCGAACGCTCGTCGAGCCGATTTTCCTCAAGCTCACGGCGAGCGGCTGGTTGGCGCGCCTCGCGTATGCGCTGGGAGCACAGCGCGTGGTGGACACGGTGCTCCACGACGTCGCCGCCTTCGAGTGGCCGGAAGGCGTGCGTCCCCTCACCTTCGCGTTCGCGTCCGACTTCCACGCCGGCCCCACGACCCACCCCAAGCTCATCGAGCTGGCGTTCGAGCGCATCGCGGCCGCCGAGCCAGACGTGCTGCTTCTGGGCGGCGACTTCATCTTCATCGACGCCCAATTCATCGAACCCATCGCCCGCGCCGCCGAGCGGGTCCGCGCTCCCTTCGGCAAGTTCGCGGTGCTCGGCAATCACGACCTGTGGACCGACTATGAGCACATCACGCGATGCCTCGAAGCGGCGGGCGTCACGATGCTCATCAACGACTCGGCCGCGCTCCCGCCGCCGTTCGACCACGTGTCGGTGTGCGGCGTCGACGAAGGATGGAGCGGCGATCCCGACGCCGACCGCGCCTTCGCCCGCGCCAACGGCACGCGCATCTTGCTCATCCATTCGCCTTGCACGCTGCACGCGATCAACGGCCACCGCTTCGACGTCGCGGTTTGCGGACACACCCACGGCGGGCATCTGGCGCTGCCGGGCGGACGTCCGCTCTGGATCCCGCAAGCGAAGTACAACGCACCCTATTTCCACGGCCGCTTCCAGCTCGCGCCGCCCCACGCGGGTGCCCTGATCGTGAGCCGCGGCGTGGGCGCCCTCGAAGTGCCGTTTCGCACCTTCGCGACACCCGATGTGCTCGTGTGCCGCTTGGGATCATCCGCGCGCTGAGAGCGGCGCAACGGCCGACGATCAGAGCGAGGCTCCTCGGCGCCACGGCGCTGTGCAGCGGGCGGCGAGCCCCCGCCCTACGGGTCCGTACGACGTGATCGTTCCGAGCGGGGTCTCCCAACCGATCTTGGCCAGAATCAGCCGTACTGGAGACGGAATCTGTCGACAGCTCGTCAGGCACTCGAAGGCTGCTACGAAGGCTTGTGGCGGCCGAGGGACCGGCCGCCCTCCAGTCGATTTCCCACCGGTCTCCACACTTGCCGGCAATCTCGCCGCACGAGCCAAGCGAGCGACTCAGGTGGGCCGGCTGCGGGCTTGAAAATCCCCCGGAAAAACACCGCTTCAGCGCGCCACGAGATGGAAGCGAACGGTCGTCTCGAGCTGTGTGAGATCGCGGGCTCGGACATCGATGGTGTGGCGGCCCGGTGCGAGCGTCAGCGCCGCTTCCCACGCTTCCGTACCGGCAACCGGTGCGAACGCGCCTTGCTCGTCCACCCGCACCTCGACGCGTTCGATGCCGAGCGCGTCCGCCGCAAACCCGAGGATCGCGACCGGCCCCGCGGGGATTTGCTGGCCCTCGCTGTGCGACGAAACGTGGATCCGTGGCGGATCGAGGAGATCGCGGCCATCGGCGCGAAGCGCGTCCGCGAATCCGAGCACCCCGGCGACGGTGGGTGCGATGTCTTCGTTGCCCACGGGAGTCGCGATGCGCTGGCGCAGGCGCCCGGGCGGGTTGATCACCAGCAACGGCACGTGATCCTGCTCGCCGTCGGCGCCGCCGTGCTCGCCATGGTAGGTGTGCCCGGGCACGGCGAAGTAATACGGGCCGCGGGCTTCGACGAAGAGATCGCCCGAGCGCGTGGAACCAGCCAGCCCCACGAGCCGTTCGGCCAAGCGATCAGGGCGTCCCGTTTCGACGGGGGTCCAGGTGTCGCCGGACGCGGACTCGCTGCCCTCTCGCGAGCGAGTGAGCTCGAACGCCTGCCCTTCGCGCCGCGCCGCAGGCGGCGCCAGCGCGAAGACCCGAGCGACGTAGGGCTGGGCGGCGAGGGCGCGCGCCACCGGCGCGAGATCGGCGAGTGTGGGCCGCACGTCCCAACCCCTCCCTTCGCTGCGCACCGATACCAGCGCTGCACCGCCGTTGTCGCCACCCGCGACCACCACGCTCACGTCACGCCGGCTCTCGTCGAGCTCACCATTCGCGTCGAGCGGCACAGCGATACCCGCTCGCCCGAGCGCCCGGTACACCTCCTGGGTGGTGATCGCATGACGGCCGTCGGCGACGACATCGTGCTGGCCGTGATCGGCGCCCACCACCAGCAGCGTCTCTGCGAGAAGCCCACGACGTTCCAGCGCGTCCGTCAGCTTGCCGAGCAAGCGATCCACGTGACGGGCCAGGTAGCTCGACTGCCCATCCTTCGGCCCCCCGGCCGAGCCGGGGCCATGCTCGTGCGACCACGAATCGAGCCCGGGTAGCCACACACCGAGAAGCTCCGGTGGTCGGTCGCTTTCGATCCACGAGATCGCTTCGTCGACCGCCTCGGCGTCGAGCTTCGCGTAGTCCTCGAGGAAGTCGAAGACCTTCCCGCTGAAGAGCGCATCGAGGAGGCCGGGACTCGCGACCTCGGCGCTGCCGCGGCGCACGGGATCGAACGCCACCGCGGTCTCCACCTTCCGTCCGCGCTCCCGCTCGACGGCGGTGAGAGCCTGATAGACGGTGGGCACTCCCGCTGCCAGATCCTGTTCGTGCAGCGGAAAGCCCGGGAAGCCCCACGCGCGGCCGAGGCCTGGATCGTCGGCGGAACCGAATTTCAGGTATTCGCGGTTGCGTCGCGACAGTGGCTCGTTCACGTCCAAGCTGCGATCGAACCATTCGTTGCCGGTGATCCCGTGGTGGCCCGGCAGCGCGCCGGTGAAGATCGTGGTGTGATTGGGGATGGTGTCGGACGGCAGCGCCGCGAGGCAGCGATCGAATCGCACGTAGCCTCGCTCGTCGAGGAGACGTGCGAGATGCGGCAACGATCCGCGGTCCAGCGCACCGAAGAGCGAAGCCGCGCGCAGCGCGTCGATCACCACCACCACTGCTCGCGTGCGCAGGTCGAGGCGATCACGCAGGGTCTTGAATCCGGCGAGCGCCTCCACACCCGTGACCGGATCGCTCGGCCGAAACCGCACGCCACCTGTCGTATCGCGCTCGCCGCTCAGCACCCCTAGCTCCACGGCGAGATCGGCTGCCGGCCGGTACCAGGCGTCGGGAGCAACGTCGACGAGGCTGGTCGGATCGCCCAGGCCGCGAAGCACCAGCGTCGGATCACGCACCGCGCGGCTCAGCACGTCCTCGACCACGCCTGCGAGCTCGGCGCGGCTGACTGGATCGTCGGGATGAAAGCGACCGTCCGGGAGCACCTCGAGCCCCCGGATTCCGAGGGCCAAGACGCGGGCCACGTCATCGGCATGCGGGCTCGTGGGAACGTCGTTCGGCGGCGAGGTGGGCTTGGGCCCTGGGCTCGCTGGGCGCAGGGGCTCGTAGGTGGGAGCACCCGGAAGGGGGCGCAAGCGATCGACGCGCAGCTCCTGGATCAAGAGCGCCGCGAGCTCGCCCCGGCCGAGGCGATCGAGAAAACCCAGGCGCTTGCCGATCTCGCTGCGCGGCGTGGTGCCGCGCACGGCGCGAACCCGTGCGAGCTCGGCGCCGATGGCGACGGCCTCGGCGCCGCTGCCGAGCTGCTGGGCGCGCTCGAGCGCCTCTGCAGCCCGCGCCAGATCGAGCCCCTCGCGGAAGATGGCGGCGAGTCTCTCGAGCGACTGCACATCCTCGGCGTTCTGCCCACGGAGCACTCCCCACTCGCGCACCGCCAGATCGAAGCCGCCTTCGGGCAAGGCGCGCCGCTCGCTCGCGGCGGCCAGCACCGCGATGAGCCGCGCGGCGATCTGGGCGCGCTCGCGGCGATCGTGGGCGCGGATCAGCGCCTGACGAAGCGACTCGAGCGCGCCGCCGACGTTGCCAGCAGCGTGCGCTTCGTCTGCGGCCCGCAGGTACGGCGCCACCGTCGATTCACCGGCGGCGGGCGTTTCCGCGGAAGCGTCGAAGCGCCCAACGAAGCGCGCGAGATCGCGCCAATATGCGGAGAATCCGAACCGATCCATTTCCGCACGCGCAGCATCCAGAGGCCAACCCTGCACCTGCATCCGATACAACGCAGCCATGGCGCCGGTGCGGTCTTCGCCGACGCGGCAGTGGAAGAAGACCGGGCGCGCCGCGGGATCGGTCGCCACATCGAGGAAGCGCAACACCTCGTCCTCGCTCGGCTCGCCCACCAGCGGGACGGGAATGTGGACGATCCGAAGTCCCAGCGCCTCGGCCTTCTCGCGATACGGGACCTGGCTGCGTAAGCAGACCAGTGTCCGGACGTGCGCTCGCGCCAGCAGCTCGAGGCCTGCGTCGCTCGGTGAGGCACCCCGGTAAAGCCCGTCGTCGATGCGCGCTAATCGATCGATGCCGTCGACGTCGAAGGTCTCGGCCTCGACCCACGGCGGCGACGCGGCGCGCGCTGCAGGCACGAGGCTGGCCACGAGGGCCCAGACCACGACCACGAGCGCGCGGCGGCGCGTCATCGACCAGCGCGCTGGAACACGATCCGGCTGCCCGCCTGATCCTTCGTGACCAGCTCCACACCGCGCGCCTTCAGCGCTGCGCGCAGCGTGCGATTCAGCGCGGTGGTGTCCACGTCGCCCCAGAAGACCTCCAGTTCCACGTGCCGCGGCTGACGAGCGAGCTCGCGAAATCCTCGCGCCTCGGGGGCGGATTCCAGGAACTCGATGACGCGATCGACCTCTTCCTCCGCGTAATCCACCAGCACGATCTGGAACGGCGTGCCGAGATCGCGGTCCACCTGTGTCGCCGTTTGTAGCATCCGCGGCGCCACCTCCGCGATGGCGGCGCGACCCGCGCGATTCGCCGCCGTGCCGACGGCGCGAATCCAATCCTGCGGGCCGGGCTCGGTGCGGGCGCGCTCGCTCGCGTCACCGGAGCCCACGCCCAGGATCCGCCCCGTGGTGGTGTCGAAAGCCTTCGCGCGCACCGTCGCATACCCCATGCTGAAGCGGCCGGGCCCCGGCGCGAGACGCTTGCCGGGCGCGATCGAGAGCAACACGCAGAGCTCGGCGCCTTGATCCAGAGCGGCGCGTACCAGCTCGCTCTCGGCGCTGGCGCCCGAGGCGAGACCGATCCGGCGCGCCACGCGTGCGGTTGCGGCGGCGTCGAAGATCCGGAACTCGCGCTCGGCGAGGGCCGCGTTCGCTCCCGCCACCGCCGCGTCGACGTACGACGACGCTTCCTCCGCAGCGATCCCGGCGGCGGGATCGGCGGCGCCCACGACCACGACCCGCTTGTGACCGGTCCCCGCCTGCAAGATCCGGTAGCTCGCGAGGTCGTCTTTCACGCGACCCCGGCGAACGGTGGCCGCCAGCTCCACACGGTAGGTCTGACCGTCGCTCTCCACACCCTCGC
>CAYUSL010000416.1:0-5675 GCA_964447125.1 uncultured bacterium | reverse complement strand
CGCCGGCACCGGCAAGGGCATCACCGCGGTGCAGATGGACATCAAGTGCGACGGCGTCGACAAGGCGATCATGGGCAAGGCGCTGGAGCAGGCCCGCGACGGTCGCATCCACATCCTGAAGAAGATGACCGGCGAGCTGTCGGCGCCGCGCGAGGCCATCTCGCCGTACGCGCCGCGCATCACCTCGATCAGCATCCCGCCCGAGCGCATCAAGGACGTCATCGGCCCGGGAGGCCGCAACATCCGCAAGATCCAGGACGACACCGGCGCCGTGCTCGAGATCGAGAACGACGGCACCGTGAAGATCTTCGCCGCCGACACCGCCACTGCCGAGGCGGCGATCCAGAAGATCAAGGCACACACGCAGGAAGCGGAAATCGGCAAGATCTACCACGGCACCGTGCGCCGAATCATGGACTTCGGTGCGTTCGTGGAGATCCTGCCGGGGATCGACGGGCTGGTTCACATCTCCCAGCTCGCGCCGCATCGCGTGCAGACCGTCACCGAGATCTGCAAGGAAGGCGACAAGATGCTGGTGAAGGTCCTGGACATCGACCGCCAGGGCAAGATCCGCTTGAGCCGCAAGGAGGCGATGGCGGAGTCCGGAGAAGGTGGCGACACCTGACCCGGAGGTGGCGGCCGGAACGGTGCCGGTGCGAATCCGGCGCGTCCGGCCGTCTTGTCGCGCGCCGCTGCCGCGCTACATGACGGCGGGAGCGGCGGGCATGGATCTCGCCGCGGACGTGGATGAGCCCGTGTCGCTCGCGCCAGGCGAGCGACGGGCGATCCCGAGCGGCTACGTATTCGAGATCCCCGCGGGCTACGAGCTGCAAGTGCGGCCACGCTCGGGGCTGGCTCTCAAGCACGGCATCACGCTGCCCAACAGCCCGGGCACCATCGACAGCGACTATCGCGGCGAGGTGCAGGTCATCCTGCTCAACGCCGGCGGCGAGCCCGTCGAGATCACGCCGGGCATGCGCATCGCGCAGGCGGTGCTGGCGCCGGTGGTGCGTGCAGCGCTCGTCGAAGTGGACGACGTGAGCGAGACCGCGCGGGGTGCTGGCGGTTTCGGTCACACGGGGAGCTGAGATCGACGGGCGCGGTGGTGCCGATCTCGCTCGGTGAGATCGCCTCGCCGTCTCGATCCACCTGCTCCTGGGCCACGCGATGGAAGCCCTCGACGCGTTTCGCCAGCGACTGAGCGAGAGCCTCGCGGGCGATACGTTCGTGCGGCTCACGCTCTCGTCGCCGGCCGAGCGCGGCGACGCAGTGCCCGAGCGCGTGATCGGCCGGAGGGTGGAGCTGGCGCGCGGGTCGGTGGTGTCCTTCACCGTGCGCTTCGCGCGCCGCGACGTGACCGAGAACGTGCCGCTCGGAGAGGTTCCCGATTGGGTTTCCGGGCGCGTGCCGAGCCAGTTCCGCTCCGCGCTCCTCGCGACCACCACGCGCGATTGGCAGCTTCACGTCGACGGCGCCGGGCGGGCACGGCTAGTGCGTCACAAACCCGCGACCCGTGTGTTGTCATCCACGGCGCACGATCGTCGCAAGCGCTCGCTCCTCGACGAGAGCGCCACACCCTGGCTCGCGGCGCTCGGCATCGTGGATTCGGGCGGGCGGGTGAAGCCCTCGCGCTCGGACAAGTACGCGCAGATCGATCGCTACGTGGAGATCCTTTCGCACCTGGTCCGCGATTGCGACTCCTTCGACGGCGTGTCGCCGATGGTCGCCGACATGGGCTCGGGCAAGGGCTATCTCACGTTCGGTGCCTGGCACCTCTTCCGCCGTGTGCTCGGCCTGGATGCACGCGTGCTGGGTGTGGAGGCGCGCGCGGAGCTGGCCGCTGCTGCCGAAGCCGTGGCACGCGCTGTCGAGGCCGAGGGACTATCGTTCGTCGGCGGCGAGATCGGCGCGGTGCCGATCGAGCGGCTCGACGTGCTCATCGCTCTCCACGCCTGCGATACGGCCACCGACGACGCGATCGTCCGCGGCATCGACGCCGGGGCGCGGCTCATCGTAGTGGCGCCGTGCTGCCACCGGGAGGTGCGGCCTGCGATGGGCGAGGCCCATGCGCTGGCGCGTGTGCTGCGCCACGGGCTCATGAAGGAGCATCTCGCCGAGTGGGCGACCGATGCGTTGCGTGCGCTCCACCTCGAATCGGCTGGTTACGAGACCCGCGTGATCGAATTCGTCGGCTCCGAGCACACGCCGAAAAATCGCCTGATCGCGGGCATCCGCAGGCGGCCCGCCTTCGCCTCATCCGAGGCGCGTGAGCGAATCGACGAGCTGAAACGGATGCTCGCCATCGAGCATCAGGCGCTCGATCCGCTTCTCGCTCGCGGAGCCGTCGAGCCCGAACGCGGCTGATCGCGCATGCCGGATCGCATCGATTGGGAGCGGCTGCGGCGCTTGCGCGCGGCGTTTCTCGATGGAACGGCCGGGCGATCGGATTACTGGTCTGACGAGGGCTTGCTCGCGGATTACGACGCCACACTCGGTGCGCGGATCCGCTGGAAGTGGGAGCTCGTGCTTGCGCAGCTCGCGGAGCTCGGCTGGGCCGTGCCCGATGGCGTGGTGGCCGACTGGGGCGCGGGAACGGGGATCGCGACCCGCGCGTTCTGTGCGGCATTCGAAGCGCGCTCGGTGCGGCTCGTCGATCGTTCGGCGCTCGCCGTGCGATTCGCGAGCACGCGGCTCGGTGCTGAGCATCCCGATCTCGCGACCGCGAGTGGCCTCGACTCGAACGAGCCCATCGGCACGCTGCTCGTGAGCCACGTGCTTTCCGAGCTCTCGAGCGCCACGCGAAACGAGCTCATCGCCTTGGTGCGACGCGCCAACGCGACGATTTGGATCGAGTCGGGCACGCCGGCCGCGAGCGCAACGCTCGTCGAGATTCGCGAGACCTTGCGCGGTGAGCTCCATCCCGTGGCGCCGTGCACGCATGGGGAGACGTGTGGGCTCGCGGTACCCGGCCACGAGCGCGACTGGTGCCACCAGTTCTCGTCACCTCCCGCGGAGGCGTTCACCAGTGCTCACTGGGCACGGGTGAGCCGCGAGCTCGGCCTCGACCTGCGCAGTTTGCCGGTGAGCTTCCTGGTGCTCGATCGGCGCTCGCCGCCACGCCTGCCGGCTGGCGCGACTCGCCTCGTCGGCCGACCACGCATTCGCAAGGGACATGCGCTCGTTGCCGGTTGCGACGCCTCGGGTGTGCACGAGCGCGCGGTGTCGAAGCGCCAAGCGCCCGAGCTCTTCCGCGCGTGTCAGCGAGGCGAGCTACCGAGTGTCGGCGTGTGGAGGTGCGACGATGCCCGAGTGACCGCGATCGAAGTCATGAACGCGGCTGCTGCTCGGGAAACGCGCTGAGGCTCGCCAAGCTGCTTGCGCCGCGTGAGCCCGCCCAGCGTGATCGCAGCCAATCGACCAGGCCGCGGCCCACGCGCGGTTGCGGAACTTCCTCGACCCGCACGCGCCCATCGGTCACGGAGAGGTTCAGCGCCACCTGCCGGCCGCCACTGGTGCTGCCCCAGACCTTGATGTTCTTGTAGATCACGCCCGACTGCGGGCCGTAGTTCGAGCCGCTGTTGTCCGAGCCCACGAAAACGTAGCGGAGCTGGAAGGCGCGGGGATGGTCGTGGGTCACGACCGTGCGTCCGTCGAGAAACACCGTTGCGTTGCCGTCGCGCGGGAATTCCACGCGCACGTGGTGCGTCACCGTCGGATCGAGGCGCCCTTCCTGCGGGGAATGGCGAGTCTCGATGCTCTCGTCGTAGCCATGCGTGGTCGACCAGAACTTGAAGAGGTCGTTGAAGACCTCGCCGGTCCAGATGCTCCAGAGCGAGGTGCCGTGGGCGTCGGCAGCGTGAACGTCGCCGTGGGGCTCCTGGTACATGCTCAACACCGGTTGCTTCTCGTAGTGGTGCTGCGGGCTCGAGTGATAGGTGTCCCAGTTGTCGAGGTCTGCCGAGAAGGCACCTTCCGAGAGCGTGATCCCGAGGTCCCACACGATGTTCCAGCCCGGCGTCCAGCCGCCGTCCACGAACTGGCCGCCGTCGCGGTTGCCGGAGGTGGATCCGTCGAGCGAATCGCAGAGAAGCGTCGAGCCGGGGTCGGCGCAGCCGCTGCTCGAACTGGCGGTGGCCGTGATCGTGACCGTATCCGCAGCGCTCGTGACGTTCCCGTCGTTCACGATCAGCCGAACGACGTAGGTCCCGGCGAGGTCCGCCACGAAGCTCGGCCGTGCGGACGACGGCTGCGTCAGCGTCGCGGAGCTGCCGTTCGGCATGGACACGAAGCTCCACGCGAAGACGAGCGGGCCGTCATCGGGATCGCTGCTCGCGCTGCCGTCGAGGGTCACCGTGTCACCGGGGCTTACCTGCTGGTCCGAGCCGGCGCGGGCCGTCGGCGAGACGTTCTGGGCCGACGCCGTCACGACCATCACGTCGGCGGCGCTCGGGACGTGTCCGTCGTGGACGATGAGTTGGATCACGAACTCGCCCTCGGTGTCGGCGACGAAGAGTGACGCCGGCACCGCAGGGTTCTGGATTCCGGCGTTGCTGCCCGCAGGTTTCGACACGATCGACCACTGGAACTCGAGCGGGTCGCCGTCGGCGTCGGCGCTCGCGCTGCCATCGATCGTGACGACGGTGCCGACCGCCACGGACTGGTCGACGCCCGCGTTGGCGACCGGGGGCACGTTCGTGTCCACCACCGTGACCGTGACGGCGTCCGGATCACTCGCCTCGATGCCGTCGCTCACGATCAGCGACACCTCGTATTGGCCGAGGGTGTCGGCCACGAACACGGTCTGCGCCGCAGTGGGATCCTTCAGGCCCGCTTCGCTACCCTCGGGTTTCGAGACCAGCGTCCACGCGACGGACAGGGGATCGCCGTCGGAGTCGCTCGATTCGGTGGCATCGAGGGCGACGACGCTGCCGAGCTCGACCGTCCGATCTGCGCCGGCGCGGGCGATCGGGCGGGCGTTGGACGGCGTCGCCGTGACCACCACCTCGTCGGCGGAGCTCGCGGCGCGGCCGTCGGACACCACCAGCGCGATGGTATAGTCGCCGTCGCGATCGGCGGTGAAGATCGGTCGCGGCGCGGTGCCGTCGAGGAGTGCCGCCGCGCTGCCTTCGGGGCGGGCGGTCATCGTCCATTGGAACGTGATCGGATCGCCGTCGGGATCGTTCGAGGCGGTGCCGTCGAGCTGGATGCTGCCGCCGGTCACGATCGCGAGGTCGATGCCTGCGAGGGCGACGGGTGGCTGGTTGTCGGAGTCGTCGTTCCCGCCGCCCGAGCTACCGCATCCTGCGAGGGACGTCGCGAGCACTAGCAAAGACAGGCCGGTGAAGAGTTGGCGGGTTCGCATCTCGAGAGCTCCAGTTGGATCGGGGCAAGAACTCCTACCATCCGGTCGATCCATCGACCATGAGAAAGTCTCGAACGAGATCTTCGAGAATCTCGATGGAAAGTGCGCGCGCCTCGAGCTTCGCGATGCTGTGTCGCGCGCCTCGGCACCGGTCCGTCGCCACGGAGAACGGGTTGCCGCAGTGCGTTAGGCGCGGTACATCCTGGGCTTCCCGTCCGCATCGCTCGATTCTCGATCCGGCCGCATGATTCCGCGCTACACGCGTCCCGAGCTGGGCCAGATCTGGTCCGACCAGGGGAAGTACGAGCGCTGG
>CAYUSL010000415.1:2756-5710 GCA_964447125.1 uncultured bacterium | reverse complement strand
ATCCGTCGGGTGGGCTGCTTTCGAAGGGTCATCCGCTGGGCGCCACGGGACTGGCACAGTGCGCGGAGCTCACCTGGCAGCTTCTCGGCCAGGCAGACAAGCGCCAGGTGCCCGGCGCAAAGATCGCGTTGCAGCACAACCTCGGCCTCGGTGGGGCGTGTGTGGTGACGATGTACAAGCGCGGCTGAGCGGCTCCGTCGCGTCGTCGTGGCGCGCGCTTCCGAGCGCTGCCGCGTCGTCGAGACGAGGCGTCGATCGATGAGCACGGTGCGTGGCCCTCTCGGCCACCCACCGGCTTTTTGGGAGTGGAATCGAGGTGGATCGAGCACGATTGCTGTTCGTGACGGGCACCGACACCGGGGTCGGAAAGACCGTGGTCTCCGCGGCGCTCGCGCGGGCGTTCAGCGATCGGGGACGCCGCGTGGGTGTGCTCAAACCGGTCGAGACCGGCTGGACCGCAGCGGATGCGGGTGCGCCCGGACCAGCCCCGGACGGCGCGGTGTTGCGTGCTGCTGCGCGCGACTCCGATCCGGTGGAGGAGATCGTTCCCGTGCGCCTGCCCGAGCCGCTCGCGCCGCTGCTGGCCGCGGAGCGCGCCGGGGTCGTGATCGACGGCGGCGATCTGCTGCGGCGGATCGACGCCAAGCGCGAACGTTGCGAGCTGCTCGTGGTGGAAGGCGCGGGCGGGTTGCTGGTGCCGATCGGCGATCGATTCGACACGCTGGATCTGGTGGTGCGATCGGGTGCCGCGGTGCTGCTGGTCGCCGCCAACCGTCTGGGGGTCATCAACCACACGGCGCTCACCCTCGCAGCTCTCGAGGCAGCGCGAGTTCCGGTCGTGGGAGTGGTGCTGAACCGGGTCGACGGCGGCGACGATCTCGCGCGCTCGCTCAACCCCGGTTACTTCGCGCGGGCGTTCGGTGATCGCTATCTCGGTGAGCTCGCGTGGCAGCGCGGTGGCGCGCCCGTGGCCGAAGTTGCCACCGCGCTCGCGCGCGCCATCTCGCTCGAAGTGGTGTGGCGTGCGCTCGCCGACACGGAGGCGTCGCGATCGCGTTGAACGCGTTTTTCGCGGGGTTTTCGAGGTGCACGAGCTTTGAACTTGGAGAGTGATCACCTATGCTGATCGCTCGGGGTTTTTCGATGGATGCAGCAAGTATGAACGAGACCGAGCTCACGTTCTTTCGGGATCTGCTCAGCGGGCAGCTCGCCGGCTTGATCGAAGAGGCCGAGCGCACCGTCGAGGGGATGAACGGGGAGCGTGTCGAATTTCCCGATCCCACGGATCGCGCATCGCTGGAATCCGATCGCAACTTCGATCTCCGCATCCGCGATCGCGAGCGCAAGCTCATCAAGAAGATCCGCGAAGCGCTGGATCGAATCCAGGATGGATCGTTCGGTGTCTGTGAAGAGTGCGGCGGCGGCATCGGGCTCGAACGTTTGCGGGCGCGCCCCGTCACCACGCTTTGCATCGCCTGCAAGGCCGAGCAAGAGGCCGAGGAGCGCGCCGCCGAGCGAGCGCAGCGCGGTCGATGACCTCGGGCACGTCCGGGGGCGCGCGAGGCGCCACGACTCGGGTCTTGATCGAGCTGGTGCGCGCGGGCGGTCCTGTGGGGATGGCCAGCGAGCGGCTCGCGAACGTGCTCGGTCACGCCGTCGATACGGCGCTCGCGGAAGCGTGCGTGGCGGCGCTCGCCGGTGGACCGCCCGAGATCGCGTGGGGCGCGCTCGACGACGAGCTCTTCGCCGCGGTGCTCGAGGCCGCCCAAGCGCTCGACCGCGGCAGCGTGGTGGCTGCGGCGCTGGCCGATGCGGCGTCGTCGAAAGCCCGCGCCAAGCTCGTGAAGGCCGCGGCCCATCGGCTGCGATCTCGCGGTGTCGAGGTCCCCGTCGCTACCGCGGCACCCACGCACGCGCGGGTGGCGCTACGACCGGCGAGCGACCCGGATGCGGAACGGCGCTCGATCATCAGTGCGCCCGATGGTCAAGGTGGCCGTCTGGTGGTGGTGGTCGCGGATCGCGCCGACGGCGTCCTGTTCGTGGAATCGATCTTCCGCGACGACGTGCTGGTTCGGGTCGCGGGCGACGTGATGCCGAGGAAGAAGTCCCGCCCGCTCGTCGCGCGGCTCTTCGAGACTTGGGGCGATGCCCTCGCTTCGGTGGACGTGGCCATTGGCGCCGCGGAGATTCTGGCTGCCGATGCGGACGGGCGGATCGATACGTCCAGCCTGCGCGAGTGGCTCGCCGAGCTGCGCCCGCAGCTCGAGCCGCTGGTGGGAGAGGCTCGCCGCCTGCCCGAGCCTTCCCTCGACCCGGAAGCGCTTCGCCGGCGCGCAACGGAGTCGGCGTCGTTGCTCGATCGAACCGTGTTTCAGTCCTGGATGCCTGATCGCCGAGCCTTGCTGGATTGCGGTGAGAAGCTTCACGTCGCTGTATCGAGCGACCTCGTCATCAGTGAAGCGCAACGCGCAGAGCAACTCGCCTCGGTCTTCACTCGTGCCGCACGCGAGTACCTGACCGACGCGCAGCGCCGAGCATTCGTCGCGCGCTTGCGCCATGCGAGCCGCTTCCTGTTGGTGCGCGAGGATGTCGAGTCGGCCGAGCGAGCGTGGGCCACGGCGCAGATGCTGGAAGAGGGCGGCGTCCCGCCCCTCGTCGAACAGCTCTTCCGGCGTGTCTTCGAGCGCTCGATGCCCGAGCAGCCCGCCGCGGCCGAGCCGGCGACTGAGGCACCCCAGTCGCGGCTCATCCTTCCCGGTGCCCCCGAGCCCGGCACGGCGTCCCGCGGCGGTCTGATTCTGCCCTGAAGTCCGCGCATTCCTTTCCCGGCCATCCATGCAACCGCAACTCGAACGCATCGTCGACTGGCTGGACCGAGCAGCCCAAGCATTGTGGGCGTACGTCCAAGGTCTCACGCCGGATCAAGTCGAGCTCTACTTCCTCGGTCTCTTCAC
>CAYUSL010000415.1:0-2656 GCA_964447125.1 uncultured bacterium | reverse complement strand
AAGGGCAGCTTCCGGCTCGATACGCCGGTGTTCTCCGGACGGCGCCTCAAGGTCACGAAGGCGCCGGCACCTTCCGATGCGCCGCCCGTCCCGCCGGCACCCTCGGCGCCGTCCGCCCCGGCGGCGCGCGAAAAGGCGCCGCCGGCTCCACGCACCTCGGCTGCGCCGGTGGTGGCCATCACGCCGCGGCCACCGACGCGGTCGTCGATGGCGACTCCATCCGCGCCAGCGGCCAGGCCCGCGCCACTACCCGAGGCGCCGCAACCGCCCACCCGCGAGAGTCTCTTCGCGCGATTGCGGGCGGGGCTGGCGGCGACGCGAGACGGGTTGGTGAGCGGCCTGGATGCGCTCATGGGCGGACGTGGCGCCGTCGACGAACGGGTGGTCGCTGGCGTCGAGGAGGTGCTGATCGCCAGCGACGTGGGCGTGCGCACCACCGGTGTTCTTCTCGAATCGGTGCGCAGCGGCATTCGCACCGGAAAGATCCGCACCGCGGACGATCTCAAGGCGGCGCTCAAAGAGCGGATCTTCGAGATCCTCTCGGTGCCGGTGCGTCCACCCGCGGTGGAAAACAAGCCGCGCGTGCTGCTGGTCGTCGGCGTGAACGGGACCGGCAAGACGACCTCGATCGGCAAGCTCGCCGCGCGCTTCAAGAGCGGGGGCGAGAAGGTGATGCTCGCTGCTGCCGATACGTTTCGCGCAGCGGCGATCGAGCAGCTCGAGATCTGGGGCCAGCGTTCGGACGTCCCCGTGATCCGTCAGGGCGAAGGTGCGGACCCCGGTGCCGTGGCGTTCGACGCGCTCAAGGCGGCCAAGGCGCGCGGCATCGATCTCTTGATCGTCGACACCGCCGGACGCATGCACACCAAGAAGAACCTGATGGAGGAGATCCGCAAGGTGAAGCGGGTCTTGGGACGGGATCATCCAGGTGCGCCCCACGAGGTGTTCCTGGTGCTGGATGCCACGACAGGCCAAAACGCGATCTCGCAGGCTCACCTCTTCCACGAGGCGCTCGAGCTCTCGGGAATCGTGCTGACCAAGCTCGATGGGACGGCCAAGGGCGGCGTCATCATCGGCATCTGTGACGAGCTCAAGGTGCCGGTGCGATTCATCGGCATCGGCGAGTCCATCGACGATCTTCGCCCGTTCGACGCCCGCGACTTCGTCGACGCCTTGTTCGGCGACGCCTGATCGCGTCGACGGCGTGCGCCGCGCGCTCGCAGCCTTGGCCACGATTCCACGGCCGCAAGCGAAGCAACGCAACTCGGGTACGCCCCATCGCGCCTTTGCCGCGATGGGCGGGGACCTGACAGCCCCGATCGGGCACCGCGACGACCGACCTGCGCCTCGGTCTCCACGCTCTCCCGTCACGTCTCCGCGAACCGGCCGGCGAGCCGACGAGCGCAGCGAGTCGCCTCGGGGGTGGGCCCCTTCGCGGCTTGGGCGCCAAGGGCGGGGGATTGAAAAGCCCCCCGAAAACCTCAGCGTCGCCGCCGCATCGCCTGGGCCATCTCGCGCTGCATTTCGCGCTTCTTCACGTCTTCGCGGCGGTCGTGGGTGCGCTTGCCGCGTGCGAGCGCGAGCTCGAGCTTGGCGCGGCCATCCTTGAAGTAGAGCGACAGCGGTACGAGCGTCAGCCCCTTCTCTCGCACCTTCCCCACGAGCTTCTCGATCTGGGTTCGATGCAGCAGGAGCTTGCGCTTGCGCAGCGGGTCGTGGTTCCCGTAGGAGGCCGGTGCGTACACGCCGATGTGCATGTTCATGAGCCACACCTCCCCGCGCTCGATGGTGGCGTAGGCGTCCTTGAGATTCGCCGTTCCGGCGCGCAGCGACTTCACTTCCGAGCCGGTGAGTACGATTCCCGCCTCGAAGCTGTCCTCGATGTCGTACTCGTGCCGCGCCTTGCGGTTCTGACAGACGAGAGGCTGGCTCGACACGACGCATCTCCCAGAAGCGCGCGGCTCGGCGCGTGCGCTGTGACTGATCCCTAGTTCATAGCACGCGCGCTCGAGCGACTCTTCGGCTCGACGCCGGCGCGCGTTCGGGCGCGCCCGCCTTCACCGATCGTGCACGACTTCGAGTACATGGCCGCGTGTGTATGCGTGTGGTGTGCGTGTGGATTGACGCACAGGGGGGTGAGTGCTATCTCCCTCGCGCCTCGGGCCCATAGCTCAATTGGTAGAGCGGCGGACTCTTAATCCGTAGGTTGAAGGTTCGAGTCCTTCTGGGCTCACCCGCTTTCACCGACAACACGCGTCGTAAGCTTCGGCCCAGCTCGCGGGCTGGTTCGCGGTTTCTTCGCGTGTGGTCGGGTCGTCGTGCCCTTGCGGCGAACGAGGGCGTTTCGGGTACGCTCCGAGGCCCGCGAGAGTGGTGGAATGGCAGACACGCTGGACTTAGGATCCAGTGCCTTCGGGCGTGGGGGTTCAAGTCCCCCCTCTCGCACCGGTTCGAGTCGTTCACGCGCACGCGCACGCGGGCCGTGCGCCGACGGGATGCGGCTTGGACGTCGATCGCTCACGCTGATATACCGGCCCGGCTACGCCGTCGCGGCCCTTTTCCCCTGCAACTAGAGGTTTTCGAGCCTCGCGCCTCGCGGCTTCGAGGAGAGTGGTCTCATGAAAGTTTCCGTGGAAGAGCTCAGCAGCACCCGTCG
>CAYUSL010000414.1:0-5717 GCA_964447125.1 uncultured bacterium | reverse complement strand
GCTCGCTCGGCTTCCGAGGTGCCCGTCGCCCACGCCGAGTTCGCACCGACTGTCGGCACTTTCTGCCTCGGCCCTCGTACCCGCTCGAGAAAAGCAGATCGGTGTCGGCAGGTTGTGTCGCAGCGTGAATCGGCACTGAGATTGCTGATTCGAGGCCGACAGTCAGAGCAGGGCTTTCCACACATTCGACCACCGCCGTGGGCTCGTCGAGCGAGCCCATCCCGCCACGAGCACTGCGGAGAACGACATGAACGAACAGGCGAAACTCACGAGTTGGTTCGCGAACCTGCGCATACAAACAAAGCTCTTGGGCAGCTTCGCAGTGGTCGTGCTGCTCGCGTGCGGCGTGGGTGGCCTGGCGATTCGTCAGATCCACACCCTCGAAGACTCGGTGCAGGGAATCGTGTCGCAGGGGCTCAAGCCCCTGGAGCTGGCGGGTGCTCTGCAGGTCGGCTACGCCGAAGTCTTGACCGCGCTCCGCGATCTCGCGCTCGCGAAGGACGACGCCGAGGCGAAGGCGCAGGATGCCGAGCTCGAAGCGCACATCGAAGCCAACAAGAAGAGCTTGCAGGAGCTGGAAGCGGTGCTTCCGGACGAAGCCTCGAAAGCGGCCTTCAAGGATTTCACTGCGGAACGGGAGTCGTATCTGCAGGCCCGTGGCACGGCGATCAGGCTCGGCAAGGACAAGAGCGACGGAGGTACGGAGCGTGCCATCGCCTTCATTCGTAGCGATATGGAATCTGCCGGCGATCGGATCGTCGGCAAGCTGCAGGCCGTTCGCGAGCGGATCGAAGCGGCCGCGGACGCGCGCGTGGACGCGGCAACGGATGCTGCGCGAGCGGACATCATCGAGGTCGCGGCGATGCTCGGCGTCGCGGCGCTGGTCGCGCTTGGTCTCGGCTACCTGGCGGCGCGCTCGGTGACGAAGCCGCTGAGCGAAGCCGTCGAGGTGGTCGAGGCGTTCGGGCGCGGCGACCTGACGCGTCGCGTGCCCGTCACCAGCGGCGACGAGGTGGGGCGCATGTCGGCAGCCCTCAACCAGGCGCTCGCCGCGGTCGAGGAGAGCTTGGTGTCCATCAACCACAACATCCAGACGCTCGCTTCGGCCTCCGAGGAGCTTTCGGCGGTGGCGACGCAGATGGGCGCCAACGCCGAAGAGACCAGCGCCCAGGCGGGAACGGTCTCCGCGGCGGCGAACCAGGTCTCCCACAACGTGACCACGGTCGCAAGCGCAACCGAAGAGATGGGCGCCTCGATCCGCGAGATCGCACGAGAGGCGGCGCAGGCGGCGAAGGTGGCCGAAGAAGCGATGCACGTCGCCGACGAAGCCAACAGCACGATCCTCAAGCTCGACGAGTCGTCCGCGGAGATTGGCAAGATCCTGAAGGTCATCACCTCGATTGCCGAGCAGACCAATCTCTTGTCGCTCAACGCGACCATCGAGGCCGCACGCGCAGGCGATGCGGGCAAGGGGTTCGCCGTGGTCGCCAACGAGGTGAAGGAGCTGGCCAAGGGCACCGCCAAGGCCACCGAGGACGTGGCGCACAAGATCGAGCTCATCCAGTCCGGCACCCAGGGAGCGGTCACCGCGATCGGGCAGATCACCGGCGTGGTCAAGCGCATCACCGACATCAACGGCACGATCGCCAGCGCCGTCGAAGAACAAGCGGCGACCACCTCGGAGATCGGGCGCAACGTGGGCGAAGCAGCCAAGGGATCCGGCGACATCGCGCAGAACATCACCGGCGTCGCGACGGCAGCGCAGAGCACGTCGAGCGGCGCGCAGCACAGCCAAGAGGCGGCCAGCGAGCTGGCGCGCATGTCGGCCGAGCTGCAGGCGGTGGTGAGCCGCTTCAAGGTGAACGGTGCGGCCGCGAACGCCGCTCCTGCCGCACCCGCGGCGCGTAGTGGTAACGGTACCCACGCCGGCAACGGGAATGGCCATGGCACGCACGATTTCGGCTTCGGCTCCGGTCACGCGATGGTGGCGCCGCATTCCCCGACCTGGGGTAACGCGTGAGCGGCACGCGTTGCTGAGCCGGACGCGCGGCGCCTGAGCCGACATCGCGCGGAATGTCGCCCGAAGCCCGAGGGAAGCTCCTCGGGCTTCGTCGCATCGGAGGGCGAGGAGGCAGCAGCCATCGTCGTCGCTCCTTCGCTCGTGTATCTCCTCGGGTGCGCGGGAAGCGCGCCATCGGGGAGCGAACGACATGAGCCGTAGCCGAGCAGCGCACGACGAGCGCGACGCGATCCGCTTCTACTTCGACTACCTCTCGCCTTACGCCTACATCGCGTGGACCCAGATCCACGCGCTCGCCGCGCGCCACGGGCGCGCGGTCGAGCCGAGACCGGTGCTCTTCGCGGCGCTGCTCGGCGAGCACGGCCAGAAAGGGCCGGCGGAAATTCCCGCCAAGCGGCTCTACGTGTTCAAGGACGCGTATCGCAAGGCGCACCGCTTCGGGCTGCCACCGCTTCAGCCGCCGCCGACGCACCCGTTCAATCCACTCGTGGCGTTGCGCGCCTCCACCGTGCCCAGCGATGCGGACGCGAAGCGGCGCTTGATCGATGCGCTCTACGCCGCCACGTGGGCAGGCGGCGGCGGAGTCGACACGCCCGAAAAGATCGCGCGCATCGCGAACGGAATCGGCCTCGACGGAGAGGGCCTCGTCCGCGCTGCGGGAACGGACGAGGTGAAGGCGCGGGTCCGGTGCAACACCGAGGACGCGATTGGCGCGGGGGCCTTCGGCGTGCCCAGCATCGTGGTCGGCGGCGAGCTCTTCTGGGGTGTCGACTCGCTGCCGCTCCTCGACGACTTCCTCGCCGGTCGCGACCCGCTCACGCCCGAGGAGCTCTATCGCTGGGTGGGCGTGGTTCCCTCGGCCGTCCGCCGCGAGCTGCGCTGAGCGAACGGGGGCCGACCGGCGGGCGCGCGTTCCGCGCGCGCCGTTGCTGCACCCCAGTGGGCGCCGCGGAAATGGGCGCGGATCGTGGTGTCGCGGGTGAGCAATGTGCACCCATCGACGATCGCGGTGGCCACGATCAACCGATCGAACGGGTCTTGCGTCCAGTCGAGGGCCAGCGAGGCTTCGAGGATTCGCGCGAACGGCGCGTCGGAGGTCCGGAGCCCGAGTCGAGCGACCAGGTCGGTGAGAATCGCTTGCGCCGGATCGGACACGCGTCCGATCTCGTGCAGGTATTGAAGCTCGAGGACGGCCATGGGCGAAACCGCCAAGTCCTCCTGGTCGAGTATCGCCGCCACGGGCTTCAGGCGCTTGAGGTCGCCCGCCCACAGCCAAGCCACGACGTGGGTGTCGAGATGGATCACGGTTCCCACTCGCGCGACCAATCGAGATTCACGAGCTGGTCGGGATCACCCCGGATCGCTTCGGGACGCCTGACCAGGTTCGAGAGCTTCGAGGCCGGTGCCGCGGGCACGATCTCGAGGCGTTTGCCTTTGTGCTCGATCTCGACCGGCTCGCCGCTTTCCAGCACCCTGTCCAGGATTCGGTAGAGATCGGCGCGCAACTGCGTCGGGGTGACGGACATCGACCACCTCCGGCTGGGACGTACGCATGGAACGTACGTTCGAGGCTACGCCGCCGAATGCCGAGCGACAAGGCGCGCTGCCGCAGGAGCGCGAAGGCCCGAGGAGAATCTCCTCGGGCCTTCGTGGAGGGCCACCGGTTTCTCGGTGACCCGGGGCGCGATCGCGAGCGATCAGGTCCCGACGATGAACACGCAGCTCGTGGTGCCGGAGCCACCGATGTTGAGGATGGCGACCTTCTGGGCGCCGTTCACCTGGTAATCGCCGGCCTTCTCGGTCACCTGCTTGTAGGCGTCGAGCATCTGGCGGACACCGGTGGCGCCCACTGGGTGGCCGGCGCCGATCAGGCCGCCGCTCGGGTTGATCGGCAGCTTGCCGCCGAAGTCGATCACGCCTTCCTCGATCGCCTGCCAGCTCTTACCGGGCTTGGTCAGACCAAAGTGGTCGATCGCCATGTATTCGGAGGTGGTGAAGCAGTCGTGGGTCTCGATCGCCGAGAGCTGCCAGCAGTTCTTGACCTTGGCGCGCTTCATCGCGTCGAGGATGGCCTGGCGGGTGTGGGGCAGCACGTAGCGGTTGTCCTGGCTCTCCGCGACCTTGTCGTCGAAGCGGATGGGTGCGGTGTGGTGGCCCCAGCCGAGGATGCGGGGGATCTTCGCCAGATCCAGCCCGCGGCGCGCCGCGTACTCGGTGGCGGTCTTCTTGTTGGCGAGGAACACGCACACGGCGCCGTCGGTCACCTGCGAGCAGTCGGTGATCTTGATGCGGCCGCCGATGGTGTCGTTGTACTTGCCCTTGTAGTTGGCGTGCTCCTCGCTCATGTACCAGTTGCGGGTCTGCGCCAGCGGGTTCTTCTTGCCGTTGGCGTAGTTGACCGCCGAGATGTGCGCGAGGTGCTCGTCCTTGAGGCCGTAGCGCTTGTCGTACTCGTCACCGAGCTTGCCGAAGAGCTTGGGGAAGGGGAACTCGACGCCCTTGGCTTCGAGCTCGTACCAGGCCGCGGTGCCGAGGTAGTCGCCGCCGGTCTTGGGATCGACCGTCTTCATCTGCTCGACGCCCACGACCATCGAGAGGCCGTAACGCTTGGCCTCGATCTCGGCCGAGGCCGCGATCATCGCGATCGAGCCCGAGGCGCACGCCGCCTCGTGACGGCCGGTGGGCAGCCCCGAGAACGCAGGGTCCACGTCCACCAGGAACGCTCCGAGGTGTCCCTGCATCGAGTAGAGCTCGGCAGCGAAGTTGCCGACGTGGCCGACCTGCACCTCTTTGGGATCGATCTCGGTCTCGACCAACGCACCTTCCACGGCCTCGCGGATCATGGCCGTGATGTGCTTGCCCTCCTTCGTCCAGTTGCGGGCGAAGTCGGTCTGGTAGCCACCGAGTACGTATACGGGCTCAGGCATGTGTCACCTCGTCCTCCGGGCGGCGGCAGGCCGCGCCCCGACGTTTCGAATCACGAACCGACGAAGAAACGACCGACGTCCACGAACTTCTCGCGGAAGAGCTTGCCGCCACCCGCGGCGGCGTGATCCGTGAGCACCTTCGGCACGGGCAACCCGGCCTTCTCGATCGCCGCGATGGTCTCGCTGACGCCCATGGCGTCTGCGAGGACCGTGGGCGGCGCCCAGTTGAAGCCGAAGCCCATGATGCGATCCACGTCGCGCGGCTCGCGCACCACCTCGCCCACGCGATTCAGGCCGTACGAAACATAACCGAGGATCACTTTGCGCATGAGGTCGGCTTCCCAGCCCTCGGCGCTCAGGAAGATCTGCATCGCCTGACGATAGCGGCCCACGCGGTGCAGCCGCTGCATCTCGTTCACGAAGTCGAGCGGCTTGGGCGCGACCTCGGCGGCGGGCTTGTAGTCGCCGGACTTGGGATCGAGGACGAAGGTGAGGGTGGTCTTGCCGTCCTTCACCTTGCGGAAGAAGCCGCCCTTGGCCGGCGTCTTGTTGCCCATGTGTCCGGCGGCGAGCAGCGACGACATGTAGCCCGGCATCGCGAACGCGGCGTTCGCCTCGTCCTGGGTGTTGGCGAGGACGTTGTCGACGATGGCCTTGTGGACGTCCCAGCCCACCAGGTCCACGGTGGCGAGCGGCGGCATGGCGCGGCCGGTGTGCGGGCCGATGAGCGCGTCCATGAACGCCACGCCGTGCTCCTCGGCGAGCTGCGC
>CAYUSL010000413.1:0-5723 GCA_964447125.1 uncultured bacterium | reverse complement strand
AGGAACATCGCCACCGAGCGCTCGTCGCGCATCAGGTGGGGCAGCATGCGCTTGAGCGCAACCAGCTTCTCGAAGCCGCCGGGCCCCACCCGCTTGGCGAGGAAGATCTCGCCCATCCCGCCTGCAGCGATGCTGCGCAGGATGCGGTACTGCCCGAAACGGGGGAGCGAGTCGGACGCGGTTGCGGCCACGGGGGCCATGGGACGTGTCGGGCCGGGGCGAATGCGTTTCGCTCAGGGCCGCGCGCGCGCCCCACGATGTCGCTCACCCCAGCCCCTCCGCGAGCCGCCGCGCGCCTCGCGCACACGGCGCTCGACACGCTTCGCGCCGGCCTGCGAAACAGATCGTCGGGTGGTCGCCATCGCGCGCTCTATTTAGCCCGCACCCCCGGGAGGCGCAAGAAAATCCGCGTCGCGCTCCGACTTCGAACGTGCGGCGCTGGGTCGCGTGCTCGTGCATTGCGGCGGCACGCCACGCGTGCTTGAATCGGCGTCCCGAAGCGCCGCCGCGAGCCCACGCTTGGGCTCGCGCATTCGAGCGAGAGCACTCATGGAAAACAAGACGTTCGTCTACGACAAGCCCTCGATCGGCGCAGACGATCTCAAGATCCCGCCCAACATCCGCGCGAGCCTCAAGGTCTTGAGCGGTGCAGAGCAGGGCCGTAGCTTCCCGCTCAGCCTGAGCACCACGGTCATCGGCCGCGGCGAGCAGGCAGACGTGCGCGTCGACGACGACGCCATGTCGCGGCGCCACACGGAGATCTCGTATCGCAACCTGGAATTCCGGGTGCGCGATCTGGACTCGAGCAACGGCACGTTCCTGAACGGCTCCGAGGTGAAGGAGTACGCACTTCGCAACGGCGACAAGATCATGGCCGGCGAGACGCTGTTTCTCTTCTCCGTGGATCGTGTCGGGGCGCCACTGAAGGCCACCTGAGCAGCCCGCACGCGCAGCCGCGCGCGCGGGGCGCCCGGTGAGCATGCCGCGCGGTAAGTCCGCGTCGGTTCGGGTAGAAGTCCCCACCCCGGCATGAACACTCCGCGAGCGTAGGCGGCGCACGCACGACACGGCGGCGTGGACGCGACGCAACGACCGCGCGTTTGCCACGTCGTCGACCGAGCGAAGCGCTCAGCGCGCCGCGGCATGGCCAGCGCATGGGCCGTGCGCCGACGGACGAGGCGCGCGCGTAGCCGTGCAGTACGTCGGTAAGTTGCGCTCATCGGCGGCGAGGTGGCGCAGCGCGCGGCGGGACTCGTCCATTCACGTTCAGCCGGGCGTCGAGCGAAACCGACCCCCCGACTGAACCACGCGAGGACGAGCGGCACCGTCACGCGTGGCGGCGCTCGAGACCCGCCCGCCCGACGCCCGAGAGCGGCCCGTCTTCCGCCGGTCGTTGCGCATCGCACCGCGCGCCCCATCGCACGATCGACGCCGGCCTCCCCCGTCTCCGCGCACCCGAGCCTTTCCGCGCGATTGGGTGGGCTCGAGACGCGTGCGAACGCAACCCGCCCGCAAGCGCTCGCAGGCGCGCGAACGCCTGCAAACAAGGCGCTTTCGAAGCTGTGGACAACTCGCCACCCCCCATTCGAGAAATATCGACTATTTGCGACATTGATCTCCTAAAACGCCGATATATCGATCTCAGTTCGACACGGAAAGTTGTGAACATCCTGTTCAGAACTGGCGCATAACCGGATAACCGAGCGAGATCATTTACGCTTCGCGTCGAGCCCGAGGAGACCCACGAAATCCCACGTTTCGTGGCGCCCTGCGACGGCGAAATCGCGAAATCCGCAACGTTCGGGGTGTGGATGGTTCACGCGCCTGACACCTCGGCGACACGCGCTGCTGCGCGTCTTGCCCCTTCGCTCACGATCTGGATAATGCGCGGGTCTCGTTTCAGGCTCCCCCACCCCACAGTCGTCGTCCCCTTCGCGATGAGCCCAGCTCAAGAGATCTGGCGCCAGACCCTCACAAACCTCGAGGCCCACGTGGCCCCGCATCTCGTCGAGCTGTGGCTGCGACCGTTGCGACCGCTCCGCCTCGACGACGACAAGGTGGTGGTCTCCGCGCCGAACCAGTTCACCCACGACTGGGTGCGCGAGCATTTCCTGCGGGCGCTCGAACAGTCGTTGCCCGATCGCACAGGACGCCCCTATCAGCTCGTGCTGACGTTCGGGGAAAGCGACCCGAACGGCGTCCTCATCGAGCCCCCGGCTCGTTCGGCCGGCCCGATCTACCTGGTTCCACCGAAGCGCAATGCCGTTGCCGGCGCGGCTGCCAGCGCGCTGGCGAACGACGCGC
Organism: uncultured bacterium; assembly: GCA_964447125.1. GTDB lineage: Bacteria > JADJOY01 > JADJOY01 > JADJOY01 > JADJOY01 > JADJOY01. The sequence continues at coordinate 3,419 of CAYUSL010000413.1, read as the reverse complement.
TCCACGCGAACGGCGGCCCCGCGCCGCGCGCTGCGACTGGACGTCCGGCAGTGGTGCCTGCCCGCGCCACTCACCCTTTGCCACCGGCGGCGCGCCAGCTCACGTTCGAGCGCTTCATCGTGGGACCGAGCAATCGCCTCGCCGTGGCCGCGGCCCGCGCCATCGTCGAGGCGCCCGACGTTCGCTTCAACCCGCTTTTCCTCAACGCGCCCGTGGGGCTCGGCAAGACGCACCTCGCATGCGCGGTGGTGAACGAGCTGATCCGGCTGCGTCCCCGTACGCGGGTGGCTTTCGCGCCCGCCGAGCGCTACTTGGCGGACATGGTGGCGGCGATCGCGCAGGGTCGCATCGAGAGCTTCAAGGAACGCTACCGGCGCAACGTGGACCTCTTGGTGGTGGACGACGTCCAATTCTTGGCCGGCAAGAAGCGCACCCAGTCGGAGTTCTTCCACGCCCTCGACGAGCTCTTCGCCGACGGCAAGCAGGTCCTGCTCACGGGCAACGGCAATCCGTCGTCCATCCCCGATCTCGCAGAGCCGCTGCGGTCGCGGCTGGGCGCGGGTCTGGTGGTGGAGATCGACGCGCCCGAGCACGCCACGCGGGTGGCGATCGTCGGGGACCGCGCGCGCGAGCGCGGCATTCCACTGCCGGACGGCGTGGCCGAAGCGGTGGCAGCCGTAGCCACGGTGAGCGTCCGCGACCTCGAAGGCGCGCTCAATCGGGTGCTGGCGCTTGCATCGCTCACCGGCGAGCCGGTCACACTGCCCCTCGCCGAGGAAGCGCTCAAGCCCTATCGGAAGCGCCAGGCCGCGACGCTCACGCCCGAGCGGATCATGGCCGCGGTCGCACGCGCGTGGGGCCTCGATCCGGCACGCCTGCGGACCCGCTCGCGCCGCCGCGACGTGCTCATCCCGCGTCAGGTGGTGCTCTATTTCTGCCGCAAGTACACGCCCGCGAGCTTGGCGAGCATCGGCGAGCTGGTGGGCCGAAATCACTCGTCGGTGATTCACTCGCTGACGACCCTCGAGAAGCGCTTGCTGTCGGATCGCAGCCTGCGCCAGAAGGTCGAGTTCATCGAGCAGCGGCTGCTCACCGAGCCCGCCACCGAAGACGTGACCGATCTCTGAGGCACGTCGGGGCGAGGCGGCGCGTCGCAAGCGACGCTCCGCGATTGACGCAGCTTCGCGCTCGCCGCTATCCCGGCGCCGCCATGGCCGGGCCCGATCCCCTCGACACCGCCCTCACCATCGCGCGCGGCGCCGGTGAGGTGCTGCGCGCCCACTTCGGCGGCGCGCTCACCATCGAGCACAAGGGCGCGATCGACCTCGTCACCGAGGCCGATCGCGCGTCGGAAGCCCACATCGTCGCGCGCCTCCGCGAGGCCTTTCCCGAGCACGCGATCCTCGCCGAGGAAGGCTCGGGCACGGCGCGCGCCGGGTGCCCGCGATGGCTGGTGGATCCCCTCGACGGCACCACCAACTTCGCCCACGGCTACCCGCTCTTCGCGGTATCGATCGCCCTCGAGGTCGATGGGCAGATCGAGGTCGGCGTGGTCCACGACCCGAGCCGCGGCGAGACCTTCGCCGCACGCCGCGGCGGCGGCGCCACCCTCGACGGTCGGCCGCTACGCGTATCGAGCACCGACACCCTCGCCCGGGCACTCTTGGTGACCGGCTTTCCCTACTCGATCCACGAACGACCCGAGCCCACGGTGAGTCTATTGCGGCGCTTCCTGCTGGCGAGCCAGGGGCTGCGCCGGGACGGTTCCGCAGCGCTCGACCTCTGCTACGTGGCCGCGGGACGCTTCGACGGCTTCTGGGAGCTCGAGCTCAAGCCGTGGGACGTGGCTGCCGGCAGCCTGATCGTCAGTGAAGCCGGCGGGCGCGTTACCAACCTCGATGGCAGCGACTTACGAATCGACGCTGGTACCATTCTCGCCACCAACGACCGGCTGCACGAGGCGATGCTCGCGATCGCAAGCTCAGCGGCGTAGTCGCGGGAGGAAGCGGCCCGTGATGGCGGCCCACGCCTGGTAGGCGTCGCCGTGCTCTTCACCCAAGAAGTCTTCTTCGAGCCGCGCCTGGATCTGCAGACCGTAGACGGTCAGGATCACGAGAATCAGCGACGGATCACAGGGGAGCAGCAAGAAAAGACCAGCGCTCGCCCCCATCATGCCGGTGTAGATCGGATTGCGGATCCAGCGGAACGGGCCGTGCTTCACCAGCTCCGCGACGCCGGCGCGATCGATGCCGATCTTCCACGCCTCGCCCATCGTCCCCTGCGCCCAGCCGGTGAGGCCGAGCGCCGCCAGCCCCACCAAGAACCCGAACGTCTGAAATCCCGGGCTCGAGAGACTCGGGAACGGGCGCATCGCATCGAGGACCTCGGGGTCCCACAGGTAGAGAACTCCGACCACGTAATGCCCGCCGACCAGCGGGATGAGCGAACCGGCGAGGAAACGTTCGGTGCCGGAGCTGCGGTCGCTGATACCGATCGGCATCTTGCCGAATCGCACCCGGTAGGTCGCGAACTTCACCGCCGCGGGAAAGAGAAACAGGATCAAGAGCAAGGCCACTTCGATTCGCACGTCCATGGCAGGTTCCTCGGGGAATCGGGGGCGACGACGAGTCGAGGGTAGCGCAAGGTCGCGGCGCGCCCACGCGCTCAGAAGAAGAACGCGAGCGTGAGCGGCACCGTCAACAGATCCTCGCCGTGATCGGAGAAGATGCGGTCGTATGCCACGGCCACGTCGAGCACCACTCGCGGCACCAGCACCACCTGCAGCCCACCTTGGACGGACGCCACGAAGTCGAGCTGGTCGTCCGACTCGGTACCCGAGATGTCGGTGGTGCGCAGCAGCAACCCCGGCGAGGCCAGCAAATACGGATGCAGCCGATCCGCGATCTCGAACGACGCACGCACGCCGCCGCCGAATGCGAGATCCGTGGCGCTGGCGCTGGCACCGCCGGGGACGTGGGCGTCCTGAAAATCCACCGCGAAGCTCGCGAACGGCTCCAGGTTGGGATGCGCGTAGTAGCCCACGAGCGTGCCCACACGAACCTGCGACGAGATCACTCCGTCGCTCAGCCGCTGGTACGAGCCGAGGAAGGCGAGCTCGCACGCTCCCGTCACGCCGGGTCCCGGCGCCAGCGGCTCCGACGGCGCCTCCGCGTACGTCATCGTCGCCGTCGCGAGCAACCAGGTCGCACACACGAAGCCTCGCATACGCGCAGCACGCACCCTCGATCGCTCGTGTCTCGTCACTCCGCTCCCCCGGCGAGATGCGCTCGTCGCGCGCACGAAAGCGCCGATCGCGCTTCCCGTCAACCGCTGCGCCGCCAGCGGGGGCACGAATCCCTCGGCGCCGCGAAGCTCGCGAGCGACGAGCGCACGGACACAACGGCTCCCACAAAGACGCC
>CAYUSL010000412.1:0-5777 GCA_964447125.1 uncultured bacterium | reverse complement strand
TTCCAGGACAACGGCATCAAGTTCTTCGCCGCCGACGGCTACAAGCTGCCCGATCAGACCGAGGCCGAGATCGAGCGCCACGTGCTTTCGGGTGAGATCGATGCCATCCGCCCCACCGCGGATGCCATCGGCAAGGTGGTGCGGATCTACGATTCGCAAGGCCGTTACGTCGTCTACCTGAAGAGCACGTTCCCCAAGGGGCGAGGCCTCGAAGGGCTCAAGATCGTCCTCGACTGCGCCAACGGCGCCGGCTACCGCGTGGCGCCAGCCGTGTTCGAAGAGTTGGGCGCCGACGTCATCCCGATCGGTGTCGAGCCCGACGGCCGCAACATCAATGCCGGCTGCGGCTCGACTCACCCGGAAAACATGGCGCGAGTGGTGCGCGAGCGCGGCGCCGATCTGGGGGTGGCCCTCGACGGCGACGCGGACCGCGTCGTGTTCGTGGACCACACCGGCGCCGAGGTGGATGGCGATCGCATTCTGGCGATGACCGCCCTCGCCATGCAGCGCCGAGGCTCTCTCAAGAACGACACGGTCGTGGCCACGGTCATGAGCAACCTGGGCCTCGAGCACGCCTTGCGACGCGCCGGCATCCGCTTGGTGCGGACCGACGTGGGCGATCGCTACGTGGTGGAGGAGATGCGCCGGGGCGGCCACAACCTGGGCGGCGAGCAATCCGGGCACATTCTCTTTCTCGACCACGCGACCACCGGTGACGGCATCCTCTCGGCCTTGCAGGTGCTGGCGACGATGCTGGAGTCGGGCAAGAGCCTGGCCGAGCTCAAGCACGTGATGGAGACCGTGCCGCAGACGCTGGTGAACGTGCGCGTGAAGCACAAGCGCCCGTTCGCCGAAGTGCCCGTGATCGCCACGGCCATCGACCGCGCCACGCGCGCGCTGGCCGACCGCGGACGCATCCTGGTGCGCTACTCAGGGACCGAGGCTCTGGCGCGCGTGATGATCGAGGGCGACGACCCCAGCTTCATCGCCGAGCTCGCCGGCGACGTGGCGCAGACCATCGAGCGAGCGCTGGGATGAGCAGCACCAGTCGCATTCCCGCGCTCGGGGTCAACGTCGATCACGTGGCGACGGTGCGCCAAGCGCGACGCGCCTCGGTGCCCGATCCGGTCGCCGCCGCCGTGCTCGCCGAGCTGGCGGGTGCCGACGGGATCACGATCCACCTGCGCGAGGACCGTCGCCACATCCAGGATCGGGATCTCGAGGTGCTGCGCCACACGGTGAAGACGCGCCTCAACCTGGAAATGGCTGCCACGGAAGAGATGGTGCGGATCGCGCTGGCACGTCGGCCCGATCAAGTCACGCTGGTGCCCGAGAAGCGCGCCGAGCTCACCACCGAAGGCGGTCTCGACGTGGTCCGCGAGCGCGCCGCCACGGGCGCCGCCGTCACGGCGCTGCAGGACGCGGGGATCCCGGTCTTTCTATTCGTGGATCCCGAGCCGCGCCAGCTCGACGCATCGCGCGAGCTGGGCGCACGCGGCATCGAGATCCACACCGGTAGCTTCTGCGACGCGGGCGACGAAGCAACGCTCGCGCGTGAGCTGGAGCGTGTGCGTCAGGCCACGACGCATGCGGCGCGACTCGGTCTCGAGATCCACGCCGGCCACGGGCTCGACTATCGCAACGTCTCCCCGATCGCCGCGATTGCGGGGATCGTCGAGCTCAACATCGGGCACAGCATCGTGGCGCGGGCCGTGCTCGTGGGCATGGAACGTGCGGTCCGCGAGATGATCGAGCAGATCCGCGTCGCCGTGCACTGACGCGCCATCGCGGCACGTTCCCTGCTAAACACGCACGGTCGCAGCCTCGCTGGCGACTCCGATCCGCAGCCGTTCCGACATCCGACCACCGAGCCTGCCGTGTACGTCCTGACCGCGGCCGAGATGGCCGAGCTCGACCGTCGCACCATCGACGAGGTGGGGCTGCCGGGGGCGGTGCTCATGGAAAACGCCGGTCGCGGCGCGGCGCGAGCGCTCCTGGCCCGCTTCGGACGCGAGCCCAAGCGGGTGGCCATCGTGTGTGGCACGGGCAACAACGGAGGCGACGGGTTCGTGATCGGAAGGCTCCTCCGGGCGCTGGGCTGGGAGGTGGCGACTGCGCTCTTGGGGACGCAGGAGCGTGTCCGCGGGGACGCAGCCGTGCACTTGCGAGCGTTTCTCGGCTCGGGTGGCGCGGTCACCGAGGTCCTCGACGAGAAGTCGCTTTCCGCGTGGAGCGAGTCGAATGGGTCCGTCGACGTCGTCGTGGATGCGATCTTCGGCACCGGGCTGCGAGCCGAGGTGGTCGGTGTGCCTCGCTGCGCCATCGAATGGCTCGATGGTCTCGCGGCGCCGGTGGTCGCAGTCGACGTTCCTTCGGGAGTCGACGCATCGTCGGGGCGCGTGCTGGGGCGCGCGCCGCGTTGCGCGCTCACCGTCACCTTCGGATTCCCCAAGCTCGGGCACGTGCTGCCGCCAGGCTGCGAGCTTGCGGGTGACGTGCGCGTGGTGGACATCGGCATTCCCAACCGCCTCCTCGAGACGAGCGAGCCGAGCGTGCGCTGGTTGAGTGCCTCCGCGATGGCGCGGTTGGTGCCGTTCCGCCCGCGCCAGGGCCACAAGGGAACGTTCGGCCACTTGCTGGTCGTGGCGGGTTCCGCTGGTCTCACCGGCGCGGGCGCGCTCACGTCCTTGGCGTCATTGCGCGCGGGGGTGGGGCTCGTCACCCTCGCGATGCCCGCGTCCGCCGCCTCGTCCCGCGACGAGCGTTCGCCCGAGATCATGACCGCGGCGATCGCGGACGGGGGCAGGGGCTTCTTCGGGCTCGAGTCGCTCGACGCCCTCGTCGCCCTCGCCTCGGGCAATCAAGCCGTGGCGTTGGGGCCGGGGTTGGGCCGTGCCAGCGAAACGCGTGAGCTCGTGCTGCGTCTGGTGGCGGAGCTCGACGTGCCGATGGTGGTGGATGCAGATGCGTTGGTGGCGCTTGCTGGGGATCCCGCGGTCTTGGATCGGGCGCCGGCGCCACGAATTCTGACGCCGCATCCGGGCGAGATGGGGATGCTCGTGGGAGCGAGCGCCGCGGAGGTCCAGGGAGATCGCTTGGCCATGGCACGACGATTCGCCGCCGCGCACCGTTGCATCGTCGTCCTCAAGGGCGCGGGCACCGTGGTTGCCCATCCCGATGGCCGCGCCGCCATCAATTCGACCGGGAACCCGGGCATGTCCACGGGCGGAATGGGCGACGTGCTCACGGGTGTGGTGGGCGCGCTCCTCGCGCAGCGCATGGAGCCCGGTGCCGCTGCGGAGCTCGCGGTCTACTTGCACGGAGCTGCCGGAGATCGCCTCACCGATGCAGTGGGGCGCAGCGGTCTCTTGGCGAGCGAGGTGGCCCGGGAGCTTCCTGCAGCCCGTGACGATCTGGACCTGGGGCGTGGACCCTTCGTCGCACCTCGCATCCAGTGGCTGGAGGCGCCGTGATCGTTCGCTGGTCGAGCCCGTCCGCCGAGGACACGCGGGCAGTGGGGCGCGCGCTCGGTCGAGTCGCCAAGCCCGGTTTGGTGGTGGGGTTGGAAGGCCAGCTCGGTGCGGGCAAGACGCAATTCACGCGCGGGCTTTACGAGGGGCTGGGGCTCGCCGATGCGCACTGGAGCGGTAGCCCGACGTTCGTCCTGGCGACGCGCTACGCGGGGTCGCCGGGGCTGACTCACGCCGACTTCTACCGCCTGGTCGCGGCGGGCGAGGTGGCCGATCTCGGCCTCGACGACGCGAGTGCCGCGGGTGACGTGGTGGTGGTGGAGTGGGCGGATCGCTTCGTCGAGGCATTGCCGAAGGAGTGTCTGCGCGTGAGATTCACGTGGATCGACGAGCACCGCCGTGAGCTGGTGTTCGAGGCCATCGGCGCCGAGCCCGAGGCCTGCCTCGATGCGATCGCTCGGCAGCAACCGATGTCGGCGCAATCCGAGGCCGGCGTGAGCCGCGGCGAGGTCGAGCCGCCGGCGGGAACGGCGGAGGGGGCACGATGGCCCTGATCGTTCAGAAGTTCGGTGGGACCAGCGTGGGCACGCTGGAGCGAATCGGTCGCGCCGCGGAGCGGGTCGCGGCCACGGTTCGGCAGGGGCACCGCGTGGCGGTGGTGGTGAGCGCCATGGCGGGCGAGACCAATCGCTTGCTCAAGGTGGCCCACGACATCGCCGAGGTTCCGGACCTCTCCGAGGTGGACGTGCTCATCGCCACCGGCGAGCAAGCGAGTGCCGCGATGATGGCGATCCAACTGCGAGCGCGCGGCTATCCGGCGCGTAGCTTCCTGGGACACCAGATCGCGATTCACACCAACTCGAGCTTCGGCCGGGCGTGGATCGAGTCCATCGACCGCGAACCGATCCAGCGCGCTTGGGATCGCGGCGAGATCGCGGTGGTGGCGGGCTTCCAGGGCATCGACGGCGACGGCCGGACCACCACGCTGGGCCGCGGCGGCTCGGACACCACGGCGGTGGCGCTCGCCGCCGCGCTGGGCGCCGATTTCTGCGACATCTTCACCGACGTCGACGGCGTCTACACGTCCGATCCCAACGTCGTGCCCGAGGCGCGGCGCATCCCGCATCTCACCCACGAAGAAATGCTGGAGATGGCGAGCCTGGGTGCCAAGGTGCTCGCCGAACGTTCGGTCGAATACGCGATGCGCTACAACGTGTCGGTTCGCGTGCTGCACGCATTCCAGGAGGGCGAGGGAACCCTCGTCGACAGTCGGGAGGACGAGATGGAACAGCGCACCGTGACCGCCGTGACCTGCCAGCGGGACCAAGCCAAGATCGCGCTTCGGGGTGTGCCCGATCGGCCGGGCATCGCCGCCTCGATCTTCGCGCCGCTCGGCGAGGCGGGCGTGGTCGTGGACATGATCGTCCAGAACGTGAGCGAGCACGGGCTCACCGATCTCACCTTCACCGTTCCGCGGGTAGACCTGAAGCGGCTCTTGCCCGAGATCGAGCGCGTGGCCGCGGGCGTGAACGCGCGTCAGGTGGACCACGACTCGACGATCGCCAAGGTCTCGGTGGTGGGCGTCGGCATGCGCACCCACGCGGGTGTGGCGGCGCGCATGTTCCAGGCGCTCTCCGCGGTGGGCGTCAACATGCAGATGATCTCGACCTCCGAGATCAAGATAAGTTGCGTCATCGACGACAAATTCAGCGAGCTCGCCGTACGCGTGCTCCACGACGCCTTCGAGCTCGGCAAGAAATCCACGGCCGTCGCCGGAAAAGCCGCGCGCGGTAAGGGCAAGCCGGCCGCCAAGCGGCCGCGCGCGTGAGCAACGTCACGATGCGCAGCGCCAGGAGTGATTCGTGAGCCAAGAACGCGTGCTGCTGTACGACACCACGCTGCGTGATGGCACGCAGGCCGAAGACGTGGCACTCACGCTCGAGGACAAGCTGCTCATCGCCGAGAAGCTCGATGGTCTCGGGATCGATCGCATCGAGGGCGGCTGGCCGGGGTCGAACCCCAAGGACATGGCGTTCTTCACCGAAGCACGCAGGCTTCGGCTCAAGCACGCGAAGGTGGCGGCGTTCGGCATGACCCGGCGCGCCGGTGTCACCGCGAGCCGCGACCTCAACCTCAAGGCATTGCTGGACGCCGAGACCGAGTGTGTGACGCTCGTCGGCAAGACCTGGGATTTCCACGTTCACCACGCATTGCGGGTGTCGCTCGACGAGAACCTGCGCATGATCGAGGAGTCGATCGCGTTCCTGCGCAAGCGCGTCCCGGAGGTGATGTACGACGCCGAGCATT
>CAYUSL010000411.1:0-5820 GCA_964447125.1 uncultured bacterium | reverse complement strand
CCTCGCGCGGCGTGCCGCTGCTCTTCCTCCAGAACATCACCGGCTTCATGGTCGGCAAGGAATACGAGCAAGGAGGCATCGCGAAAGACGGTGCCAAGATGGTGCACGCGGTCGCCAACGCTGCCGTGCCCAAGCTCACGGTGGTCATCGGCGGCTCGTTCGGCGCCGGCAATTACGGGATGTGCGGACGCGCGTATTCGCCGCGCTTTCTCTGGATGTGGCCCAACGCGCGCATCAGCGTGATGGGCGGCGAGCAGGCCGCCAACGTGCTGCTCACCGTGAAGCGCGATCAGCTCGCGCGCGAGAAGAAGACGGCGATGAGCACCGACGAGGAAGAGCGCTTCAAGGCGCCGATCACCGAGAAATACGAGGTGGAAGGCAGCCCCTACTACTCGACGGCGCGGCTCTGGGACGACGGCATCGTCGATCCCGCGGATACCCGCGACGTCCTCGGCCTGGCGCTCGCCGTGACCATGAGCGCGCCGCTGCCCAAGACCCGCTTCGGCGTGTTCCGGATGTAGCCGCTCACGATGCCCCCTTTCCGCAAGATCCTCATCGCCAACCGCGGCGAGATCGCCGTGCGCGTGATGCGCTCGTGCCGCGAGCTCGGCATCGCCACCGTCGCCGTCCACTCGGAAGCGGACCGCGATTCGCTGCACGTGCGCATGGCCGACGAGGCGGTCGAGATCGGCCCCGCGCCTGCCGGCGAGTCGTACCTGCGCCGCGACCGCATCCTGGACGCCGCGCGCCAAACCGGCGCGCAAGCGATCCATCCGGGCTACGGCTTCCTCTCGGAGAATCCCGACTTCGCCGATGCGGTGCGCGACGCGGGGCTGGTCTTCATCGGACCGAGCGGTGACGCGATGCGCGCCATGGGACACAAGACCTCGGCGCGCGCGGCCATGGCCAAAGCGGGCGTGCCAATCGTCCCCGGCTATCAGGAGAGCCAGCAGGACGACGATCTCGTCGCCGCCGCCGAACGAATCGGGTTCCCCGTGTTGGTCAAAGCCACCGCTGGCGGAGGTGGCAAGGGCATGCGCGTCGTGCCTTCGGCCGCCGAAGTGCGCGACGCAATCGGCGGTGCGCGGCGCGAGGCGGCACACGCGTTCGGCGACGATCGCATCTACCTCGAGAAGTACTTCCGGGGCGCACGGCACATCGAGTTCCAGGTGCTCGCCGATCGTCACGGTCACGTGGTCCACCTCTTCGAGCGCGAGTGCTCGGTGCAGCGCCGCCACCAGAAGATCATCGAGGAGACGCCCTCGCCCGCCGTCGACGACGAGCTGCGCGCGCGCATGGGTGAAGCGGCGGTGGCAGCGGCGCGCGCGGTCCGCTACGAAAACGCCGGCACCATCGAGTTCCTGCTCGGCGATGAGCGTGACTTCTACTTCCTGGAGATGAACACGCGCCTACAGGTGGAGCATCCGATCACCGAGATCGTGACCGGTCGTGATCTGGTGCAGGCCCAGCTCCGCATCGCCGCGGGCGAGCCGCTGCCGTTCGATCAGGCGCAGCTCTCGCAGCGCGGCCACGCCATCGAGTGCCGCGTCTACGCCGAGGATCCCGGCAACGGCTTCCTGCCCGACACCGGCCCACTCTTCACCGTGGTCGAGCCCCGCGGCCCGGGCGTACGCGTGGACTCGGGGGTGGCGAGTGGCGACACCATCACCCACCACTACGACCCGATGATCGCCAAGCTCGTGGTGCAAGCCGAAGATCGTGCCAACGCGATTCGCCGCATGGACCGAGCCCTCGGCGACTACGTGATCCTGGGCGTGACCACGAATCTCGCCTTCCTGCGCGACGTCCTCGCCCACGAGGTGTTCCGCCGTGGCGGCGCAACCACACGCTTCATCGACGAGCACATGAGCGACTGGCGGCCGTCCGACGCTCCGCCGCTCGACGAGGTGCTCGTCGCCGCAGCACTCGCAGACGCGCTCGGTGCCAGCGGCGCCAAGGTCGGCGGCGCGTCGAGCACGAGCGCAGCAACCGATCCCTGGGGTGCATGGCGGCGCAGCGACGCATTCCGGCTGAGCGGCAGCGGGGGCCGGTCGTGAGCGGTTTCCACTACCGCGCAGGCGACCGCGCGCCGCACTTGGTGGCGATCGAGCGCCACGGCGACGGCTGGCGCGCGGTGATCGACGGACGCGTCCACGACGTCACGGTGCGCCCCCACTCGGGCGGGCGGCTCGAGCTCACGATCGACGGTGTGCGGCGCTCGGCGTACGTGGCCGCGGAGGGTACGCGGCGCTGGGTCGCGGTCGGCGATCGCACCTTCCAGCTCGAGCGCATCGACGGCTCGCCCAAACGCCGCACGGGCGGGGCGAGCGAGAGCGGCCACGACGTTCTCGAAGCCACCATGCCCGGGCAGGTTCGCGCCGTGCTCGTCGATCCTGGCGCGGACGTGAAAGCCGGCCAGACACTGGTGCTGCTCGAGGCGATGAAGATGGAGCTGCAGGTGAAAGCTCCCCACGCCGGCAAGGTCGCGGCCGTGCTGGTGCAAGTCGGCCAAGTCGTCGAGCGCGGCCAGCGGCTCGTCGACGTCGAAGCCGTGACTCCGTGACCGAGCGCGGGGCGATCGAGCGGGCTGGATGCCGCCTCGCCTACGCAACACGGGGCGCCGGCCCACCGGTCCTGCTCATCCAGGGAGTCGGCGTTCACGGCGACGGCTGGCTTCCGCAAGTCGAGGCGCTCGCGGAGCACCATCGCTGCCTGTGGTTCGACAATCGCGGCATGGCGGCGAGCCAGCCGGTGGGCAGCGCACCTTTCACGGTCGCGACCTTCGCGGCCGACGCGCTGGCGCTGGTCGAGACCCAGGGCTGGTCGAGCGTGCACGTCATCGGCCACTCGCTGGGCGGCCTCATCGCCCTCGAGCTGGCGCTCGCTGCGCGTGAGCGGGTGCGAAGCCTGAGCCTCGTCTGCACCTTCGCGCGCGGCGCCGCCGCGGGATCGTCGGCGCACATGATGTGGCTCGGCACACGCAGCCGCGTCGGCACGCGACGCATGCGCCGCCGCGCGTTCCTTCAGATCGTGTATCCGCCGGAGGTTCTCGCCGCCACCGATTGCGACGCCCTCGCCGCACGCCTCGCGCCGCTCTTCGGTCACGACCTCGCCGATCACGCGCCCATCGAGATGAAGCAGCTCGGCGCCATGCGCAACCACGACGTGACCCGTCGCCTGCGTGAGCTCGCCTCGTTGCCCACGCTGGTGGTCAGCGCGCGCCACGATCCCATCGCACCGCCCGCGCTGGGGCGCGCCATCGCAGACGGGATTCCCGGTGCACGCTTCGTCGTCCTCGACGGCGCGTCCCACGGCGCACCGATCCAGGACCCCGCTCGCGTGAACGCGCTCCTTCTCGACCACCTCGCGGCCAGTTGAACCCTCCGCTCACGGCGGATGAGGCGCCTCGGCCAGACTCACCCGCACCAGCTCGGCGTAGCGAGAGCCGAGAAAAGCGGGACCGACGTGGGCGTCGGTGTGCATCCACTCACAGGGGAACATGCGGCGGCGGCTCTGATCGTCGAGGGCGTTCACCCACGCTTCGAGATCGGCGAGCACCAAGCCCTCGGAAGCGGCGAAGCGGCGCACCCCAGGGTTGTGGACGAGCGTGACGTAACGGAACCAATCGTTCGACGAGAACGCGAGCCCGCCGCACCCGGTGGCATCCGGTACGGGTACACGCCAGTCAGCGAAGTCGTGGGGCGTGGTCGAGACCACGATGGTGCGGATGCCGCGGGCGCGCGCCTGGCGCACGATGCGCAGGTACGCCGCCTCCGTGTAGCGCCAGCCGAGCTCGAAGTCATCGAGAACCGAGGGTGATCCGAGCGGCTCCTTCGCCGGGTCGCGGCGATTGGCGTCGCAGTCGATCCAGTCACGCAAGCGTGCTTCGTCGCGGTCGCTGTCACCGAGGAGCACGGCGCGGGAGGCGTCGATCCAGCGCTCGCGGGCAACACGCTCGCGCTGTGCGACGAAGAACGAGCGGTGGCGATCGAACCAGGGATCGAGCGCCGCCACCGCGTCGATCGTCGTATCCGCGTTGCCGCGTAGATACGATTCGACGACCTGCTGCGCGTCGGGGGCGTCGCTTGCGTCCGAGCCGCGCAGCATCGCGCAACCGAAGAGATCGTTGACCTCCTCGCCGAGGATCAGCATGTCGACGTCCGTGTAGTAGCGGCCGAAGTTCCGCAGCCACGCCTCACTGGCGTGCGAGTCGTAGCCCGGCGCAGCGCCGTTGATGACCTCGAAGCGCTTGCCGCGATCCGACTCGGGCGGCCGCGGCGCGAGCGCACGCTCGAGCTCGCTTGGCCAGTTGTTCACCAGCGCGGGATCGACCATCCCCGCAGTCGTCGAGCCGCCGAGCGCCAAGATGCGGATCGTGCCGAGCGACTTGGCAGGAGGTGGATCGTCGCCGCCAGACGCGAGCAGCGCGCCGCCGGCACCGATGCGGATCGCCCCATCGCTGCAGCCCGGCACCCAGCACTTGAAGAGCCCCACCTTGCACACGCTGCGTACGTCGCCGAACGCGGTATCGCCCTGGTGCGCATCGAGCAGGCAGCGTGCGCCGGGCGCGAGACGACGCACCATCGGAGCTCGAGGCTGAGGGGCAGTGGATCCCTGCGCCACCCGCTCCACCACAGAGGGCGCCGTTCCGCGCAGCATCGAACGAAGGGTGCGCGGCACACCCGCGGCGACCAATGCCGCTGTGACCACGACGGCGATCGCCAACGCGAAGAGCGTCTTCCGGCGCGTGCTCAATCAGTGAGTCCGCGGCGGTGGCGGCTCGGCACCGGTCGCCCAATCGGAGGACGCCGGCCCCATCTCGAGGACGAGCGTGCCGCCGCTGGCGAGCTCGTCGTGGGTGATCCATGCGCGATCCAATGGCACGCCGTCGACAGTCGCGCGTTGGACGTAGACGTTGGTGGCCGAGACGCCGGGCGCCTCGATCACGAACGTTCGTCCGTGCGAGCCGGCACCGCCCAGTCGAAGCGCCACGCGCTCGAAGGTCGGCGTGCCCAGCACGTACACCGGCTCACCGGGCGTGACCGGATAGAGGCCGAGCATCGAGAACGCGAGCCACGCGCTCGTGGCACCGGCGTCGTCGTTGCCCGGCAGCCCGTCGGGTGTCGCGGAGAAAACCGACGCGCGCAGCGATTGCACGCGCTCCGCTGTGCGCCACGGCGCGCCCGCGTAGGCGTAGAGATAGGGCGCGTGGAAATCCGGCTCGTTCGAGGCGTCGTAGTGGCCGCCGTCGAAGAACGTGTCGAGCTTGGCGAGGAACTCCGAGTCGCCCCCCACGAGCGCGATGAGCCCCTCGACGTCGTGAGGCACGAACCAGGTGTAGATCCACGCGTTGGCCTCGGTGAACCCCCACGTCGCGCTGGGATCGAAGGGCTCGAGCCAGGCGCCCCAACCGAAGCGCGCCTGCATCGATTGGTGCGCCGGATTCCACTGGTTCCGGTAGTTCTGGGCGCGTGCAGCGAATCGCTCGGCATCGTCGTCGTGCCCGAGCTCTCGCGCCAGCTCTCCCAGACACCAATCGTCGTACGCGTATTCGAGGGTCATGGATGCGGCTTGGGTGACGTCGCATTCGAGGCCCACGAAGCCACGCTTCACGTAGCTCGGCGGCGTGCCGCGCTCGAAGTAGCCGCAGCCCAGCACCGGCACGGTGTTCTCGTCGAGATCGGCGCTCTTGATCGCCGCTTCGTACAGCGTGTCGACGTCGAACTCGTGGAAACCTTTCCGCCACGCGTCGAGGGCCATGCACGCCTGGTGGTTGCCGATCATGACCCGTGAGTCACCGGTGGCGCGCCAACTGCACTT
>CAYUSL010000410.1:0-5851 GCA_964447125.1 uncultured bacterium | reverse complement strand
GTGGATGCGGTGTTCAGGTAGAGCCGGTCGTCGGCGAGCACCGCGGCCAAGGTGCTGTAGCGCGGTGCCGTGGCATCGGCGAAGAGCTGATTGCCGCACACGCTGTCGAGCGAGTCGAGGATGGCGAGATTCGCGCGGACTTCGTTGGTGTACGCGGTGACCCAGTCGGTGGGGCTGCCGTTGGCGTTGTAGGCGTCCTTCGCCATCCCTTTGCGATCCGCGTCGAGATCGAACGTGTGGTCGAGCGCGGTGTTCACGGCGGGCCGCGCCATGCGATCGATCTGCACACCCAGTGTCGGCGGGGGCGGCGTCTCCACCGGCGGCGGGTTGTTGTCGTCGTTGTTGCAAGCGGCCAGGGCGAGCACCGCGGCGAGCGGCACGGCCCATCGAAACGGTCGAGTGTTCATGGATGCGGTCTCCTGGGATGTCGGGTTGAGTGCGCGTCCGCTCAGGACTCAGCGCGCGTGGGTGCTGCCCCAGACGCTCAAGATGGGGCCGCCGGGGGTGAGGATCGACTTGTCGATCGACACGGCGATCGCGAGGATGTTCGAGTTCGCGAACGTATCGGTCGCCGGACCGCTGCCGTCGGCGTTGCTCTGCAGCAGCGTTCGCAGCGTCGCGGAGGTCGCGTCGTCGAGGAGCGGGCAGCCGTTCTCGTCGAAGCTGAGGCTCGCTTCCACCGAGTCCACGACCGCCACCGTGTGATTGAAGCCGTCGAGGTTGAAGAAGAACGGATCGTTGCGCTGGCCGGCGAAGACCCGGAACGAGCCCGAGCTGCTCGTGATCCCTGCGGCGTTGCTGGCGTTGCCCGTCACGTACTCGTTGGCGCCCGCCCAGCAAGTGGCGGTCTGGCTCGCGTCGAACTCGCAGATGATGTCGACGGCTGGGGCTTCCGACGCGCCGAAGCTCGCGGCACTCTGCGTGTGAAAGACGTATTGAACGTGATCGGAGAACTGGAAGTCCTCGGCGACGGCACGGCCCACCGTCATGACGAGGTTCACTCGATTGCCATCCGCCGCGCTCCACGCGAAGACGTCGGCGATGTCGGCGCTCGGGTCCGCGATGACGGACGGCGAGTCGCGGTGGTCCGCCGACCACGCGGGAGCCGCGAGGGCGAAGACGGCGGCAGCGGCCGCCGCCGGGTACCTGCGTTTCGAGCTGCGCATGCGAAGTCCTCCTCTGACGTCCCGAAGGCGTCGTTGTGTCGCTGGCGATCGTTCGATGCTTCGCAGTCCCCCACCGCCGCGGCATGGGGTGCACCCGCTGCGAGCCGTCGGCGCGCGGCGAGTTCGTTCTGCATCTGTCCTACGGCTTGCTTCGTGAATCGGATGTGGACGACGGTGTTCATGCCATGACGAGTCGTGACCGATCGGAGCACGTCGCGGCTCACGCTGGCGGAGACGTGTGGGGTCGCACCAAGCTCGCTGCGGCGCGGCGCTGGGAGCGTTTCGCCCCCACGATCGCGGCCGCTACCGGCTGGCAGGTTTGGAATCCCGGGCTCTACGGCGAGCGCTGGCACGTCCACTTCCGTGCCGCGTATCCGCTGAACCGCGCGCCGCTCGCCGTGTTCGGGCTCAATCCGGGGCCCTACGGGATGGCGCAGAGCGGCATCCCGTTCACCGATCTGAAGCGGATCGAGGAGCGGTTGCCGCGTCTCGCCGTGGAGCTGCGGGCGCACGGCGAGTCGCTCGCCCTACCCGGGCTAGCGCCGCGCTCGCTCCATCCCTACCTGACGCGCACGTTCGAGTCCTCGGCGGTGCGCGTGTATCGATTTCTCGATCTCGGCTGGGGCTCGGCCGAGGAGGGGTTTCGCGACGTCGTGGTGGCGAACCCGTGCTCGCTCCTCTTCATGGAGCCGGAAACCCGCAAGAACCGCACGCCTGCGGACTTGGTACGCACCGTGCGGGCGCGTGGCAGTCACGATGCACGTGCGATCCAGGACGAGATGGCGCGCTTGCGCTGGCGCGCCGCAGCGGAGTCGATCGAAGCGCTCGCACCGCGCGCGGTGATCCTCTTTGGTCGCGACGTGGCGGAGATCCTGGGCGAGCGCCTCGCCGAAGCATTTCCGCGACTGCCGGTCATCGCGTGGGAGCATCCGGCACGAGCGGTGCCGGAGACCTGGTCCCGCGGACTCTTGGACGCGCTGCGCGAGCAAGGCCTCGCGCGCTGACGCGGAATCTCAGCCGTCGTTGCGTCCGAGCGGCAGCGTCGCGCGGACCGCGAGACCGCCGCCGTCACGGCGCTCGGCGATGATGCGCCCTCCGTGCGCTTCGACGATGCGGCGACAGAGCGTCAGGCCGAGACCGACGCCACCGGTTGCGCGCGCGCGGCTGCGATCGCCGCGGAAGAAGGGCTCGAATAGGCGCGGCAGATCCGCCGCACTCACGCCCACGCCGCGATCGCTCACGGCGAGCTCGACGGCGCCACCGCCGGGATCGAGCCGTGCCGCGATCTCGATCGGTGCGTTGGTCTCACCGTAAGCAGCAGCATTGTCGAGGAGGTTGTCGAGGACCCGACGCAAGAGCGTCGCATCGCCTTCGAGCTCGGGCAGGCCCGCCGCCACTTGCTCGCTCAGCGTGTGCTCGGGATGCGCTGCGCGAAAGCGCGCCGCTGCGTCCCCGACGAGCTTGGCTGGCGAGACTGCGCCGCGCCCCAGCGCGAGCGCGCCGGCGCCGTGGATGTGATCGAGGCGCGCGATCGCGAACACGTTGGCCAGGATGCTCTCGAGCTCGGCCAAATCCTGGCCGATGCCCGCGAGCCGCGCTCGTACCTCGGCGGGATCGGCCGACTCTTCCTCGGCGAGCTCGAGCGCCACGCGCACGCGAGCGAGCGGCGTGCGCAGCTCGTGCGAGACACCCGCGAGCAATTCCTTCTCGCTCGTCACGTACGTCTCGATGCGCGCCGCCATCTCGTCGAACGCTTTCGCCAGCGCCCCGACCTCGTCGTCGCGCCCCCGCCCGGTGCGCGCCGCCAGCTTGCCCTGCCCCAGCTCGGTGGCCGTGGCGGTGAGCTTTTCGAGGGGTCGCGCCAGCGCTCGCGCCATCGGGAACGAGAGCAGCGTGAGCACCGCGAGCACGCCCACCAACGATTGCGCGTGCAGCACCAGCCGCCGGGTGTTGGGGGCCACCCGCGCGTACGCGGAGCCCGGCCACGGCCCGAGCGGAAACGTCCGCACCCAGCGATCGCCGCGATTGCGGAAGCGGTCGCGCAGTGGCCACGGCTCGGTGAGCGGGCCTGGTGGAAGCGCGCCTGCCGCCGCGAGCCGCGCGCCGCCGGTGTCGTAGACCGCCACGTCGGCGCCGAGAATCTCGGCGAGCTCCTCGACCTTCTCGCGCAGCTCTCGCGGCTCACCGAGGGCGCTCGATAGATCCACGCTCACCACCCGCTCGAAGAGCGCGCCTGGCGGTCCGTGCCAGGGCGCCGGTGGTCCGAGCCACGAAGTGACGAGGTACACGGCGGCCGCCGACGAGGCCACCAGAACCAATCCCTGAGCGTAGATGCGCCAGAAGAGCCGCCGTCGTGGAGCGCGATCGGCGCGCACCGTCACGACGAGCGCCTCAAGAGCTGATAGCCGGCTCCTCGCACGGTGCGGATGCGGCGTGGGTTGCGGGGATCGTCGCCGAGCTTCTGGCGCAGCCGCGAGACGTGCACGTCGATCGAGCGATCGAACGACTCGTCGGGGCTGCCGCCCGCCAGCTCGATCAGGCGCTCGCGGCTCAGCACGCGCCCGGCGGCTTCGGCGAGGGCGAGAAGCAGGGCGAACTCGTACGAGGTGAGATCGAGGAGCTCGCCATCGAGGGTGGCCGCGTGCGTGCCGGGATCGAGCGCCAAGCCGTCCACCTCCACGGCGTGGATCTTGGGGCCGGCGCGGCCGCGAGCGCGCCGCACCTGCGCGCGGATGCGCGCCAGCAGCTCGCGCGACGAGAACGGCTTGGCGACGTAGTCGTCGGCGCCGATCTCGAGGCCCATGACGCGGTCCGCCTCCTCGCCGCGCGCGGTGAGCATGATGACGGGAACGTCACTGCGCTCGCGCAGTCGACGGCAGATCTCCATGCCGCCGAGCCCAGGGAGCATGAGGTCGAGAAGCACCACGTCGAAGCGACGCGCGAGCGCTTCGGCGAGCGCCTCCTCGCCATCGTGGACGACGCTCACCACCAAGCCGTGTCGCGTGAGGTACTCGCGCGTGAGGTCGGCGAGGCGGACGTCGTCTTCCACCAAGAGCGCATGGACGATGGGTTCGTCGCCGTTCGCGATGCCGGCGTTGCCCGTGCTGGATGCGGATGTGGGCCTCGATCCCTTCATCTGTGTTGCGCGCCTCTGGCTCGCGGGATGATGCGCACGACCGTCACGGCTTCACCGTCATTCCACGAGAGTCGCGGTGAAGCCGCCGCTCACCTCGAAGGTGGTGCCGTTCTTGGGATAGCTCTCGGTGAGCGTGCCAGTGAGCTGGGTAGTCGACGGCGTGCTGCCCGTGAGCGTCATCACGTCGTCGTTGCCCGCCGAGGCCTCGGGCAGCGGATCGGTGCTCACGGCTTCGCCGCTTCGCGCGTAGCTACCGGTCCAGACGTACGTGGTGCCGCCGGCCGTCGCCTCGATGGTGACCGTGGCGGGATCGCCCACGAACGTGAGCGTCACGTCCGAGTACGTGAACGACTCGTCGCCGGACATGGCCACCGTACCGGCCTGGTAGACGCTGGTGGTCGTGCCTCCTCCTCCACCGCCGCCGTCGTTCGACGGTTGATCCACACCGCCGCTCACGCACGCCCCCGCCGTCGCGAGCACGAAGGCCATGCCGATCGCCGTGCGCCTGGTCGATCCTCTCACCTCGAACCTCCTCACGGCCGAGTGGCGGGCGACGGGGCCCGGCTCGGCCGTCTCGTGGTGTCAGGGAGGCTACGCGGTTTGCCCGCCGACGTCTCGGCAGCGCGCGCCGCATGCGCGCCGCGCGCACGTGTTCAGCCGTTGTCGCCGCCCTCGTCGTTCCAGCGGCCGTGCGGCCCGTGATGCCAATCCTCGCGACGCTGCTTCATCTCCTCCATGCGCGCCCGCAGTGCCGCGGCGACACTCTTCTTCTGATCCGCCGAAAGCTGGTCGTAAAGCCCCAGGTAGCCGTCACGAACGCCGTCGAAGCTCTTGCGCATCTGCTCGTGGAGTGCGGTCATGCGTTGGCTCAAGGCGCGGAGATCCGGCTCGGACTTGCTGAGCTCGGAGTCGATGTCGGAATGCACAGACTCGAACTGCTTGCGCACCTCGTCGCGCAGCGCCGACGCCTGTTTGCGGATGCCATCGAGGGTCGCCTTCTGAGCCTCGGTGAGCTTGGCGCCGTCGAGCGCATCGCCGAGTGACATCATCAGTGGCCCGCCGCCCAGCATCATGCGGGGGCCGGGGCCGTGTCCGTCGTCGGGGCCGCGCGCGCCCGCGCCATTCGGCCCAGCGCCATGGCCGCTGCCGGCGCCGCTCGGCGCTACCAATGCCAGCAGACCGGCGAGGGCCATCGTGCCCACGACCGCCATGCGAGTGAAACTGCGGGGAGAGATTCGGTTCGTCCTCATGGTGTTGCTCCTCGTTCGAAGCCGGGGCTGCTCGTGCGCCCTCGGCCGTTGCTGCACGCCGGTCCATCCGGCGGCACGCGAGAAGGTGGCGCTCGCCTCTTGCTCGTGTGTTGTGGGTCGGTGAAGAAACGTGAAGCGGGGGGAGGCGTTTCCGGGGGTCTGTTCCAGCCTCCCGCCCGTCGCGGCCGAGCCGCGCCGGGACCCGCCCCCAAGTCGCCTCGCTTCGCTCGCGGCTCGCCGGCGGGGCTTGTCGCCGCGAGCTTCCGGGGTGGAGACTGCGATGACGTGCGCGCCGCGCG
>CAYUSL010000409.1:0-5851 GCA_964447125.1 uncultured bacterium | reverse complement strand
CGATTCATGAGCGTCACGTTGGCCTCGGTGGCGCCGTACATCTCGAAGATCCGCGTCACGCCGAAGCGCTCCTGGAACGCCGTCCACACGTCAGGACGCATGCCCGCGCCCGCGGCCACGCGCAACCGGTGATCGCGGTCGGCGGGGCTCGGCGGCTGGGCCAGCAGGTAGCGGCAGAGCTCGCCCACGTACACGAACATCGTGGCGCCGTGACGCCGCACGTCGGGCAAGAACTCGCTGGCGCTGAACACGCGACGCGACGCGAAGGCGGCGCCAGCGCGCAACGCCACCGAGAAGCCCACGAAGTTCGATTGGCCGTGGTAGAGCGGCAGCGGCGCGTAGACACAGTCGTCGGCACCGATGCCGAAGAGGCCCGAGAGCGCGATTCCGCCCATGGTGAAGCGCATGTGGCGGATGATCGCGGGCTTTGGATAGCCGGTGGTGCCCGAGGTGTAGATGTAGAGAAAGACGTCGCCGCCGGTGAGATTGGCGAGTGGCGGCTCGTGCTCGTCGGAGGTGGCGAGCGCCGCGTCGAGGGCGCCA
This sequence comes from uncultured bacterium, assembly GCA_964447125.1. Classification (GTDB taxonomy): domain Bacteria; phylum JADJOY01; class JADJOY01; order JADJOY01; family JADJOY01; genus JADJOY01. Next base: position 5,308 of record CAYUSL010000409.1, on the reverse strand, counting down.
AAGCCCGGCGGCAACGCAGCAGCGTCCCCTTCACACCAGATCTGCGCGTGCGTTCCCACGTGTGTGAGCGGCTCGACGGCGGCGGCATCGCCCACGACCAGCTTCGGCTCCGCTGCGGCGAGCACGTGCTCGAGCGCCGCGCCCACCAAGTGGTGGTTCACCAGCGCCGCCACCGCGCCGACCTTCGCCGCCGCGGCTTCGGCCACCAGGAACGACGGCGAGTTCCGCATCATGAGCGCGAACACGTCGCCGCGGCCGAGCCCTTCGCGCCGCAGGAAATGCGCGAAGCGGTTCACGCGCCGATTGAACTCGGCGTAACTCAGCGTCGAGTCTTCGAACCGGAGCAGCGTCCGCTCGCCGTGGCGCTCGGCCTGGCGCACCACCAGCGTCGCGCAGGTATCTCGCCCCGTGGCCGACGCCCGCCGGAGCGCCAGCGACATGCGCGCGAAGGTCGGGATCTCGAGCAGATCTTGGGCGAGCCAGCGCAACCGCATGCGAGCCGTGGCCTTCTTTCGTCCGTGGCGGTGTTCCGACCCGCGTTCCTACCGCGTGACGGGCGCTGCACCAAGAGGCGGCAACGCAATCGGTTCGATGACCGGCGCCCGATGATGTCGTGGGTTGACCGACGGCGCCATCGACGATTGGCTCACCGCCGGAGGCCTGACACGTGAATTCACCTGCCGCGTCCTGGCTGGTCGCCGGTGGCATCCCAGCGATCGCGTTGGGAGTCGCGCTCGCATTCGTGCTCGGCTACGCGCGTGCCGGCGGCCGCGCGTGGATCGCGGCGCTCGCCGTCGGCGGCTGGCTCGCCGCGACCGCGCTCGTCGCCGCATCCGGGGTGCTGGCGCGCTTCGAGGCCCGCCCGCCGGTGATGATGCCGTTCATGGCTTGCGTGCTGGGGGTCGCGGCCGGGATGGCCATCTCCCCCGTGGGCGGCCGTCTCGCCGCAGGCGTGCCCCTCGCTTGGCTGGTCGGAATCCAGGGATTTCGGCTGCCGCTCGAGCTGATCATGCACCGCGCCGCGGTCGAAGGCGTCATGCCGGTACAGATGTCGTTTTCAGGCTGGAACTTCGACATCGTCACCGGGATCGCAGCAGTGATGGTGGCGGCGCTGATCGCCACGAAAACGGCACCGCGCGTGCTGGTCGTGGCGTGGAACACCCTCGGGCTGGTGCTCTTGGCCGTGGTCGGTGGCATCGCCGTGGCTTCGCTACCGCCGATTCACGCGTTCGGATCGTCGCCGGAGCGACTCAACACCTGGGTCACGCGATTCCCTTACGTCTGGCTTCCGGCGGGGCCGGTGGCGTTCGCGCTGGCGGGGCATCTGGTGGTCGCGCGCCGTTTGCGCCTGGCTCGGGATTGGCCCGCGAGCTGAGACTCTGCACATAATGATCTTCGTCGCGACACACAGCGCACCGGGCTCGAATCGTCTCGATTCGCGGAGCTCGGCGACGGCCTGTGCCCCGACATCGCCATGAGCCTCTGGTCACGGGTCCGCAACCGCCGCTCGCGTAACGGCAGTGACGCCGGCGGTTATCCGCGCATGTTCGCTGACCCCGACGCGCCTGACGGCGCGGCGACGCCCGTCGCCGCCGAGCCTACGCCGCCACCGGCAGCGACGCTCGGTGACATCGTGGAGCGCCGCTTGGACGCGCTCTTCGCGGCATCCGATGCGTCGCAAACGCCCGGCGACGCATCGGTGCTCGGTGTCACCGCGCTCGAGATGCCGTCGCCTGCCGAGGCGGCGTCGCAATCGCCCACCGCCGCGAGCGGTGACGCCGACGCCCTCCGTGCCTTCTGCGAGATCACCCGCAGTTACATCGCGCCGGTGCGGCGCTTCGTGGCGCATCTGCGAACCGGCCCCACCAGCTCCGCGGGCCTCGACATGCACCGCCCGGCGATGGAGATGGTGGTGCGCGCGGCCGAGCGGCTGCCGGTGGGGGATCTGGTCGGCAAGCTCTCGCGGTTCGCAGCGGCGCTGCAGACCGCCGTCGAGGCCCGCGAGCCCATCGTCTCGGGAGCGATCCGCAACCGCATCCTCGACACGTACGACGCTCTGGAGCAAGCGCTGCCAGGCGCGTTCCGGATCGACGACGGCGCCGCGCCGAACTCGGCCGACGACATCATCCTGCTCTCGCTCTTGCGGCAGATCCCGGACGTGGGCACCGTCACCCTCGACAAGATCTTCGGCGCCGGGCTGACCTCGGTGGAGATGTTCGCCGAGGCCACACCCAAGGATCTGGCGGTGACCGCTGGCATCTCCGAGTCGCTCGCCACGCGGATCTGCGTGCGTGTCCAGGGCTACCTCGCAGCGCGCGGCGAAGGTGCGGACGCCCCGGCTCGGGCCGACCGGATCAGCCGCGTTGCCGCGTTGCTGAGCGAGCTCGGCGAGGCTCATCAAGCGTACGAAGCCCTGCGCCGCGAAGATCGCGTGCGATGGGCGCACCGCCGCCGGCGCCTCGACGTGCTGCTCAAGATCCAAGTGGCGCTGGCGGAGCTGGGAGAGCGGGGGCTGATCGACGCGCTCGGTCCGCTCTCCTACGAGAAACGAATCGATCGGCTGACTCGCTACGTCGAGTCGGTCGGGGGACGCGTGCCACGCGGGGGCAGCCGCTGAGCCCGCGGATGGCGGGCCGGCGCAGGTGCACGACCCAGCGCACGGCAAAGGAGTCGTCATGAGCAGTCGATCGGCGCAGAACGTGCTGCGCGATCTCGAGCTGGCCGGGTCGCTGGAACGGGCGAACCTGGCGGGACTCGAGCTACAAGGGATTTCCATTCCCAAGGCGAACCTGGCCCGCGCGGATCTTCACGGGGCCAATCTCGCTGGCGCCGATTTGCGCGGCGCCGACCTATCCAGCGCCAACTTGCGCGAGGCCCATCTCAGCGAGGCGCTCCTGGAAGGCGCCAAGCTCAGGAACGCCGACCTGGAAGGCGCCGATCTCGCCAAGGCCGCGCTGCGCGGAGCGGATCTCGCCGCGGCCAACCTGGAAGGTGCGTCGCTCGAGCGCGCGTCGCTGGTGAATGCACGGCTCGAGCGTGCGGTGCTGGTCGACGCCAACCTCGGCAAGGCGGACCTGGGCGGAGCTCGCTGCCGCGGTGCCGACTGGAACGCGGCCTACCTGGGCGGCGCGATCCTGCGCGGTGCCGACCTGGCGCGGGGCAACCTGCAAGCGGCGAATCTCGAGGAAGCGGACCTCACCGACGCCGATCTGCGGGACTCGAACCTCGGCTCGGCGATGCTGAGCGGCGCGGTGCTCGACGGCGCGCGGGTCTTCGGCGCCGCCGTCACGGAAGTCCAGCTCGAAGGCTCGAAGACCGCGTGGGTGGACTTGAGCACCGGCGGCGATCGATCCGAGCGCGCCGAGCGCGCCAAGCTCGGTGGATTTCCCGCGCTGGCACTGGCGCGCTCCACTTCGGGAACAGCCACGCCTTCGGCCACGGGCGATGCCGACAGCACCGCCGTCGCGCACGCACCGCCACCCCCCCTCGAACCCAACACCCGCTACTTCGGCAGCGGCGACCTGCTGCGGAACGCCGAGCTGCGCTTCGCGCCGGGCTCGACCGTCACCGTGGACGCCACGTTCGAGCATTGCCAGCTCGAGCTGGGTGACGACACGCACCTGACCATCGGGATCAACGGCGTGCTGGCGAGCTGCAGGATCTTCGGCACGGGGCGTGTCACCGTACGCGGCCGCCTCACCAGCAACGGCGAGCAGAAGGCCGAAACCACCGCGCGGGTGTTGGTGGTCGCTGCCGGCGGGTTCGCCGCCGGCCGAGTGCGACAGCCACCCGGGGGCACGCGCTTCGGCTTCGAGGCGGGGTGTGTACTCGACCTGGAGATCGACGGATGAGCGCGGGCGCGCACGAAGGAGCGAACGCCATGGATGCAACGCCCAGGGGCAGCACCGTCATCGCCGCCGGCACCGAGCTCCAGGGAAGCCTGCGCGGCGAGGCGCCGGTGGTCGTCGAGGGGAAGCTCAGCGGGGACGTGCACGCACCGAGCCTCACGATCGCGGCTGGCGCAGCCGTTCACGGACGAATCGAGGTCGAGACGCTCACGGCCGCGGGCCAAGTGATCGGTGAGATCCGCGCCCAGCGGGTACGGCTCTCAGGCAGTCTCGGCGACGGCACGTCGCTCGAGGCCAGGGTGCTCGAAGTGCCCCTCGACGACGGCGATGCGCCTGGGGCGAGCGTCACCCTCGGCCACTGCACGCTGCGCGTCGGGACCGATCCACGCCGCGGCGGCTGACGGTTCGTCGCCGCAGCCAACCGTCAGCGTGAGGTGAGCCCGCGCGAGCGCGGGCATGGTGTGGGTTGGTTGCGTCGCGGTGCCGCGGCGGGCTCGAGATCACCTGGCTCACCGAGGGACCGCTGGGCCTCCGGGCCCATCGATCGGCACGGGCATCGGCGCAGGCGCGAATCGGCGAAGCGAGCCCGGCGGGAAGATCCACTCGGGGGTCACGAGCGGGCCGGGCGCGCCGGCCAAGTACCACGGGTCGGCGCGAGCGGGATTGCGCAGCAGGTGGACCTGCTGTGCCGGCATGTAGCTCTGGGCGAGCAGGAAATAGCGCCGCGACGCCGCGACGTCCTCGGCGACGTCCACCACCAGCACGGCATGACCGGGGTGGCCGCCCTGGATGAAAACGTCGCCAGGCACCACGCTCGCCTCACGCTCGACGGGCGTCAGCTCGCGTTCCAACGACGCCGAGCCGGCGTACCGGAACACCGTTTCGAGGTAGCTGCGAAAGGCGGCGCGGGAATCCTCGGGGGGCGCTCGTCGCATCCAGCGCACGAAGCTTCCCACCACGACTGGTCGCTCACCTGCGCGCCACCCCGCCCAGCTCGCCCGATCGCCCGAGGTGAAGTCGAACGCGATCTCGTCTTTCCGTCCCGAAGCCCACAGCCACTCGGCGCGTAGTCGAATCACGGCATCCGCGCATTGCTGGAGATCGCGCGAGCCCACGTCCAGATCCACAACCGCCACGTGCGCCGTTTGCTCGATCTTGGGTGAGCCATCGAAGAGCAGCACAGGGGGCGTGCCCGGCAAGAGCGGCAAGTGGCGCAGCCACTCGCCGAACGCACCCTCGGCGAGTGCGATTCGCCCCGCGCCGGCGGGCGGCGCGATTCGCGCTGCGATGCCAGGCCGTGCCTCGCCGTTCGCGAGCCACGGGTAGCCGAGCGTCCCTGCCGCTACCGGCGCGGTCACGCTCAGGACGGTGACGGCGATCACCCACGCGCCTGCGCTCGTCCGCACCCGCCGCCCCAGGCGTGTATTCGCACACACGCCGTGGATGCGCACCCACACACG
>CAYUSL010000408.1:0-5862 GCA_964447125.1 uncultured bacterium | reverse complement strand
GTGTTCCAGATCGAGCAGGGAAAGAAGGTCCACTTCCGGCGCATCGAGGTCGAGGGCAACACCAAGACCCGCGACAAGGTGGTGCGCCGCGAGCTTCGGGTGAGCGAAGGCAGCACCTATTCCGGTGCGCGGCTCCGGGTGTCGAAGCAGCGCCTCGAACGGCTGGGCTTCTTCGACACCATCGATTTCGAGGAGGCTCGCACCAACGCGGACGACGAGGTCGATCTCAAGGTCAAGGTCAAGGAAGGCCAGACCGGCACGCTCTCCGCCGGCGCAGGCTTCTCGAGCGTGGACGCGTTCCTGGTGAACCTACGCGTCACCCAGCACAACTTCCGCGGCCTCGGCGAGAGCCTCACCGCCAACGCCGACCTGGGTTCGCGCCGCCAGCTCGTCGATCTCGAGTTCACCGAGCCGTACGTTCTCGACACCCGCATCTCGGCGGGACTCTCGGTCTTCAACGATCAGCGCGAGTTCAACGACTTCACGCGCAAGCGCTTGGGTGGCAGCGCCACCCTCGGCTACCCGCTGATCGAGTTCATCGACGGCAGCCTCACCTACGGCTTCGAGCACGTCGAGATCACCGACGTCGCGTCGAGCGCTTCGTCGATCTTGCGCGCCCAGGAAGGCACCGACGAGATCTCCAGCATCACCGCCGCCGTCCGCCGCAACACCCTCAACAACCGCTTCGATCCCACGCGCGGCTCGGACAACGTGTTGAGCGCCGAGCTGGCCGGTGTCTTCCTGGGCGGCACCAGCGATTTCTACAAGCTGGAGGCGCGCACCGCGTGGTACGTGCCGGTGATCTGGGGGACGGTGTTCTCGGTGCGTGGTCGCATGAGCTTCGGCGAGTCGCTGGAGTCGGGTCAGGATCTGCCGCTCTTCGAACGCTACTTCGTGGGCGGCATCAACTCGGTGCGCGGCTTCGACGTGCGCTCCCTCGGCCCCAAGGACCCCATCACCGGCGACGAGATCGGTGGCAACAAGCAGCTCGTCTTCAACACCGAGTTCATCTTCCCGATCGTGCCCAGCTTCGGGCTCAAGGGCGTCACGTTCTTCGACGCTGGCGAGGCCTATCCGGAGGGGATCGGATTCGACCTCGACAAGCTGCGCACCTCGGTGGGCTTCGGGTTCCGTTGGCTCTCGCCGCTCGGGCCTCTTCGGCTCGAAATTGGCTATCCTCTGCGACGCCGCGTCGGGGACGACGCGAGCTCGCTCCAGTTCAGCGTAGGCGCTCCGCTCTGAGCGTCGCACACGACGTCGCGTCACGGCTCGAGATCCCGACTGGCCGCGCTTTCACCGCGGTCGAGCGAAGAGAAAGGACGAGAACATCATGGTGGGCACGGTCAGAGCATGGAGCGTCGGGTGGCTGGTGGCCGCCGCTTCGCTGGTGGTGGTCTTCCCCGCGGCGGCGCAGGATGCGAGCCGGGTCAAGATCGGTGTCGTGGATCTGCAGCGGGCCCTGACCACCTCGAAGGAAGGCAAGGACACCAAGACGAGGCTCGAAGCCGAGGTCACCAAGGCGCAAAGCCAGCTCGATCAGATGTCGAAGGATCTGCAGAAGATCCAGGACGAGGTGGAGAAGCAGCGCTTGACGCTCAAGGACGACGCGCTCGCCGACAAGCAGCGCGAGATCGAGAACAAGAAGAAGGAGGCGGTGCGCTACCGCAGCGACGTCCTCGACGAGCTCAAGCGCAAGGAAGGCGAGGCCACCCAGCGCATCCTCAAGGCGCTCGCCGACATCGTCCAGAAGGTGGCCAAGGAAGACGGGTATTCCCTGGTCTTCGAGTCCCACAACCTGCTCTACTCGGACGGTGCTTTCGACCTGACCGACAAGCTCATCCAGCGCTTCGACGCCGAGGGGATGCCCAAGGCCACCGCCGGCGAGGGCAAGGCATCGAAGCCGTGAGGTGAGTGGGGCGGAGCGGCGGCGAGCGAAGCGCAGCCGCTCGCACCGCTCGATGGCGCGGATGCCTCCCGGCGTCGCGCCCCACGGGGAGCCACGTGCATGCGTCTCGCTGAGCTGTCCAAGGCACTCGGTGTCGAGCTTCGTGGCAATGGCGACGTGGTCGTCGATCGGATCGCGCCGCTCGCTGCGGCTACGGCGGGGGCTCTCTCTTTCGTGGCGCATCCGCGTTACCGCGGCGCGGCTGCGGCGAGCGCCGCCTCGGCGCTCATCGTCACGCCCGATCTCGGCGCGGTCGGCGAAAACTTGCTGGTCACTCCGAACGTGTACCTGGCCTTGGCCAAGGCCCTCGAGGTCTTCCATCCTCGGCCACGGCCGGCGGCGGGCATTCATCCCACCGCGGTGGTGGCCGGCTCGGCGTGGATACACGCCTCCGCTTCGATCGGGCCGGGCTCGACGGTGGGCGAGCGCAGCCGCATCGGCGCCGGCACCGTGCTGAATGCGGGGGTGCACGTCGGCGATGACTGCACCATCGGCGAGAACGGGCTTTTCCACGCGGGTGTGGTGGTGCGCGAGGGCGTGACCATCGGCGATCGGGTGATACTGCAACCGGGTTGCGTGATCGGCGGTGACGGCTTCGGTTTCGCCCCCACGCGAGATGGCTGGGTCAAGATCCCGCAGGTGGGCACGGTGGTGCTCGAGGACGACGTCGAGGTGGGCGCCAACACCGCCATCGACCGCGCGACGCTCGGCGAGACTCGCATTCAGCGCGGCGCCAAGCTCGACAACCTGATCCAGATCGCTCACAACGTCGTGGTCGGCCCGCATGCGGCGTTCGCTGCGCAGGTCGGCGTGGCCGGCTCCACGCGCGTGGGCGCCTGGGTTCAGCTCGGCGGCCAGGTGGGCGTCGTGGGGCACATTCAGATCGGCGATCGGGCGCGGATCGGTGCCCAGTCCGGAGTGCCGGGCGACATCCCGGCGGGCGCCGAGGTGACGGGGCGGCCACCCGTCCCGCACCGCGACTTCCTGCGGATCAAGGCCGCGGAATCGTCGCTGCCCGAGCTGCGAAACCGGGTGCGAACGCTGGAGCGCGAGGTGGAGCGGCTCACGGCGGCGCTCGCCGAGAAGACGCGCGAGTGATCGCGCGCCGCTGGCGTGCGAGTCGAGGGAGATTCATGACCGAGTCGACGGGAGGAGCCGGAGAGCGAGCGGTGCTGGGCGCGACCGAGATCATGCGCCTCATCGCCCATCGCCATCCGATGCTGCTCGTGGATCGCGTGCTCGCCATCGACCGCGAGCGAGCCGTCGGGCTCAAGAACGTGACCGTGAACGAGCCGTTCTTTCCCGGGCACTTTCCGGGGCGACCGCTCATGCCCGGCGTGCTCATCGTGGAAGGCATGGCGCAGCTCGCGGGGGTGTGGGTGATGCACCAGTCGCCGCCCGAAGGCGAGGGCTGGCTGCCGAGCCTGACGGGCATCGACAAGGCGCGCTTCCGCCGGCCGGTGGTCCCGGGAGACACGCTGCGCTACGAGCTCGAGAATCCGAAAGGGCGACGCGCGCCCGGGCTCATCTTCTGGCGCTTCGACTGTCGCGCCCTGGTCGACGGGCAACTGGTGTGCGACGCGGTCATCAGCGCTGCGTTCTCACGGTTGCCCGACGACGCCGGCGGTCGGGCTCACGGGGAGCGGTCATGATCCACCCGACGGCGATCGTGGCACCGGAGGCGAAGCTCGCGCCCGACGTGGCGGTCGGGCCGTACAGCGTCATCGGACCGAACGTGGAGATCGGCGCGGGATCGATCATCGGACCGCACGCCGTGATCGACGGGCACACGCGGCTTGGCGCCAAGGTGCAGGTGTTTCAGTTCGCGAGCGTGGGTGCGCCGCCCCAGGATCTCAAGTACGCAGGCGAGCCCACGCAGGTGGAGATCGGCGACGGTACGGTGGTGCGCGAGTCGGTGACGGTCCATCGCGGCACCGTCGCCGGTGGCGGGCTGACCAAGGTGGGCGCCGGTTGCTTGCTGATGGCGTACGCCCACATCGCGCACGATTGCTCGCTGGGCGATCGCGTGATCCTCGCCAACGGCGTACAGCTCGCCGGGCACGTGGCGATCGAGAGCTTCGCGATTCTGGGCGGGCTGAGTGCCGTGCACCAATTCGCGCGGGTCGGCACCTCGGCGATGCTGGGCGGCGGGACCATGGCCAGCAAGGACGTGGTGCCCTTCGTTCATTGCTCGGGCAATCGCGACGTGCAACTGCACGGCATCAACAGCTTGGGGCTGCGCCGCCGCGGTTTCTCCGAAGAGCGGATTCGTAGCCTCAAGGCGGCGTACCGCATCCTCTTCCGCTCGGGGCATCGGCTCTCGAAGGCGGTGCAGGAGGTGGAGGCGAACGTCGAGGCCACCGAGGACGTGCAGCACCTGCTGCGCTTCATCCGCGAATCCGAGCGCGGGATTCACGTGTGACGGAGCCCGAGCCCATTCCCGTCGCGGTGGTCGGCACCGGTTATTACGGCAGCCGCCACGTCGCGAAGTACCGTGCGCTTCCCGGTGCGCGGCTGGTCGCGGTGGTCGATCCGGACCGCGAGCGAGCGCGTGCGGCGCTGGGCGATCATCCTGCCGTGATCCTCGACGACGTGCGCGAGCTCCCCGGTCGCGTACGCGCGGCGAGCGTTGCGGTGCCGACCACCGCCCATCGCGACGTCGCGTTACCGCTGATTCACGCGGGCATCGACGTGCTGGTCGAGAAGCCGCTCGCCGCCACGCTCGCCGAGGCCGACGAGATCCTCGCCGCTGCTCGCGCCCACGGCCGCGTCCTCCAGGTCGGCCATCTCGAGCGCTTCAACCCGGTGGTGCGCGCGGTGGAAGGACAGATCGATCGTCCGCTATTCGCGGAAGTCCAGCGCATGGGGCCGTACACCCAGCGCGCCAGCGACGTGGATGTGGTGCTCGATCTCATGATCCACGACCTGGACCTCTTGCTCCACTGGGTCGGGGCTCCCGTGCGATTCGTCCACGCCGTGGGTGTCGCTGTGCTCACGGGCAACGTCGACATCGCCAACGCGCGGATCGAGTTCGACGGTGGGTGCGTCGCGAACGTGACCGCCAGCCGGGTGAGTGTCGAGCGCACCCGCAAGATCCGGCTCTTCCAGCCTTCCGGCTATTGGTCGCTGGATCTGGACAAGAAGTCGGCCTCGGGATTCCGGCGCGAGGCGGGTCCCAATGGCGCCGCGAGCCCCAGCATCGTGCCGGTGCTCGCCGACATCGTGGACGGCGATGCGCTGGGCGCCGAGATCGCGAGCTTTCTCGAGCGCGTCCGCGATCGGCGCGATCCCGTGGTCACGGGTAGCGACGGCCGGCGCGCGATGGAGCTGGCCGATCGCATCCTCGCGTCGATGGCGGAGCATCGTGAGCGCGTCACATCCGGGGTCGGCATCCCGGCCGCCTGAACGACCGCCCCTCGGGCGTTCGCACGAGATCACGCACGTGACCCCCGCCGCTTCGACTGCCGTGACGCCGGCGCGCGGCGCTCCCGCCGAAGGTGGTGGCGGCAGCGCTGCTGGCGTGCTTCCGCGCCGGGTGCTGATCGTGGCGGGCGAGGCCTCGGGAGACCAGCACGCGGCCCATTGGGTGCGCGAGGCGCGCGCGCTCGATCCGACGCTGCGATTCGTCGGCCTCGGTGGACCCCGCATGCGCGCCGAGGGCGTCGAGGTGCTGGTCCGCGCCGAGGAGGTCGCGGTGGTCGGGGTCTTCGAGGTGCTGGCGCACCTGGGGGCGATCGTGCGCGCCTTCTGGACGCTCGTCGCCTACGTGCGCCGCGAGCAGCCCGAGCTCGCGGTGCTGGTGGATTTCCCCGATTTCAACTTGCTGCTGGCGCGCTTCCTCAAGCGACTGGGAGTGCCGGTCGTCTACTACGTGAGCCCGCAGCTCTGGGCGTGGCGACGCGGACGGGTGCGGCTCA
>CAYUSL010000407.1:0-5870 GCA_964447125.1 uncultured bacterium | reverse complement strand
ACGCTGATCGCACGCGGCCGAGGCTTGGGATCGGCAAGCCAGGCCTGAGGAGAAGAGCGGGCAGCGCCCACCGGATCGTCCCGCTCCCGCGACTCGCTGTAGACTCGCGCAGGTCCCGTGTCCACGACGATCCACCTCGACGCCCGCGCGATTCACGCGGAGGGCCGCTCGTGCCCGAGCTGCGACGGGCCGCTCGTCCCCGGCGACGAGACCTGCCCGCATTGCGGGGTTTCCCTGCGCCTGCCCGATCCGCGCGAGGGGATGGAGCTGGGCGGGCGCTACCGACTGGAGCGGCAGATCGGGCACGGCGGCACCAGCGCCGTCTATCGCGCGGCGGTGATCGGTACTTTCCGGCAGGTTGCGGTCAAGATCCTCGACTCGGGTCGCATGAGCGATCCGCACGCGGTGGCGCGCTTTCGCGACGAGGTCGCCAAGGCGCGCGAGATCCACCATCCGCACGCGGTCCAGATCCTGGACTTCGGGCAGATGACCGACGGCACGCTCTACATGGTGATGGAGCTGGTGCGTGGCGAGAACCTCGCCGAGCTGCTCCGGCGCGAGGGGACGCTGCCCGAGCTGCGCACGATCCGGCTCATGAAGCAGGTGGCGGACGTGGTCGGTACGGCGCATCGCCTCGGCATCGTGCACCGCGACCTCAAGCCCGAGAACATCATGGTCGAGCCCATGCGCAACGGAGTTGCGGACTGGGTGCTGGTGCTCGACTTCGGGATCGCCAAGCTCAAGGGCGCTCCCAACGAGTCGAACACCCGCACCGGTGTCCTGATCGGGACGCCCTACTACATGTCGCCCGAGCAGTGTCAGGGTAAGCCGCTGGATGCGCGCAGCGACGTCTATTCGCTCGGCGTCGTCATGTACGAAGCGCTCACCGGCCATCGGCCCTTCGACACCACGTCGGATTCGGTCATCCCGTTGCTGATGAAGCACATCGAGGAGCGGCCCCGGCCGATGCGGGCCGTGAAGCCCGACCTCGAGGTGGGCCGCGAGCTCGAACGGCTGGTGATGGGCGCGCTCTCGAAGGATCCCAACTGGCGACCCGCCAACGGCGCCGAGCTCTACGCCGCGCTCGATCGCGTCGAGCGCATCCGCATGGGCAAGCACCTGGAACGCACGCCGCGTACCGCCGACGAGGTTCGTCGCGCCGTGGCGGCGCGCGATCGTCGCGACGATCTGGTTCACCGCCCACGCGCGCCACGCTCGCGGGGTGCGGTGCTGGCGATGGTGGTGGTGTTGGCGGCGGTGGCTGGCGCGGTGTGGCAAGGCCTGCGGGGGCGCGCGCCCGAGGCGCCGTCGGACGTGCCGCCGCCAGCGGGCCCGCCGGTGGTGCGCAATCGAGTCGCACAGGCGGGTCGAGATGGCGAGGGCGCGCCAGCCCCCGGTCCGTCGGTGGACGTGCCGGCCACGCTCGCGCAGGGTCGCCGGGACCTGGACGCGCGGCGTTGGGCGGACGCTGCCGAACGCTTCGAGCTGGTGCGCAGCGCCGATCCGAGCAATCTGGAGGCGTGGCTGGGGCTCGGCCGAGCGGTCCAAGCGCTTGGTCGTCCCCGCGACGCCGCCGCGTACCTGCGCCACGTGATGGAGCTCGGCCGCGACGACCGGCGGCTCGACGTCTTCGTGATCCAAGCCAGCAAGTTGCTCGAACAGATCGAGCGCGTGGACGCGCTGCTCGACCAGGCACACACGGCGGCGAACGAGGGCCGCACCGACGACGCCGTGCAGGCGTTCCGCGCATATCTCGAAACCCGCACCGACGACGCCGCGACGTGGCTCGAGCTGGGGCGGCTCTTGGCGGGCACGCGCCGCAAGGCGGAAGCGGAGACCGCGTTCCGAAACGCCGCGCGATATTCCCCTTCCGACGCGCAGGTGCACCACGAGCTCGGCGCACTGCTGCTCTCGCTCAACCGCCGCGACGACGCGATCCGCGAGCTCAGCTTCGCGCTGGAGCTCGATCCGAAGCGCGAGGACACGCGCCGCTATCTGCGCATGGCACGCAATTCCGGCAGCCTCGCCGAGTGACGGAAGAGGTTCCCGATCCCGAAAGTCTCGGGATATAGTGCCGCCGCTCGCAGCGCTTCGCGCCACGTGAGGACGGAAATAATGAGTTGGGGCCGTTACTTCGCCGTAGCCTGCGGGCTGGTGTCGCTGGCGACCGGATGTGCGTGGTCGGTGGGCGGCAACGAGCCGAGCCCGGTCGAGAAGCCGGCGGCTGCGGCCGAAGCGGCAACCGTCGAGGCACCAGCGCCCACCGAGCCGACCACACCTCCCGCCCCCCCCACGTCGCGATCCGTCGAGGATCGCTTTTCCGTGCAGGTGTCGAGCATCGTGAACGAGCGCGCCGCGCGAGACGCTGCCCAGGGCTTGGCGGACCGAGGGTTCCCGGCCTACGTTCGCACCGCCCCGGCGTCCGGAAAGACCTATTTCCAGGTGCGCGTGGGTCCGTTTGGCGATCGCGACAGTGCCGATGCGATCGCCGCCACGCTTCAATCGCTCGGCTACTCGACGTGGATCGTCGCGGAGTGACGTGAGTCGCCACCACTCGGGCTGACGCATCCCGCCTCAATTCCTTCACTCGAGAAGCTCCTCTGCCGCTGCCCGAACTGCTGGCTCGATTCGTGTCGATCCCTACCTTCTTTCCCAATCGCGCGCGCTCGTGCCGCGTCTCGTCCTGGTGCGCACTGCTGCTTGCGTGCGTCGGGTTCACGGGTTGTGCGGTCGCGCTGGTGCCGCAAACGGAGTCGCCGCGAGCGGCCCGCCTTGCCGATGGGCGAGAGGAAGGCGCCATCGAGCCGACCTCGCGGTGGACGATCTCGATTCGTCCGGACGCCGAGGAAGAAGCGAGCCCGAATGCTGCTGCCGCCGAGCCCGAGCGGGAGGCTGCGCTCCCCGTCGCGCACGAGCCTGCATCGCTGGCCTCTGCGCGGCCCGTCGCCCCGGCCGCGTCCAGTCTCGAGACGGATATCGCAACCGAAGCGAGCGAGACGGCCGAGCCGCACGAAGCGCCGCGGACCTCGGAGCCGGTGCAGGTCGAAATCGCCCGCGAAGAACCCTCGCCCACGGTCGCGACGAGCGTGTCGCCGTCGGTCGAGCCGCCGGTGCCATCCCCGCTGCCGACCTACGTTTCGCCGCGGGCGAAGGCTCCCGAAGCCCGCCAAGACGGCAAGCGCTACGTCATCGAGCCGCCCGCTTACGGTGGTGGCGAGCCTCGCGATCCCGCGGACACCGCCTCGGATGCGCTCGATCCCGAGTACCGAGTCGGCGTCGAGGATCTGCTCGACGTGTCGGTGCTCGGTGAGGCCGATCTCCAGCACCTGGCGCTGCGCGTGTCGCCGCGCGGCACGGTGGACTTCCCGTACGCCGGCACGCTCACTGCCGCCGGCCTGACGGTGGACGAGTTCCGCAACGCGCTCGTCGAGAAGCTCGCCGATTACTACGTTGCGCCCCAGCTCACGGTGTTCCTGCGCGAGTACCGCAGCCGCATGGTGCACGTGCTCGGTGAAGTACCTCGCCCCGGCCCGTTCAAGCTCACCCACCGCAACACGCTCATGGAGGTGCTGAGCCGGGCCGGTGGCTTCACGCCGCTCGCCAACAAGAGCGACGTTCAAGTCATCCGTCAGGATTCCGCCGGCAAGCGCGTGATCCGGGTGGACGTGAACGCGATCATCGACGACGGCCAGCTCGACCTGGACATCCCGCTCGAGGCTGGTGACGTCATCAACGTGCCGGAGCGGATCTTCTGATGGCGTCGAACCTCGAGTCGGCGGGTGCCGAAAACGGCTTCGCCGCAAGCCGTTCCGAGCTCGATCTCGCCGATTACGTCGGCGTGCTGGCGCGGCGCTGGAAGTGGGTGGTCGGCCTCACGTTGCTGGTGCCGGGGCTGGTGGCGGCGTTCTGCCTGGTCGCACCGAAGAAGTTCACGGCGCGGGCTGTCGTGCTGATGGAGACGTCCGACGTCAGCGTCGGTACGTTCACGAGCGAGCTGGTCACTGCAGGCAAGCAGGACCTCTATTCGCGTGCGCAGTTCTACACCACCGAGCGCAACCTGATTCAGAGCCGAGCCAACCTGCGCTCGGTGGTGGATCAGGGAGATCTCTGGCAGCGCTGCAAGCTCGCGGGCGCGGATGCCGTCGAGGCGCTCGACCACGCGCTCGAGGTGAAGGGCGACGCCACCAGCAAGCTTTCCGAGGTGCGCGTCGAGCACGGCAACGCGCAGTGCGCCGCCGACCTCGCCAACGCCATCGTCGAGTCCTACGTCCGCACCAACCTCGAAGAAGTGCGTCGCAAATTCCGCGACGACGTGGACAGCCTCGCACCCGAGCTCGACAAGCTTCGCAAGGACCTCACCCAAAGCCTCGCGGAGGGCGAGGAGTACAAGGCGGAGCACGGCCTCGTGAACCTCGACGCGCCGGCGGGCGAGGACATGAAGCACCTGGCCGAGCTCGAATCGGCGCTCACCGAGGCGCAGGTCAATCGAATCCAGATCGAGAAGCGCTACGAGCAGGCGCGGCGTTACGCGAGCGACCCGGCGCGGGTCGAGAGCCTGCCCGAGACGCTCGCGAGCCCGGTGGTCGCCAAGCTGCGCCAGACCTATCTCTCGTTGCTGGCGGAGCAGGCCGACCTGAGCCAGCGCTACCGCGACAAGCACCCCAAGATGCTGCAGCTTCGCGCCCAGCTCGACGAGCTGGCGAAGCGCATCCGCGACGAGGTGGGGCGCGTCATCGACGGCCTCGAGATCGAGCACCAGACCGCCATCGAGCGCGAGCGTGCGCTGGCCGACGAGGTCGAGCTCGCCCGCCAGAGCACGCGCCAGAAGACCGCGCGCGCTTCGCAGGCGCACCTGCTTTCCGACGAAGCGAGCGCGCGCCGCCAGCTCTTCGAGCAGGTCTCGGGCAAGGTGATCGAGGCCAAGATCGTCTCGAACATCAAGCGCAACAACGTGCGCGTGGTCGACGCGGCGGAAGTGCCGCGTGATCCGAGCTTCCCGGACACGCAGCTCTACGTGCTGCTCGGCCTCGCCGTGGGCGTGGTGCTGGGATTGACGGGTGCGTTCGCGTCGGCGGCGCTCGACCGCACCATCCACGGGGTGCGTGAGCTGAGCCGTGCCGAGCGCATCCCGCTCGGTGAGTCGATTCCCGCGAGCCGGCTGCTGCCGCGTCCCGGTGCTGCGGCCAACGCCGATCTCGCGCCCGAGGTTGGCTCGGCGTACGCACGCATCGCGGCGCTGGTGGAGCTGGAGCGGTCGCGACGGATGCCGACCTTCGGCAGTTGCCAGATCGTGGCTGTGGTCGGTTGTGCTGGCGGGGAAGGCGTGACCACCACGGCGATCGGCCTGGCCCGCGCTGCCGCGGCAGCAGGGCGTCGCGTGCTCGCGATCGACGCCCACCCTGGCGACTCGGTGCTGGCGCGGGAGCTGGGTGCCGATTCGAAGGCAGGTCTGGTGGAGTGGGTGAACGGCAATACCTCGCTCGAGTCGCTGAAGCAGTCGAGCCCGGTGCCGGGAGTGAGCGTCCTCGCCGCGGGTGCGGCGGTGGGCGCGCAGGTGTTGATCCGGCCCGATCGCGTGCAGGCGGCGTTCGCCACCGTGGGATCGAGTCACGATCTGATCGTCGTCGATCTGCCGCCGGTGACGCGCTCGGCAGCGGCGCAGGTGCTGGCGCGATACGCGGACTTGGTGTTGCTGGTGGTCGAGGCCGATCGAACCGAGCTCGACGAGTTGGATGCGGCAGGTCGCGAGCTCGCCCGTATCGAGCCGGTTGCCGCGCGCGTGATTCTGAACCGCGCCGTCTGAATCCCAGAGGAAGTCACAAGCGATGTCGAATCACCGCAAGGTCACGGTGTTGGGCGCCGGCCTCGCC
>CAYUSL010000406.1:0-5877 GCA_964447125.1 uncultured bacterium | reverse complement strand
GGTCGCGGCGAAAGCCGGTGGCGAGCACCACGCGATCGGCGCCGCGCACCTCACCCGAGTCGAGACGCACCACGCGCGACTCGATGGCGAGCACGCGTCCCACCAGCTCCACGCGGCCGCGCTCGATCGCGCTCCAGAGCGCCTCGTGCGCGAGCGGCACCCGCACCCGGCAGCCGCCGCGGCGAGGCAACGCGGCGACGGGAATGCCCGACACGAGCCAGGCGAGCTCCTGGCCGAACGCACTCTCCGGCTCGCGCGCCGGACGCGTGAGTGGAGCGGCGCTGCAGATCGTGACGCGGGCACCGGCGTCGGCGGCAGCGAGCGCCACCTCGGCCCCCGAGTTGCCCGCGCCCACCACCACGATGCGCTCGCGGGGAAGCACGCTCGTGGCGCGAAACTCCGACGAGTGCTGGATCGCCCCCTCGAAGCGGATCGGGAGCGTGCGCGGAATTCGCGGGCTGCCGTACTCGCCTGTGGCGACGATCAGGTGGCCGGTGGTGATCTCGCCGCTGGTGGTGCGCAATCGCACGGTGCTCGCGTCTTGGTCGGCGGCCATCACACGCACGCCCAGCTCCACGCGAAAGCGCGACCGCTCGCCGTAGCTCTGGATCACGTCGCGGACCTGGGCGGCGGTGGCGTGCTCGCCCGAGGCGTCCGGGTAGCTGCCGTCGGGCAGGCGATCGCGAAACCGCACCGAGATGCAGCGCATGGCGGAAGGCATGCGGTTCCACGCGCCGCCCAGCGCATCGCCCTCGTCCACGATCAGCGGGTCGACGTCCTGCTCGCGAGCGGCAGCGGCAGCGCAGAGCCCGGCGAAGCCCGCACCCACGATCACCATCGGCTCGAAGCGCGAGGCGGCGGGCGGCGGGCGTTCGAGGACGCGGGTGACGTCGGCGGTGGATTTCACGGCTGGGCGCTCGGTGCGGGCAGGGCGCGAATCGCTCGATGCCCGTGACCTCATCTCCTCGCACGGTTCGGTGCCGTTGGCCAAGCCCTCGCCCGCGCGACTGCGTACGCGAGCGCCACGCGTGGAGCAACCGGCTTCTGCCCGAGCGTGTCGTTCCAGCTCGTTCCAGCTCGTCGCGCGCACGCAGCGGATCGCGTATCTTCGCGATCACGTCGGGTCTCTCCCGATCGCCGTCATGACCGATTCGCCCCTTCACCTGCGCGTCTTCGTCTCGTCTCCCGGTGACGTCGCCGAGGAGCGGGCGATCGTGCTCGATGTGCTCACGAAACTGCCGAGACGAGCAGGGTTCGAAGGCCGCGTCACGATCCAGGTGGTGGCGTGGGACGACTCCGAATCGCCCGTGCCGATGCACTTGGGAAAGTCACCGCAAGCGAACGTCGATCGCTACAAGACGCTGCCGTCCGAGTGCGATCTCACCGTCGCCATCCTGTGGAGCCGCCTCGGCACACCGCTCGGTCCCGACCGGCTGAAGCCTGACGGCTCGCGCTACGCGTCGGGGACGGAATTCGAGATCGAGGACGCGCTGCGGGCGAAGCGCGATGTGCTGCTCTACTCGCGCACCGAGAAGCCCACCGTCGAGATCGACGATCCCGACCTCGCCCAGAAGATCGCCCAGTACCAGGCCGTGCGTGCGTTCCTGGGTGGCCTGCGCGATCCGGACGGCTCGCTGCGCGGCGGCATCAACGACTACGCGACGCCAACCGAATTCCGCGAGCGTTTCGAGCGCCACCTCGAAGCGTGGCTGCAACAGCAGCTCGATTCGCGGCGGCCCGCGGCTGCGGCAGCCGTCGCGCGGCTGGCTGCCGCTCAACCGCCCAAGCCCGAATCGATCGACCCCACCCCGTACTTCCGCAAGCTGGAAGCGGACCACCGCTGGATCGAGCTGCGCGGGATGGGGGCGCAAGTCGCCGAACAACTCGAGCTGACACGCGTCTACACGCGGCTGCGGGTGGCCGCGCTTGGCCCGGCGCGCGAGCGCGGACGCAAACGTGGCGAAGAGAAAGAGGCCGACGAGATCGAGCGCGCCGTCAGCCGCGACCGCGAGCTACCGGAGGTGCTGGCGGAGTTCCGCGACGTCGTCCTCGTGGGCGACCCCGGAGCGGGTAAGACCACGTTCCTGCGCTTCGTGGCGCTCAACCTCGCGCGCGCGCAGCTCGGCCTGGATCGCGACTCGTCGCTGGCGCGCGTTGGGCTCGAACGCGTCACGCGCATACCGTTCCCCGTGTTCGTGCGCCTCGCGCAATTCGGGCAATACCTGAACCACGCGCCGCGCGGCTTCGTGCCACCGGACGGCGCCGAGAAATTTCTATCGATATCTCGACGTGCTCCAGGCGAGCTTCCCCATCGGTCTCCCGGAGAGCTACCTGCGGAACCGTTGCCTCTCCGGCGGCTCGATGCTGCTCCTCGACGGCCTCGACGAGGTCCCGGGCGAAGCGCTCCGCGAGCGCGTGGGCCGGATCATCGAGCACGTGGTCAACGCGGGGCGGCTGGCGGGGAACCTCCACGTCGTCACCTCGCGCACTCGGGCCTACAAGAACAAGGTTCAGCTTCAGGCTGGCCTCACGCGCTGCGACCTGGTGGACTTCGGGCGCGAGGAGGTGGCCGAGTTCGTGCGGCAGTGGTCGCGGGCGCTCAAGAAGGTCCCCCTCGACGGACCGCCCGACCCGATCCTCGAAGCCGAGGCCGAGGACTACCGGCGTGAGCTGCTGACCGCCATCGAGTCGCACGCGAGCGTCGGCCCGCTGACCTCGAACCCGCTGCTTCTCACCGTGCTGGCCGTGCTCCACTGGAGCCGCAAGCAACTTCCCGAGCAGCGTGCCGAGCTCTACGGCGCCGCCATCGACTACCTGCTCGACAAGAACCGCGAGCGTAGCCGCTTCACACCGGCCGAGCGCCGCCAGTTGTTCGAGGCGCTGGCGCTCGAGATGTTCGTCGACACCAAGGGTCCGCTACGCACCCTCGATCGCGGCGACGCCGCAGCGGTCGTGCAACCGCTCCTCGTGCGTGACGACAAGCCGATATCCCATGCCGAGGCGCTGGAGTTCATCGAAGAGGAAGAAGTCACGAGCGGCATCGTCGTGAGCCGCACCGTAGGCGAGGTCGAGTTCTGGCACCTCACGTTCCAGGAGTACCTGGCAGCACTTGGCCTTTCCCACGCCCGCGAGCACGAGAAGGTGCTGGGTCGGCAGGTAACAGATGGCTACTGGCCAGTACTCGCGCAGTTCATTCATGACGATCGATGGTCCGAGATTGTGCTGCTCCTTGGCGGCTGCCTGCGTGGGATGCTCGGACCGCGTGCCGCTGGCGATCTGATTCAGCACATCCTCGCGCACGACGTGCGCTTGACCGGCAAAGCGCGTGCCGTGGGGCTGATTGGCCGAATCCTTCGCGACATCAAGCCATACGGGGGCACACCTGAGGGCGGCACGGGCTATCTCGAAACACTCCGCTTGGTCCTTGGAATCTTCACACCTGGCGCCAAGCCGACTGCAGAGACGGTCCGCATCGACGTCGGCGAAGCCCTCGGTGTATCCGGGGACCCGCGCCTGGCTGACCCGCAGGCGAACGAAGTCTGGATCGAGGGCGGCACGTTTCTGATGGGCGCGAAGGAGCGAGGCGTGCGTTCACGCGGCTACGACGCGGACGCGACCGAAGACGAGATGCCTCCGCACAGTGTGAGCGTGGTGGGGTTCTCCATCGATCGCTATCCGGTCACCGTCGGCCAATTCCGAGTGTTCGTGGATGCCGGCCCGCACGGGTACCTGAACGACACCTACTGGACGAACAAAGGGCTCGCATGGCGAGTCGGACTGAATCGCAGAATGCCAGGCAAGTGGCACGCTCAACTCTCTCATCCAAACTGGCCCGTGTGCTACGTCACCTGGTACGAGGCTGCGGCATATGCAAAGTGGGCAGGCAAGCGGCTGCCCACGGAGGCTGAGTGGGAGTTCGCCGCGCGTGGAAGCGGTTCGCGGAAGTATCCGTGGGGTGACGCGCTGCCCACGGATCTGCATGCGAATTTCGGCGGGCGCTCGGGCAAGCCCAGCCCGGTGGCATTTATCCCGCGGGTGTCACTCCGGAAGGCGTGTTTGACCCAGCAGGAAACGTGTTCGAATGGTGCGCGGATTGGTTCGTTCCCTACCTGAATCGCCCGGTTTGGGATCCTACAGGTCGGAAGCGAGGCAACGACCGCGTAGTGCGGGGCGGTGCCTTCGACTATCATCCCAACGCGAACCTTCGCGGGGCTTCGCGCCGCGGCATTGGTCCCGGCCATGCCTATGACAATGTCGGTTTTCGTTGTGTTCGCGACGCATCGGGAGGACCAAAGGGGCTTGGCTCCTGAGGCGCGCGATTCCCGACGGGAGCGCTCGAGAGGCCGGGAACGCCACCAGCCGACGCTGCCATTTCACTGGCACGGCCGAGTGATCAGCGCACCGCGATGCGCTCGATTGGAGAAGGCTCCACGTCGACATCAAGCGCGATGACGACGTACATCGGATCGCCGAGGCGCCGAACCTCTCGTGCGTCCTCGCCTCGACGATCCCGCGTCCGTACGACCACCGGTTTTCGCTGCTGAGCGACTGCTGTGTGTGCGCACGGCAATCGGCGGGCCCACCGAGGGACCGGCGGGCCTCCAGGCCGGTACGCCGGGTGGCGAGGCGGCAGAATCGACCGGACCCGGCACGGTGGCGCGGTGGGAGCCGCGCCCTCCGGACGGCTTGGCGCGGCAGCAGCCTCCTGCCAGTCCGCGGCGGCGCGGGTGCGGGTGGGGGGATGTGCTATCCCAGCGGCGAGGGGTGAAGGGGCGATTTCATGCGCGAGGCGCTCGCGAGCGGGATTCGGAACGCGCTTCGCTACATCCGCGCCAACTGGCTCGTGGCGAAGGTGCTGACGAGCTACATCTGGCTCTACACGCTCTACAAGCTCTTCGGCGCGGACCGCATTCGCGCGCGCATCGATCGCACCCACGAACTGAACGCGCAGCGCGTCCTCGACGGCATCCTCGAGCTCAAAGCGGTCTACATCAAGCTCGGCCAGGTGCTGAGCGTCATGAGCCAGGTGTTGCCGCCGGTCTTCAGCGAGAAGCTGGTGGGCCTGCAGGATTCGGTGCCGCCGCATCCGTACAAGGACATCGAGCGGCGCTTCCGCGAGGAGTTCGGGAAGACGCCGCAAGAGATGGGGCTCACGCTGAACCCGGTGCCGCTGGCATCGGCTTCGCTGGGACAGGTGCACCGCGCCACCGATCCCGACGGACGCGTGCTCGCGATCAAGGTCCAGTACCCGGACATCGAGAAGATCGTGGAGATGGACCTCGCGGTCCTGGCGCGCGTGACGCGCATCCTCGATTGGTTCTTCCCCGACTTCCACTACCACCGCATCCGCGAGCAGATCGTGGACGTGGTGCGCCGCGAGCTCGATTACCGCTCCGAGGCGCGCAACATGGCCACGTTCGCGGCGAACTTCGCCGAGGATCCGGACGTGCTCTGCCCCGAGGTGGTGCCCGAGTACACGAGCGGGCGCGTGCTCGCGATGACGTTCATGGAAGGCTTCAAGATCGGCAACCGCAAGGCGCTCATCGACGCGGGCATCGATCCGCAGGCAGTGGTGAAGAAGCTCGCCCACATCTTCTTCAAGCAGGTGCTCAAAGACCGGCTCTTCCACGCCGACCCGCACCCGGGGAACTTCCTGGTGCAACAGGGGCCGAAGATCGTGGTGCTGGATTTCGGCGCGGTGGAGCCGATCCGCGAGGAGCTGATGAAGGGGATGCGGCTGGTTTTCCTGGGCTACATCTCGCGGAACGATCAGCTCGTGCTCAAGGGCGTGGAGGTCATGGGCTTCCAGTCGCTCACCGGTGATCGCGCGGTGTTCGAGCGCTCGGTGAAGCACTACTTCGAGAAGATCCTGCGCTA
>CAYUSL010000405.1:0-5890 GCA_964447125.1 uncultured bacterium | reverse complement strand
CGCGTGATCGACTACCTGGCGGCGAGCCTGCCGGTGGTCACCAATCGCTTCACCGAGATCGCCGCCGCCATCGACTCGTGTGAGGCCGGCTGGGTCATCGACGTCGAGGCACCCGGCGAGCTCGAGCGCACCGTGGAGCAGATCCTCGCCGAGCCCGCCGAGGTCGCACGTCGCGGCGCCAACGCGCGCCGTTTGGTCGAGACGCGCTTCGCCTGGGACCACACCGTGGAGCCGCTCGACCGCTACCTGCGTGCGCCTGCTCGCGCCACGCGTGGCGCTTCGGTGCTGGGCACTCTCGTGCAGGTGGCCGGCGAAGCGTTCCGTGCCCGCGAAGAGCGCCTCCGCGAGATCGAGCGCAGCCGGCAAGCCGTGCACCGCGCCGAAGCGCTCGACCAGGAGCTCGCCGCGCTGCGCCGCGCCGACGCCGAGCGCGCCAACGAGGCGAATCTGGCGCGCGCCGAGCTCGAAGCGCGGACCCGAGACCTGGAGTCCATCAAGGAGCAGACCGCGGCTTGGCGCCGAGACGCTGCGGCACAGAGCGCCGAGCTGGAAGCGCTGCGCGACACCATCGGCAGAAAGCAACGGCAGGTCGACGAGACCATCGAGCAACGCGAAGCGCTGCGACGGGAAGCGGATGCGCTCACCCACCGAATCGAGGCACTCGAGCAATCGCTCCGCCACCACGACAAGGTGGGACGCGAGCTCGACGCCGAGCGGGATCGGCTCTCCCGCGAGGCCGATGCGTTGCGCAGCGAGCGTGACCGGGAGCGTGCACGCGTCACCGAGCTGGTCGCGGAAAGCGCCGAGAAACGCGAGCAGGCACGCCGCGACGCGGAAGCGCTGGCCCACCGCGTCGCGACCCTGGAGCAGGAGATTCGCCAACAGGAGAAGCGCACCCGCGAGCAGGAATCCGAGCACGAGCGGGATGCGCGGGCTCTGCGCGAGCGGATGGACGGCGAGCTACGCGACGTCCGTGCGCAAGCCGAGCACCGCGCCGAGCAACTCCGCGGCGAGCTCTCCCACCGCGACGCCGAAGCACAGCGACTCAAGGCGGCGCTCGCCCAGGCCGAGCACGAACGCGAACGCGGCGTCGAGGAGTGCAAGCAGCTCACGCTGCAAGCGGAGCGTGCCGAAGCCAAATGCGTCGAGAGCGAGCGACGTTTCGAGCATGCCCGCGAACAGCTCGCAGCCCGCGAGCTGGAGCTGGCGCGCGCCAAGGGTGCAGCGGTCGAAGCCGAGCGTGAACGCGACCGGCTCGCACAAGACCTACAGAATCTGACCCGCGCTCGCGACGCCCTGGAATCCAAGGCCCACCAACTCGAGCAACGCCTCGAGTCCCGGAATGCCGAGGTCGAAGAGCTGGCGCGTCAGGTGGCGACGCTGCGGGGCGAGCTGGAGTCACGCACCGCCGAGATCGCGCGCAAGCACGCCGAGCTCGACGCCGTATCCCGCGAGCGCGACCACGAGCGCGGTCGCGGCGCTGTCCGCGACGAAGAGATCCACAAGCTGAAGGATGCGGTTTCCGATCGCGAGCGGGAACGCGACCGCGCCGCCGCCGACGCGCAGGACCTTCGGAGCAGGCTCGACGGGATGGCGCGCGAGCTGCACGAATCGGGGGTGACGACGCGGGCACAGGCGGAACGCGCCGCACACGAGCTGGAATCGCTGCGCGCGGCACTCGGCCACGAGCGCGAAGTCCGTGGCGCCGCAGAGAGCGCGCTCGCAGCGCTGCGTGCCGAGGCGCACGAGGCGCGCGCGCGACAGCAAGGCGAGTTGGAGCGTCTCGCCCACGAGGCCGCATCGCGCGACCGCGACCTGGCGTGGTATCGAGCCGAAGCCGACTCGAAGGAGCGCGCGCTCGGCGACGCACACCGCCAGCTCGCCGATCTACAGGCGACCGCGCACGAGCTCGGGAACCGGCTGGCGGCGAGCGACGAGCAACTCGCGCGCGCGGCGGGGAATGCGGAACGGCTATCGGCAGAGGTGGCCCGCCTCGAACACGCGACCGCCAAGCTCGACGAAACCGTGTCGCATCACCAGACGGTCGAGCGGGAGCAGCGCACCGAGATCGACCGGCTCACCCATGCGGTCACCGCCGGCGTCCGTCGGGAAGGGACGCTCGAAGCCGAGCTGGAGCGGCTGCGCGCCACGCCGCTGCTCGGCTTCTGGCTGCGACTGCTGGGGCGTCATCCCATCCAGTCCAAGCCGCTCGACGAGCTCGGCCCCGCCGACCCCGCCTCTCCGCCAACGCCCACTCCCCCGGAGCGCAGCCGATGAAGATCATTCCCCCCGAACGCACGATCCGATTCGGCATCGTCGGTTCGGGCTACATCTCCCAGGTCCACGCCGACTCGCTGCGGCGCGTTCCCGGCACCACCATCAACTGGGCGTGGTCGCGCAGCGCGGAGCGGGCGCGCGCCTTCGCCGACGCCAACGGCATCCCGCGCGCCACCACCTCCTGGCGCGAGATCGTCGAGGCCGACGACGTAGACGCCGTGTGCGTGAACACTCCCAACTACCTGCACGGCGCGGTGATCCTCGCGGCGGCGGCCGCGGGCAAGCACGTGATCTGTGAGAAGCCGCTGACGCTCGACCTCGACGAAGCACGCGCGTGCATCACCGCCTGCCGCGACGCCGGCGTCATCCTCGGCTACGCCGAGGAGCTCTGCTTCGTGCCCAAGTTCGTGCGCGCCAAGCAGCTCCTCGACCAGGGGACCTTCGGCGACGTCTACATGGTGCGCCAGTCGGAGAAGCACGCCGGCCCCTACTCGCCGTGGTTCTTCCAGCGCGATCAAGCGGGCGGCGGAATCGTCATGGACATGGGTTGCCACGCCATCGAGTACTGCCGCTGGCTCCTCGGCAAGCCCAAGGTCGAGGCCGTCACCGCGCACATGGCCACCTACCTGCACGGCGCCGTCACCGAGCTCGAGGACCACGTGATCGCGATGCTCGAGATCGAAGGTGGCAAGCTGGCGGTGATCGAGAGCTCGTGGGCGCTCAAGGGCGGCATGAGCTCGATCGTGGAGATCTACGGAACGGCGGGTGTCCTCAAGACCGACCTCACCCTCGGCAGCGGCATCCAGGTCTTCAGCGAGATCGGCTACGACGGCGCTGGCGACGAGCGCCGCGGCTGGAGCTCGCCCATGTACGAGGAGCTCTGGCAAAACGGTTATCCCCAGGAAATGCAGCATTTCGTCGACTGCATCCGCAGCGGCGCAGCACCGATGGAATCGGGCGAGGATGGGCTGGCGGTGCTCGAGATCATGCTGGCAGCCTACGCTTCCGCAGCCGAGGGCCGGCGCGTACCGCTGCCTTACGCGCCGCCGCCGGGTACCGAGTTCCCGGTAGATCTCTGGCTCGCACGGAAGCGGCGCTGATCGCAGCGCTCACCAGAGCGGCCCGACACGGACTCGTCAGCATGGCGCTCTTCCTGGGAGTGGACGGCGGCGGCACCAAGACCCTCGCCTGCGTGGCCGACGTGCAGGGCGAGGTGCTGGGCGTCGGCCGCGCGAGCGGCTCGAACTTCCAAGTAGTCGGCGAGGACGGCGCCGCGCACGCGGTCGCGCTGGCGATCGAACGCGCGCTCGCGATCGCGGGCGCACACGCCTCCGACGTGGCGGCCGCTGGTTACGGCCTGTGCGGCGCGGATCGCGACAAGGACTTTGCCGTCTGCCGGAGCTGGCTCGCGACCGTGAGCCCGGTTCCGGAATTCGGTCTCACCAACGACACCACCATCGCGCTTCGTGCAGGCACCGCCGACGGAATCGGCATCGGTTTGGTGGCCGGAACCGGAGCGAATCAGATCGGGATCAATCGCCGCGGCGTGCTGCACAGGGTGGGCGGGCTGGCGCGGGTGCTGGGCGATTCCGGTGGCGCACTCGACATCGGCGAGCAGGCGGTGGCGGCGGCGATGCGCGGCCACGACGGGCGCGGCGAGGCCACGGTGCTTCACGACCGGATCGTCGCGTTTCTCGGTCTCGACGCCCTGGAAGACCTGATCGAGGCCTACTTCGTGGGTGCAAACCGGGTATTCGATCCGTCGCTGCTGGCACCGCTGGTCTTCGAGGCGGCCCACGACGGTGATGCAGTCGCGCGCCGGCTCGTCGCGGCCGCCGGCACCGAGGCGGCTTGCTGCGCCAACGTGTTGCTACGACGGCTCTTCGCGCCCGACGAGCGCGTGCCGATCGTGCTGGGCGGCAGCCTGTGGCAGCGCGCGCGCAACGAAGCGATGTTCGAAGCGCTTCGCGCCGGGCTCGACCCGCGCTACTCGAACGTCGAGATCTCTCGGCTCGACGTGGAGCCCGTGATCGGCGGCGTCCTCTACGCGCTCGACGCGCACACCCAGATGCTCGCGCCTACGGCGGTGCGCGAGCGGCTCGCGGCCACCTATCGCGCGCCGACGGTGGAGGATCCATGAAGATCGCAGTCATCGGTGGCGGCTCGACCTACACCCCAGAGCTTCTCGACGGGCTCCTCGATCGGCGTGCCGCGCTCGATCTCGAGGCCGTCGTGCTTCACGACATCGACGCAGAGCGGCTCAGCACAGTGGCCGGCTTCTGCGAGCGGATGGCGACGCAACGCGGCGCTGCGGGCTCGATTCGCGTGACCCTCGATCGCGAAGAGGCGCTCGCTGGGGCTTCGTTCGTGATCAATCAAGTCCGCGTGGGCGGACAGCGCGCCCGCCATGCCGACATTCAGCTCTGCCTCGAATTCGATCTGATCGGCCAGGAAACCACCGGCATGGGCGGCTTCGCCAAGGCACTGCGTACGATCCCTGTGACGCTCGACCTGTGCCGGGCGATGCAACGCGTCTGCCCCGAGGCTTGGCTCCTCAACTTCACCAACCCCAGCGGGCTCGTCACCGAGGCCATCCTCGATCACGGCGGCGTCCAAGCGCTCGGGCTCTGCAACGTGCCGATGGACGCGCTCATGGCGCTGGCCGCACATCTCGGCACCCGCCCCGAGCGCATCGATCTCGACTACGTCGGGCTCAACCACCTGTCGTGGATCCGCCGCGTGACCGTCGACGGTGCCGACGTGACGCCTTCGGTGATCGAAGCGCTCGCCGGCGGCGCGCCCGCGAATCTGCCAGACCTCATCGACCCGCCCTGGCTCGTTCACGCCGTGGGCGGATTTCCGCTCTATTACCTGCGTTTCTTCTACCATCGCGCAGCCATGCTCGCTGGCCTCAAGGCCGCGCCGCGCTCACGTGCGGAAGAGGTGATGGAGATCGAGGAGCGCTTGCTGGCGATCTACCGCGACCCCAGCCAGCACGAGAAACCGGCGGCGCTCTCGGAGCGCGGCGGCGCCTACTACTCGGTGGTGGCCGTGGAGCTGATCGAGGCCATCCACGGCAACCTCGGCACCGAGCACATCGTCAACGTCCGCAACGACGGTGCGATTCCGAATCTGGAAGCGAAGGCGGTGGTGGAGATCCCCGCACGCATCCACCGTGACCGCGCAGTGCCGCGCGCCACGGCACCCCTCACCGAGGCGCAGCTCGGGCTGCTGCGGGCCGTGAAGAGCTACGAGCAGCTCACCATCCAGGCGGCCGTCGAGCACAGCCGCGACGCAGCGATCGCCGCGATGCTCGTCCACCCGCTCGGGCCGGACGCGGATCGCGTTGCAGCGCTGCTCGATCGCATCGTCGCCAAAGACCAGCTCACGCTGCGCTAGCTCTCGAGCCAGCGCTGCGCGCCGGCTCGAGAGCTAGGCGATGTTTTTCCGGGGGGCTTTTCAAGCCCCCCGCCCAGCGCGGCAAAGCCGCGCTGGGACCCACCCCCGAGTCGCTTCGCTTCGCTCGCGGCTCGCCTAACGGCTCGCGGCGAGATGGATCGCGAGCGTGGAGACCGGGACGCAGCTCGGTCGTCAGGGTGCTTGATCGTGGGCT
>CAYUSL010000404.1:0-5909 GCA_964447125.1 uncultured bacterium | reverse complement strand
TAGAAGCGATCGAGGTTCTGAAGACCGAGCGCGCGCACGGCGCCGATGACGAGCTCGAGTGGGCTCTTCACGCGGCTGCGAATCGCCGCGTCCGAGAGAAACTCGGCGCGATTGGCGATGTGCGTGACCAGCGCCTTCACGTCACCGTTGGCACCCCACACGGCTTTGAGCTGATCGAGCGTCGCGGCGTTCGGTTCCAGTCCCGTGAGCTGCCGGTAGATGCGCCGCGGCACGTAGTAGCCGTAGGACGAGTGGGTGCGCACCGCCTCCAGCACCTCGGTGAACTTCGCGGCGCCGCGATTGGCGCCGAAGATCGTCTTGGCGCCTGCGTCCCAGTAATCAGAGTCGAAATAGACCTGGAGTGAGTTCCAGTCGAAATCCCAGCCGGTGATCGCGCGTGCGATCTCCTTCACGTCGCCTTCGATGTAGTTCTTGGCGCCGCTCTTGGGATGCGTGACGCCGAGGGAGAAGAGCTCGCACAGCTCGCGCGCCAGATTCTCGTTGGGGTGCTCGGCCGTCGAGCCCACGTTGCTCAGATAGAGCTGCATCGGTGTCGACTGCGCCACCGACCCGAGCAGCGAGTGATACGAGCCCAGACAGCCACCGCGCAGCCGCTTCACGTGCTCGGCCATCTCGGGACCGTGCACCGTGTCCGTGTACGCGATCACCAAGAGCCCCATCATCGACCACGCCATCCGCTCCTGGAGCGGGTTGGTGCTGGTGGCCATGAGCGTGAAGAGCCGGTTCCGGAAGGCGACCTCGTCTTCCCAGGTGCCCATGTCGCTGAGCTGCCAGTAGCTGTTGGTGGTGATGGTGCGATTCAGGAGGTTGTTGATGAGCCCTTGGGCGCCGAGATTCATGCCCGTGGTCATATCGGCCTGATTGGGCCCGAACCCGAGGCGACGCCAGATGTGCGCAATCTGCTCTTGGACCGATGCCATGGATCTCCTCATCCCTGAAGAGGTCGGGGGTCAGCGAGGTGCGTTAGGCCGCGATAGACGTCGCGCGCTCAGCGATCCCGCAGCCGGTAGCCGTACCAACCGCCAGCGGCCGTCGAGAAAATGTTGACGAACTGACAAAAAATGTCGCCAATCCCCCTGTCACTTGCATGGAAATTACAGGGATTTCGTCACCGTTCGTCATGATGTGGACGGTCATTGTGCACATTTGACGCCAGCCACGTTGTTATGACGGTTATGGGGATGTGCTTGCCACCGTCCTTTCGCGACGGGTCTCGCTGCAGCTCATTGGCAGCGTTAGCGCACTTCGTCGACCAGCTCCCGGATGCCGGGTTGGGAGTCGTGGGCGGCCTCGGCGCGGAGCCACGGGGGCATGCGACCGGCGCTGGCGAGCCAGGTGGCCGCGTATTCGCGGCAGTTCGCGCACGGGCTCTCGTCCCAGACGAAGAGTGCCAGCTCGGTCAGCTCGGTGCGCTCGGGACCGGCGTGGCGAAACATGCCGGCGAGCGCGAAGGCGACGTCGTGCACGGCCTCGGGTGGTTGGCCGCGATGAGCGGCGGCGATCGCAGCGAGGACTCGCTCGTCGCCTGCGCGCCAGTTCGCCGCGAGGAGATCGATCGTTCGTGCGGCGCCGTGGCCGCTGAGCTGTTGCTCCAGGGCGAACGCGCGAGCCGGTCCACCGGGGTGGCGGACGAGCACCCACTGCGCGCGATTGCTGACGTGTTCGTCGTCTGAGCGGCAAAGCGTGATGAGCCGGGCGTCGAACGCCGGCAGCCCACGCCACTGGAACGCGCAGAGTAGCGCGTGCAGCACGCGCGGATCGCTCTCGCTCCACAACGCTTCCACGAGGTGGCTTCGCGCGCTCGCGGACGCCGAGCGGCCCCAGGAGAGCGCGCCGGCGCTCGGCCAGTACGGCGCATCGAGGGGAACCGTTGCGACCGCTGCGTGAATCTCGGCGAGAAGCTGGGCGGCCGTGCGCTCGTCGCTGCGGCGCAGCGGCGGAGCGAGGGGGTCGAATGTTCCATCCTGCCGGGCGACATTTCGCCTGCCGTCGAGCCGCCGCGCGTACGCTGCGACTTCGCTGTCTTGCTGTGCAGCCGCCGTCAACGCCTGAGTCAGGGCTTCCGCGCCGAATGCGTCCTGCGCCTCCTCCAAGATCTCGTTGGACCACGGACCGGCGTCGCCTCCCAGTAGCCGCACGACCTCGAGCCAGCCTTCGAGGCCGTCGAGCTCCAGAATGGGTGCGAGGTCGAGGCCGGGACCGTAGATGGCGGCGTCGGTGGGCCCGTCGGCGTGCGTGATTTTCACCGCGCGCCGGGAAGAAGCGACGGCGCGGTAGTAGAGCGAGCGAATCTCGCGATCGCCTTCGCGCATCAGCTCGGCGGCAATCTCGCCATGCTGAAGCAAGGTCCAATGATCATCGTTCGGTTCGCGCGAGAGCCCGTCGATCACGATCGCGCGCACGTCTGCGCGGAGCCCCGTCTCGCTGACGATCTCCCAGAGCCAGCTACCGCGCGTGCCTTCGCATTGGGCATCGAAGACCCAGTTGGTGCGGCACGCATCGAGCAACGTCGACTCGAGCCCAGCAACCCCGTGCTCGCGAACGTGCAGAAGCGCGCGCCCGAGCCCCTTCCGGAGCGCGTCCACGAATGCATCGCGAGTCAGGGGAAGCTCGAACGCCATCGCGGTCACGCTCGCGTCGCGCAGCGATCGACGCGTTCGACGTAGTGCGCCAGCGCTTCGAGGCGTAGACGAGGGGTCATGCCGGTTCCCAGTGGGGCAGAGCATGTGGAGGCTGACGATGGCGAACACCACTTCTGCGCCGTACGGTTGATCCAAAGCGGCACACCACGGTGGCATCCATGGTCACTTCGGTTGTTGGTGGAAACCCGAATCACGTACGATCTGGCAGCGTGGTGTGGTTGAGGTCAGCACACAGACCGGTAGCCAGTTCTCGCGAGGCATCTTTCGACGAATGCGCTTCGCGACGGGAGGATCGATGCGAACAAGCACGTGGCTGTGGATCGGTTATTCGACGATCGTGATCGTGTTGGGCGGTGCGCTTCCCGGCGAGGCGGGATACGTGCGTGGGCACATCACGGTCAATGGCAACGACGTCGCGGATGGGACGTTCGTCGCGTGCAGGGATTCGCGCGCGGCGCCGCCCTATCCGAGCGATCGGACCCAGGGTGGCGACTACTACTGCGAGCCGGAGGCCGTAGCGGGTGCGGTGTCGCTGAGCTTTCTCGGCATGCAGTCGCCCGTTTGTCCGACGCCAGTGCCGGAAACCGGCGAGATCGTCTGCAACGTCAGCGTGAGCGATGGCCCGCCAGGTTGCCCTGGACCGGTATCGGCAGTGACCGCTCTCGGAGCGACTGGGGCACCGGCACTGGCCGGGGTCATTCGTCGCCGTCGCAAGCACGGCTGAGCGAGCGCAACTTCGCGGGCGGCCGCGAACACCGCCCCATCCACGACCGGGGAGCGAAGAGCGGGACGCGCGCGCGTTACGGCGGGTAGAGGCTGGCGATGCGCTCGGCGCGGTAGCCGGTCCAGGGCATGGTCGGGAGGTCCTGGCGCACGGTCATCTCCCAAACCTTGAGGTTGTCCGACGGACGGACCTCGGCGAAGCGCATCCAGCGCAGGCCGATGGGAATCGCGTCCCAGGCGCCGGCGTCGTCCACGAGCACGTTGCCGTTGGCGAGCATGTTCGCGTCGCCCGAGAAGTAGCTGAAAATGGGCGGATCCCAGTCGGGATCGATCCAGCTCCAGTCCTCGTGGACGGTCATCGCGTTGGTGTCGATCGAATAGATGACCGGGCGGCTCTTGTGCGGCAGGGTCGGTCGATCGGTGTCGTTGTCGTAGAGCAAGATGCGGCCGTCGGCGAGGAGCTGCGGGGCGTGCTGGTGGCTCGGCAGCAATCCTCCGCCCACGAGCGTCAGGAACGGCCAGCCGTCGTCGCCGCTGGTGCTCGGCAGGTCGGCGCCGATTACCCACACGAGCTGCTTGGTCTGGCGGTTCACCTTGAAGACGAGGTCCTGGTTCCGCGACGAGACGATGAAATTGCCGTCGCTCGGGTCGTAGACCACGGCGTTCAGGTGGCTCCAGTCCTCGGTGTGGATGCCGAAGACGCTGTCCCACTGGCCGTAATCGAACGACACCCAGTACGGGATCCGGTACGGATCGAGGAGGTCGAACATGTTGATGCGATCGACCACCTGACCGGCGGGGGTGAACTCGATGATGACGTCGCCCACGACGTTGTAGGTGATGTTGCTCGGCGGATAGCCGCTGATCGCGCGCAGCTCGATGCCGATCGTCACGAAGTTGCCGTTGGGCAGCTCGATGATCTCGTGGTGGGTCTCGCCGGCGCCGAGCTGGTTCGAGGTCCACGTGCGGACCAAGTTCCCGAGCGGGTCGACTTCTTTGATCTTGTCGGCAAGGTAGATGATGTTGCCGTTGGCGCGCCGCATGAACGCGGAGACCTGCACCGCCGGCGCTTCCATCAGATACCAGACGAGCGCTCCCTGCGCGTCCACGGCGTACATGCCGCCGGTCGGCGTGTTGCTGTAGTTGGCGCAGAAAAGCGTCACGCCGGGCTGGATCAGCGCGGTGTTGGCGGTCTTGATCTTGGTGGGTAGCGGCTGGAAGCCCGTGGGCAGCGGGCGGGTATTCCACAGGAACGACTGCCAGCGCGGCGTGCCGCTCACGTCCACCTGCAGCGTGAGGTTGTAGCTCGACGCGGCCTGGAGCCCGAGCACCATCACCTTGTGGTGCGTACCGGGATGGGCGGAAAGCACGCCGCTGGCCGGCACCCACCACGAGCCGCTGGCGCTCTGCACCTGAACCGTGGGCGTGGTCGAAATGGTGGTGTCGAACTCGACGACCGCGCTCAGCACGTTCTTGGGGCCTTCGGTGATGCTGACGTTCTGGATCGGCAGGGTGGCGTCGATGGTGACCGGCAGCGACGAGGACGCCGTACCATCGACCTTCACCACCACCGGATAGGTCCCGCTCGGCTTCACCGCAGGCAACACCGCCTTGATGAGGGTGTCCGACCAGCTCGCGACGGCGATCGAGGCACCATCGAAGAGCACGCCGTCGTTCACGTCGTTGGTGGCGCCGAAGCCGGTGCCGGTGATCGTGATGGTGGTACCGGGCAGCGCGGGGCTCGGCGACACCGACGTCACCGTGTGGCACCCGGCGAGCGCTGCGATGCCGACGAGCGCTGAGATCGCAAATCGCAGGCGAGCTCGGATCATCACGTCGATTCCTCTCGGCAGAAGGGGCGGTGCATGCAGCAACGGCTCAAGGGCTGGGGTAGAGCGTCGCGAGACGTTCGACGTTGAAACCGGTGTGCGACTCGAGGTTGGCGGGGTCTTGGACCACGAGCTCCCAGACCTTCTGGTTGTCGGACTTTCGGACCTCGGCGTATTGCGCCCAGCGCACTCCGAACGGGTAGTTCGTCCACTGGCCGCTGTTGGAAACCAGCACGGTGCCGATGGGCTGCACGTCGGCGTCGCCACCGATCACGTTGAGCAAGGACGGCGTGTAGTCGGGGTCGAACCACGACCACGCCTCGCTCGCCTCGTTGTGCACGGTGTCGATGGCGTACTCGACGGCGCGACTCTTCTTGTCCGGGGGCGGGCGCGTGTTGCCGTTGTCGTAGAGCGCCAGATGGCCGTTGGGCAGGATCTGCAGCTCGTGGGAGTGATTGGGTAGCAGGCCCGGTCCCACGAAATTCAGGAACGGCCAGCCGTCGTCGCCGCTGGTCGCGGGCAGGTCGGAGCCCAGCACCCACAGAAGCTGGCCGGTGGTGCGGTTCACCTTGATGATGATGTCCTGGTGGTTCACCGACACCACGAAGGTGTCGTCGCTGGCGTCGTACTCGATGGCGTTGGCGTGGCTCCAGTCCTTGGTGCCGGTGGTGTTGTAGACGTCGTCCCAGAACGG
>CAYUSL010000403.1:0-5927 GCA_964447125.1 uncultured bacterium | reverse complement strand
GACTTCGTCGATCGCCTCAAGATGCGCACCGTGATCGAGACCAAGCTCCTCTTCTCGGTGAGCTTCGACGAGGACGAGTGGGCGAGTGTCGTCACCGCGTATCTCGACGGTCCGATCCGCGCGATCCGCCAAGTCAAGAATCGCCTGTCGTTCCTCGGCATCCCGGTGGCGCCGACGATCGTGGTCGAGGCCACCTACTACCGCGACTTCCACGTGGCACCCACGCGCATCCACCAGACGGTGGACTTCCCGAGCATCGCAACCGCCGCGTCTTTCAAGGCGGCCGTGGACTTGAACGAGGCCGCGAAAGGCATGCGCTATTACCGCCCCCGCGCCGACGGCGCGAGCGCGTGGCATGCCGTCGACGGCGTGCCCACCGAGGACGAACGCACACTCGATCCACATCAACCGCCCTGGCACCTCGTCACCGGCGCGCCGGGTACGTTTCTGTGGCTGATGGAGCTACCGAAGCCGTTGGTGCCGGCGACACTCCTCGAGCTCCACGATGACGTCGCCACACCGGAGCCACCCGAGTCCGTTCCCGGAACCGTGGGCGAGCTCACCTACCAGATCGACCTCATGCCGCTCGCCCAAGGCGATTACGAGATGCGCGTTTTCTACCTCTTTCCACCGCGCTGGCAGCCAGGCGACGAAGCTCGCTGGCTGGCCATGACCCGCGAGCCGCTGCGCGTCTCCGTTCACGCCCGCGACCTGGCCGGCGGCGCGACGCGGGCGACGTCCACGGAACCGAGCGCACCATGAAGATCTTCGTCCTCAACGTCGGCAGCACCTCGGTCAAGTACCACCTCTTCGAGATGGACACCGAGGAGACGCTCGCGTCGGGAATCGTCGAGCGCGTGGGCCAGCCCGACGCGCTGCACGTGTGGCGGGTAGGCGAGCAACGCCACGAGTCCCGCGTGCTGGCTCCCGACGCTCGCGCCGCCCTCGACGCCGTGCTCGCGGCGCTCGCTAGCGAGGGCGGCGTGCTCGGGCGCGACGGCGGCATCCGCGCCGTCGGTCACCGCGTGGTCCACGGCGGCGAGAAGCTGGTGCGACCCACGATCGTGACCGACGACGTGAAAGAGGTCATCCGCGGCTACGTCCACTACGCCCCGCTCCACAACCCGTGGAATCTGGCCGGGATCGAGGCCGCGCAGGCAGCGTTGCCTGAAGCCGCGCACGTCGCGGTCTTCGACACCGCGTTCCACGCCGACCTTCCACCGCAAGCCTTTCTCTACGCGTTGCCGTACGCGCTCTATCTGGAACGAGGCATCCGGCGCTACGGCTTCCACGGGCCATCGCACGCATACATGGCGCAGCGCGCGGCAGAGTTTCTGCGCACCGATCTCGCGCGACTCAAGCTCATCACCTGTCATCTGGGTGGTGGTGCCAGCGTGTGCGCCGTCGACGGCGGTCGATCGGTCGAGACCTCGATGGGCATGACGCCGCTCGAAGGGCTGGTGATGGGCACGCGCGCAGGCGATCTCGATCCCGCCGTGCCGCTGATGCTGGCTCGCGACGGCATGAGCGCTGCCGACCTCGACGAGCTGCTCAACAAGCGCTCGGGGCTACTCGGGGTTTCGGGGATCACGTCGGACTTTCGCGATCTCACGAAGGCCGCCGCTGAGGGCAACGCGCGGGCGCAGCTCGCCATCGACGCGTTCGTGCACCGGCTGCGCAAATACGTCGGCGGATACGCGGCGGTGCTGGGCGGAGTGGATGCGATCGTGCTTTCGGGCGGGATCGGCGAGCACGCGGCGCGGGTGCGAGAGGCTCTCTGCGAACCGCTCGTCTACATGGGTGTGGTGCTCGATACCGAGTGCAACGCGAACGCCGACGCGCGGGCTGCGGGCGGGGTGGTCGACGTGGCCGCCGCGCGGGCGCCCACGCGCGTGCTGGTGGTCGCGACCAACGAGGAGCTCATGATCGCTCGCGACACCGCGCGTGCGATCGCCGGGCCCACCGCGGCGCGCCACAGCATGGCGGGCCTGCCGATCCCGGTGGGCGTGAGCGTGCGCCACGTGCACCTCTCGCGTGAGCATTGCGACGCGCTCTTCGGCCCGGGATACGAGCTCACGATGCGGCGCCCCGTCACTCAGCCCGGTCAGTACGTGACTCGCGAGACCGTGGACCTGGTGGGGCCGAAGCACGAGATCCGCCACGTCGCCATCATCAACCCGCTGCGTGCGCGGACGCAGGTGGAGGTCGCAGCGACCGACGCGCGCGTGCTCGGCGTCGATCCGCCGTTACGCGAGTCGGGGAAGCTCGATGGCACGCCCGGGCTTCGGCTGCGCGGCCCGCGCGGCGAAGTGGAGATCGATTCGGGCGTGATCCTCGCCCACCGTCACGTGCACATGCACCCCGACGATGCACGCCGTTTCGGTGTCGCCGACGGCGACGCGATCCGCGTCCGCGTCGAAGGGGACCGAGAGATGGTCTTCGGAGACGTCGTGGTACGCGTCTCCGACCGCTTCGCCCTCGACCTCCACCTCGATACCGACGAAGCCAACGCCGCCCAGCTCACCAACGACAGCGTCGCGACCTTCGACGGCGTCCAGTAGAGCGCCCACGCGCCCTGCGGCGCCGCGCGCGTCACGCGACGCGGCGGCGCACTCGCGGACGCGGATCGGGCAGCGGGATCTCCCGCTCCGGTGCCAACGTCCAATTCGCGAGCGCGCGGCCCACTTCCGCGGCGTCGTCGTCGGGAAGCTCGACGAGCACCATCCGGTTCGTCTCGTCGAGCACGGTGCCGTGCGGCAAGCCGCGGATTCGTGCGAGGTCCGCGGCAGGCATCGGGCCGGCACCGCGGTAGCGAAGGATGAACCGGCTCATCGGAAAATCAGGGTATCACGCCGTGTCCTTCGTACGCCGGTCCGAACCCCAGCGCGGCCGCGGCGACCAGCACCGCCTGCGCCATCGCGTCGGAGCGCGCGGAGTCACGGCTCATGGCGAGGATCGCCTGCTGCGCCGGCGACCCGAGCAGCCGCGCCGCGGCGCCCGTTGCTGCCGGGCAGGCCATCGACGTCCCGTCCATGGGTGCGTAGCCGCCGAGGACGGTCGACAGGATCCCCACGCCGGGCGCGGTGAGGTCAACCTCGGGGCCGATGTTGGAAAACGCAGCCACGAAGTCGCGCTTGTCCTTGCCGTAGGGCTTGGCGATGGCTCCCGTCTGCACCGTCCCTTTCGGGAACGTACCCTTGCGCCCCGCCGCGGAGACCGCGAGCGACTCCGCGAGCGAGGCCGGGAAGCTCACCGGGCTGTGATCGTCGTTGCCGGTCGCCACGAACACGAGCGTGCCGTGCGCCCGTGCGTCGGCGATCGCTTCCGCGGTGGCCTCGTCCGCGGATCCGCCGCCTAGGCTCATGTTCACGAGATCGCAGCCGTCGCTCACAGCGCGATCGACGGCCTTCGCGATGGCGAAGTTCGAAGCGGTTTCTGCGCCCTTGCCGAAGACCCGATAGGCCCGCAATCGCACGCCCGGCGCGAGCCCGCGGATGCCGATCGGAGGTGTGCCGCGCGCCGCGATGATCCCGGCGACGTGGGTTCCGTGGTGAGCGCCGTTGTCGCCGAAATCGCTCGCTTGCTCGCCGAACACCGTGTTCTCGCCACCCTCGACCAGCAGATCGGGATGGGGACCGACGCCGGTGTCGATCACGCCCACGCAGAGCCCGCTGCCCGCGGCGAGCTCCGCGTTTCCGTAACGGGCTCGAAGCGCGTCCGTGTAGGCGAGGTCGACCGGCACGAGCTCCGCTTTCGTGCCCGTCGTGAGGGTGACGTTGCGGCGCAGCGCGCCCCAGTAGCCGACTTCCGGATAGATGTAGAGCCGCTCGACTTTTTTCGACGAGCCACCGAGGCGCAGCTTGACCTGGCCCTTGGCGTTGGTCGTCCCTTGGTCGCCGACGCGCTCGTCGAAGTCGAGGAACGCGACGACGGTGGCGCCGGGGATGGGTGCGCCCGAGCCCTTGGCCACCACCTCCAAGACGATCGAGGTGCTGGCTGCAGCGCCAGCCGCCTTCGGCCGTGCCTCGACACGCGCTCGGGGTGCCACGGCCGGCGAGTATTCGACCAGCGGTACCACGCGGATGCCAGGAATCGTCGCGCGCAACGCCACCAAGTCTTCGCTCGAAGCCTCGACGAGCTTGGCGCCGTCTTCGTGGATGGAATCGAGCACCCGCAGCTTGGCTTTCTTGCGTAGGCCCCGCATCGGTGCCGCGGAACGCGCCGACAAGGTGTCCACAGCGACGGCTCCCCGGCCGATGCCATCGTGCATCGCCCGGAGCGCGGTGCCGAACGCGGCGGATGTCGCCAGGCGGGTGTCGCGAGTCGGACGTGGCGGAAGCAGAACGTAGCGCGTGGGCTCGGTCGTGCTCATGTTAGTTCCCCCAATCGAGATGGCTAATTATTAAACGATTGGATCGCGCTACGCAATCGCCGAGCTCTCCACCCGGGTACCCGGTCACGGTGCGTAGCCGAGGGCGTGGAGACCTTCGTCGAGGGCTGGGTCCGTGGCCGGCATCGCGACGTTGGCATGCTCGATCTCGGCTTCGAGCGCGGCGAATCGAGAACGCAGTCGTCGTTCCAGATTCGCTGGCGGCGCTGGCAGGTCCGCGGCGCCGTCGCGCAGGCCCGCGCCGTTGCCGGCGCGAACGAGACCGTCGGCGCCGACGGCATAGAAGAGAGCGAAGTCGAGCCGAATACCGCCGTCGAGCCGCAGGTCGAGGGGTGGCTGCGCGTACGTGCGACGCATGCCGAGCACCCACTCGGGAGGTGCGCCTTCGTGCACGAGGTCGCGACCCGAGGGCGCGGTCACGTCGAGGCGTGCGAGGGAATAGAGCGTGGCGGGAACGTCGACCGAGCCGGCGATGTCCGAGCGCACCGCGCCGGACACCACGGGCGAGAGCACGACCAGCGGCACGTGGATCTGTGCGGGAGTCAGCCGCGAGCCGTGCGCCAGCGAGCCGTCCTCGCCGAAGCTCTCGCCGTGGTCGGAGACCACCACCACGTGGGTGTCGAAGCGCGTTGCGTCGCGATCGAGGCGCGCGAGCAAGCGCTCGATCTCCTGGTCCATCACGACCACGTCTCGGTCGTAGAGCGTCCGCGCCCGGCCAAGCAACGAGCTCACGTCCTTGCCCTTGCGGGCAGCACGAAGGATCGCTGGGGGCGAGAGCGTCGTCTCGCGCGTTGCGCGGTCGTCCGCGGTACCCGACGTCGCGCCGTCCGCGTCGCCGTACGGCGCGTGCGGATCGAAGTAGTGAAACCAGAAGAACTGCCGGTCGCCCGGTGCGGCCTCCACCGCCGCGAGCGCGGCGTCGGTGAGCGTGCGCGCGCTTCGGTAGAAGTGCTTCTCGGGGTTGGGAAGTCCCTCCCACGTGCGCGCCGCGCCGCCGGTCGTGAACCGATCGTCGAAACGCTCGAAGCCCTGCGCGAAGCCGAAATGGTGCGAGACCGGCAGTGACGCCACGGCAGCGGCGGTGTGGAATCCGGCGTCGCGGAACGCTTCGGCGACCGTCGTCCATTCCTCGCTCATGACCAGCCCGTTCCGCGTGACGCCGTGCCGCCACGGGTCGAGCCCCGTGAGCAGGCTCGCCACCGAGGGCTGTGTCGACGAGGTCGCGGCGTAGAACCGATCGAAGGCGAGCCCCTTGCGGGCGCGGGCCGTGAGCAGCGGCATCGCGCTCACGCGATCCGTGCCGCCTGCGAAGCTGTCGAAGCGCAACGTGTCGAGCACGATCAGCACCACGCGGATACCCCGCGCTGGCCGCGTGCAGCTCGCGTTCGCGATCGCCAGTCCGAGCGCGACGGCCAGTAGCGCCGCGTGCGGTGCGGCGCGACGCAACGCGGCGGTCGTCGGTCTCGAAGGCACGGCTGGCACGAAGCGCGAGGGTACTCGACCGTGCGCGGTTGCTAGTTTTCGCGCCTGCGCCGCG
>CAYUSL010000402.1:0-5952 GCA_964447125.1 uncultured bacterium | reverse complement strand
GGCGGTTGTGGTCGCCGTCGATGGTGATCCGGTCGCCCTCGTGCACCAGCGCGATCGCGCCGCCCTCCTGCGCTTCGGGTGCCACGTGGCCGACCACCATGCCGAAGGTACCGCCCGAGAAGCGGCCGTCGGTGATGAAGCCGACCTTGTCTCCGAGCCCCTTGCCGATGAGCGCTGCCGTGGGGGCCAGCATCTCGCGCATACCGGGTCCGCCGCGCGGCCCTTCGTAACGGATCACCAGCACGTCGCCGGCTTGGATCCGGTCCGCGAGGATCGCGTCCATGCACGCCTCCTCGCTGTCGAAAACGCGTGCCGGCCCCGAGATCTGTCGTGATTTGAGGCCCGTGACCTTCGCGACGGCGCCGCGCGGCGCCAGGTTTCCCTTGAGGATCGCGAGGTGTCCCTCGGCGTAGAGAGGCCGGTCGATCGGCAGCACCACGTCTTGGCCCGCGGGCGGCGCGGCGGGCACGGACG
Organism: uncultured bacterium; assembly: GCA_964447125.1. Lineage (GTDB taxonomy): Bacteria > JADJOY01 > JADJOY01 > JADJOY01 > JADJOY01 > JADJOY01. The sequence continues at coordinate 5,478 of CAYUSL010000402.1, read as the reverse complement.
CGAGGTTCTCGGCCACGGTCTTGCCGGTGACGGTCATGCACGAGCCGTCGATCAAGCCGGCCTCGAGTAGCATCTTCATCACCAGCGGGATGCCGCCCGCGCGTCGCAGATCCGTCGCCACGTACTTGCCCGAGGGCTTGAGATCGCAGAAGACCGGCACGCGTCGGCGAATGGTCTCGAAGTCGTCGATCGTGAGCGGCACTTCCGCTGCGTGGGCGATCGCGAGCAGGTGCAGGATCGCGTTGGTCGAGCCGCCCACCGCCATCACCACGGCGATGGCGTTGTCGAACGCGGCGCGGGTCATGATCTGGCGCGGCAGGAGCTGCTTCTCGATGCAACGCACCAGCACGCGGCCGGCTTCCTCGGTGGAATCGGCCTTTTCGGCGTCCTCGGCCGCCATCGTCGACGTCATCGGCAAGCTCATGCCCAACGCCTCGAAGGCGGACGACATGGTGTTGGCGGTGTACATGCCACCGCACGCACCTGCCCCGGGGCACGCGTGGTGCTCGATCCCGTCGAAATCCTCGTCGCTCATCTTGCCGGCGTTCTTGGCGCCTACGGCCTCGAACACGCTCACCACGGTGAGGTCCTGGCCCTTCCAGTTTCCGGGTTTGATGGTGCCCGCGTAGACGAAGACCGACGGCACGTTGAGGCGCGCGATCGCGATCATCGCCCCGGGCATGTTCTTGTCGCACCCGCCGACGGCGACCAGGCCGTCCATGCTCTGGCCGCGCACCACGCATTCGATCGAGTCGGCGATCACCTCGCGGCTCACCAGCGAGCACTTCATGCCCTCGGTGCCCATGGCGATGCCGTCCGAGATCGTGATGGTGCCGAAGACCTGCGGCATGCCGCCGGCATCGCGCACGCCTTGCTCGGCGCGTGCGGCGAGGCCACCGATGCCGGCGTTGCACGGCGTGATGGTGCTGTGGGCGTTGGAGATGCCGACGATCGGCTTCGCGAAGTCGGCGTCACCGAAACCGACGGCGCGGAGCATCGCGCGATTGGGTGAGCGGGCCACGCCTTCGGTGACGACGCGGCTTCGTCGATTGAGCTTGGAATCGGTGGCCATGGGTCTCGAGTCTCCGGTGGTTCAGGCTGATAGCCCGCGAAGCTTGTCAGCATCGGTTTCCGTTGTCAGCGCACCGCAACCCAGGCTTGCGCTGGCAACTCGGCTGCGTCACGGTGCGCGGCCATGACGTCGCCAATCGCCTCTCCGGATCGCGCTGCACCGTCCGCGCCGGCAGTCGTGCGCGAGCCGCTCACGGTTGCGTACGCTGTGGCGCTGGCTGCGATCGTCCTCGTGGTCGTGCGCGTCGTGATCCCGGTGTTTCGCACGGACGCCCTCTACGACGACTATCGTCAGAACTTCTTCTGGCTCACCCAAGTCCACGCGGGCGTGGATTTCTCGGGCACCGATCCACTCACGCGCTACGCCCGGGATTTTCAGCCACCGGCGCTGGCGTGGGCGTACGAGGCGCTCGCGCGGGTCGTCGATCCGTACCTCGCCACCAAGTCCGTGGGCGTGGTGCTGATTGGAGCGTTCGCGCTGGCGCTGTGGCGCGTGGGGGCGCGCGCCGCTCCGCGCTCGGCCTTCGCGCCGATCCTGGTGGCGCTCGGGCTCTGCGACGAAATCTGGATCCGCGAGATGGCAGGCGGATTGTCGCGGGCCTTCGGGCCGCCGCTGCAGATTGCGATCGTGGCCTGTGTCCTCGGTGAGAAGTGGTGGCTCGCGATCCTGTGGATTGCCGCAGCCGGCTTCGTACATCCGCAGAGCCTGCTACTCGGCGCGAGCTTCTTCGCGGTTGGGTGGGGGTGCCAGGTTTGGCGCGAGCGGCGGGACGGGGAATGGCCGCCGAACGGGCGACGCGTACGGCCCGCCGTCGCTGCCGTGGTCGTCGTCGCCGCGCTGGCGTGGCTCAACGTCCAGCACGCGCGCGAGATGCACGGACGTTTCGGTCCATTCCTCTCACGCGACGCGATCTTCGAATCGGTCGACCATGGCCCCGGCGGTCGCTTCCGCAACGAGCGCCCGCAGAACTTCCTGGTGGAGAGCGCACGCACGTTGTCACTGCACGTGGGCGTTCCGGAGGCCGCGCTGGTACGTGTACCTCCCTTCGCGCCGGCGAGTGCGCAGCTCGGCTTTGCGCTCGGCGCGCTGGCGGCGTGCGTGCTCACGCTGGAAGCGCTGCGGCGCCGGGTTCGGGCGCGGTGGAGTGATGTGCCCTGGTTCGTGCCCGCGTGCCTCGTGCTCGCTGCCGCGTGGCAAACGGCCGCGTGGCTGGCGTTGCCGCAGCTCTACTTTCCACGGCGATTTCTCGCCACGTTCGTGCCGCTGGCATTCTTCGGTGCGCTCGCTTGGTTACTCGACCGCTGGCTGGTGCAGCTCGCGACGGCTTCCGCGGGCCGGCGCCGCCTGGCCATGCTGCTTCTGGCCGTCGTGTTCGTGCTGGCTTCGGTTCGCCGGTTCGGCGCCCATCCTGCGGGCTATGCCATCGAGCGTGCCGGCTACGAAGGCGTGGTGCAGTATCTCGCGGATCAACCCCTCGCCACGCGCTACGCAGCGAGCCCGCGCGGTGACGCCGACACGTTGCTCGCGCTGGTGCCGCGGCGCGCCTTCATCGCCTCGGAGATCTCCCATCCACTCTTTCGCGACTACCTGGAACGAACGGTGCGGCCGCGCACACAGCTCGTGACCCGTGCGCTCTTTCCCGAAGATCCGCTGCGCGAGCTGGCTGCGTTGCGCGCGGCTGGCGTCGATCTCTTGGTAGCGCGCCGCCGCGACCTGAGCTGGGACGAATTACCCGCGTCGTTCGCCTACGAGCCGGTCCGATCCGAGGTTTCCGCCTACTGGAATCACCAGCATCGCGCGCGGCGCGACGCGTTCTGGGCCCGCTACACGCCGGCTGCGATCGCCTACCAGGACCAGGCGTTCGTGGTCTTCGACCTGCGCAAGATCGACCTGCGTGCTGCCGTCAGCGAATCAGCCGCACCCTGATGACGCGGCTCACGGCTTGGGCGCGGTGAGGCGATCGAGCAGGGATGTCACGGAGTTCACCACGGCGGAATCGGGCGGGAACTCGCGCAGCTCCTTCCAGAGGTCCACACGCGCTCGATACGCGGGCTCCCCGGCCCGCGGCTCGATCGGCGTGACCGAAAGCCACCACAGGAAGCTCGCGGCCGTGCGGCGCACGTCCTCGCGGTGGTGCTCGTCCACGGCCACTCGCCGCGCGGCGTCCAGGAAGAGCAGGCCGATCTGGCCGCGATCGAAGAGCTCGTCTTGGCGCAAACGAGCGAAGAGCTCGAGCAGCGCGTCGTCGTCGGCGGCGAGGACGTGCGCGGTCACTTGCTCGACGGCAGCGACGAGTGCCGCGTCGGCATCGGCGGGGGCCGGCTCGGGTTTGGCAGGGGCGAAGGGTCCCATGAGCAGGTCGTAGTACGAGCTCGCCCGCGTCCACTGGACGCGCGCGTAACCCGCCATCGCGTCGAGCCCGCGCGCCTCCACCGGGAGCCGAAGCGGCTCGGTGAGATCGTGGAAGATCTCGGCGCCGACCTGCCCCGCGCGCGGCTCCAGCCACACGAGCACTCGTTCGAAGCGCCCGCCCCACCACGGCAGCCACACCAGTGGCAGCACGCACACCGCGGCAACGCGCAATCGCGATGCGTCCGCCAGCGCGTAGCGCCACCCGACGATCCACGCGAGGGCGCCGAACGCGGCGAGGCTCACGGCCATGGGCCATTCGGGTTGGGTCGCGAGCCCGGACTCGACCACCGCCACCGGCAGAGGGTATTCGGGAGCTGCCGGATCGAAGGCCATCGGGATCGGCGCCTCGGCTGTCGAGGCCGGCCACGAGCGCACCAGCCACTCGAGGGGACGATCCACTTCCAGCAGCAACGCGTCGAGCTCGTTGCCTGCTGGCGGCATCGCCGCTCGGGCTTCCTCGGATTGTCCGATCAGCGGCCAGAATCCTGCTGCCCGTGAGCTGAGCCACTCGCGAGCGCCTGGCGAGAGCCGGATCGTCACCTCGGGATACCCGCTCGCGTCGCGCGGCCACGCGATCGGTACGCCGGGTGCCAGTTCCCGCGTCTCGACGATCCCCCAAGGCGCCGTGCGTCCGCGGCGCGCGCCGCAGAGCGTGACGTGGGTCGTCAATCGTGCGTCACTTTTCACCTCGAAGTCCGCGCACAGCTCGGCGTTGGTGACGGCCGCCCAGTTCCAGCCATCACCCAGACGATCGAGCGCCACTTCGAAGCGCCAGAACGGCTGCGAGACGTGACCGTCGGCGCGGCCCGTGTAGCGCATGAGATCGCGATGCAAGAGCAACCGCGCCGGCGCTGCCAGCCACGCGGTCGACAGGAATGCACCGCCCACGCCCACGAACAGAATCCCCGGCGCCCAGCGCAGGGAGTCGAGGAACCACCCCAGCGCGAAGCGCGCGGCGCGCCGCAGCATCGCGCTCGGCTCGCCGCGTCTCACGATTCGGTCGCGCCCTGGGCGCTCATCGTGCCGGCGGTTCCGCGGCTCGCTCCAGCGCTGCCACCACGGCCTCCACGATCGGCCAATGCTCGCGTGCGTCGAGACGATGATCCCAGAATCCGCAAGCTACCGCGGCACGCAGGATCGATTCGCAGAGAATCAGATTGTTCTCGCGGCTGTCGTCCCAGCCGAGCCGTTCCTGGAGTGCACGAAAGTCGGCCACGTCGAAGCGCACCAGGATCTGCATCGACTCGTCGTCGCCCGGACGGCGGGCCAGGAAATCCGCCCAGAAGATCGGCTCGATCGGGTCCTGGACGAAGCGCCGATCGCTCTCGACGTGAAGTCTCACGGTGCCTCGTGTCGCCGCACACGCTTCACGTCGCGTTGCGAGATGCCGAGCAAGTAGAGGAGCGCGTTCATGTCGTTGCGCTGGATGGTGCCACGCGCGGCACGCCGTGCCGCTTCCTTGGCACGAAACGCGATGCCGAGGCCGGCGGTCTCGAGCATGGGGATGTCGTTGGCGCCGTCGCCTACGGTCACCACTTGCGAGAGCGGAACGCCCAGCTCGCGGGCGATCTGCCGCACGCGCTCGGCCTTTCCCTGCGCGTCGATCACCGGTGGCACGACGCGGCCGGTGAGGCGGTCGTTCTCCATTTCGAGCACGTTGCCGAAGGCGTAGTCGAGACCCAACGTGGTGCGCAGATGATCGGTGAAGAACGTGAAGCCGCCGCTGATGACGCCCACCTTGAACCCCAACGCCTTGAGGACGGCGATGGTCTCTGCGGCGCCGGGCGTGAGCCGCATCGTGTCGACCACCGCCTGCAGATCGTCGCGGCCGAGCCGCGCGAGGAGCGCCACGCGCTCGGCGAGCGCCGCCGCGAAATCGAGCTCGCCCTCCATCGCACGGCGCGTGATCGTGGCGACTTGGTCGACCACGCCGGCGCGGCGCGCCAGCTCGTCGATCACCTCGCCGGCGACCAGCGTCGAGTCGGCGTCCATCA
>CAYUSL010000401.1:3470-5975 GCA_964447125.1 uncultured bacterium | reverse complement strand
TCGCCGTTCGCCGAGGTGGCGGAATTGGTAGACGCGCTAGGTTCAGGACCTAGTGGGTGAAAGCCTGTAGGGGTTCGAGTCCCCTCCTCGGCACCAGTGGTGGATGTTTCCGAAGGGCGGCCCGAGTGGCCGCCCTTTCGCGTTCCGGCTGCTCGCGAGTGATTCGTCACCGGATCGGCGCTGCGCCCTCGTCGGCCAACGGTGTGCTCGCGATGCGTTCGCCCGCGTCGGCACCTTCACGGACGCTCGGCGCCGAGCTGCTTGCCGAGGTGGTGCTTGGCGATGCCGTGGGGATATCCGCGGCGCACGTATTCGGTGACGTACCCGAGCCGTTCGTAGAAGCCCGGCGCCTGGAAGCTGAAGGTCTCGACGTAGACGTAGGTGCAGCGTTTGCTGCGCGCGTGCTCTTCGAACGCGCCGACCAGCCGCGCGCCGAGCCCCTGCTTGCGGAGCGCGGCATCGACCCAGAGCTGCTGGAGCTCTGCGCATCCGCCCCACCAGCGCCCCACGGCGCCGCCCACCACGGTGCCGTCTTGGGCGTGCGCGAAGCAGGCCATCGGCTTCACCTCGTGAAGCGGTGCGGCCTCGTCGTTGAAGGCACCGAGCCCGTTGTCGACGACCGCAGTCTCGGCGGCCGGGTGGCCGTCGTGGATGATCACGCGAACGGTGGACATGGCTCGACGCAGCGGTCCGACGGGCGCGCTCAGAACCAGTAGTCCGCGACGCAGCGTCCATCGCGCGGAAGGTCCTCGAAGCTGTCGAGCCCGTCGAAACGATCGATGGGGATCTTCGCGACCGGCTCCGGCTCGGAGAGCCGCAGGTTCACCGCGATGCGCCGGCGCCCGTCCTGCCCGGCGTGCTGCGCGCGCCAGTACGCCACACAACCGCAGGTCGCGCAGAAGTGAAACTCGATGTGCTTGCCGCGCACGTACTTCGTGGTCGGCCCAGAAACGTGGATCGCCTCGTTCTCGAAGTCGTAGATCCACAGCACACCGTAGCGACGGCACACCGTGCAATTGCACGCCGTCGCACCCTCGGGTTCCGTCGCGAACGTCCAGCGCACGGCGCCACAGTGACACGATCCTTCGAGCATCGCTTCCTCGCCTCGTGCGGAACATGCGCAGCGCGCCACATCCTAAATCAGCGGCCAGGAATCGGAACCATGGCGCCGCACGGATCCGCAGGGCGGGGGCTCGTGCCCCGCCGCAAACCGACGAAGCGCCAGTGAGCATCGCTCCCATCGTTGGCCGGTGATTTGGTCCGAAAACCCGCGCTCGCGCGCAGGTGCCGCGACCTTCGTGGACCGACTCGAGGCGCAGGCTCCGTCGTGCGCCTCGGGCGCAGTTGGGGGAGGATGGCCACAGCATCCGGCCCGCGCCGGAGGGTCGACGTGTCTCGGATCGTCGGAGGTCCTGCGGGTTCAGGCCGATGCAGCGGCGCGGATCTCTTCGCCGGGGGCGCCGGCGGCAGCGAGGTCGAAGAGCTCGCGCGCCTTCGTGCGGCTCATCCGGAAGAGATCCCTGTAATCGACGCCGGCCTTCACGACGGTGAGGGCGAGCTGCGCGCGTTTCGCCGACCTCGGGTAGGCACCGAAGCCGATTGCCGCCTGCCGCCCGAACCAGCTGTGGTCGAGCCAGCGCGACGTGTCCCCGAGGAAGGGGACGATGCCGAGCGCCTCGCGGACCTCGTCGAGGGGACGTGGAAGCAAATCCTCCCAGGGCACGCATTCGGGTGGACTGACCCGGTTGGCCGCGAGCCCCCGCGCATGGGCGTCCCGGAGGACTGCTCGCCAGGCCCGTTGCCCGCAACTGGGTCGGATGAAGAGTCCTGGGCCGATACCGAGGGGCGAAAGGGACGCCACCCAGTAAGGCACGCGGTGCTCGTATCCGAGCGCGAAGTAAATCAGGAGGCCTTCCCCCGGCAGGTCCGTGCCGTACCCGGTCACGACGTGGAACAGGTCGTGAAACCACCGCGACCGTGCGATGTAGTACTGGGCATCCTCGCTCATCTCGAAGGAGTCGAAGAACCCGTCCAGGTAGATCGTCGCCGCCAGGAGGAAGCCGGGAACGCCGCCGGGGATGTCCATGGCCTCATGGAACGTCCGGCCGAGGCTTCCCGCGGGCATAGCCCTCAGCGCGGTGGAGTCCGAGAGGACGGCGCCGAGATCGGGCCGCTCGTCGAGGATCCGACTGCCCGTCGGGTGGGTCCGCATCCGCTCGAGATCGGCGAGGATCTCCGGACCGCCCGCCAGGAGCTTGATGCGCGGTACCTGCTTGACGCCGCCCTCCGAAACCGGGTTGAGGAGCCAACGCAATCCCGCCAGCAGCGCGCCGGGGATGTCGCGTTCGTTCAGCGTGCGCTTCTTCATGGGCTGAAGACCTCGACGAGGAGTTCCTTGGCGCCATCGATCGTGTCGCGGGCGCCGTCCGGGTTCACGACGCTGCGGAAGGCGAGGCCCTGCAGGGCGTCGAGCACCACCGCGAGCCCGCGGTCCGCGCGCTTCGA
>CAYUSL010000401.1:0-3370 GCA_964447125.1 uncultured bacterium | reverse complement strand
GGTCCTGCCTGCGCACCCGGCCCCTTCGCCGCCAGGAACGCGGCAACCGTGGCGAGCACCTCGGCGGTGCGCTCGCGATGGGGCACGTGGCCGCAGCCGGGGAGCACGGCCACCTCGACCGGGCCAACTACCTGCGAGCCGATGAGCTCGGGGAATGCCACCGAGCCGTACTCGTCCTGATCGCCGTGGATCACCAGCACCGGAGAGCGCACGCGCGGCAGATCGTCGCGCAGGCTCCAGCCGTCGAAGGCAGGCGAGAGCCAGGTTTCGGTCCAACTCGTGAGCACCCACGCGGCGCGCTCGCCGTGCCAGCGCGCGAGCCGTGCGAGCTGCGACGGAGCGGCGAATCCGTCTCGGGCGCGACGGATCCCTTCACGAGTGCGCTCCTCGACAAATGCTTGCGCCGACTCGCTCACCACCGCGAGACAAGGCTCCCGCCCCGCCGCGGCGACCAGCAGCGACATGCCGCCGCCCACGCTGTGGCCGAAGAGCACATACTCACCGAGCCCGAGTGCCTGCCGGAGCGCCGGCAAGTGAAGCTCGGCCTCGTCGCGGATGAAACTCGGCGCGATCGGCTCGTGGCGGGGCGTCGATCGCCCGAACCCCAGGCGGTCGTATGCGATCACGCGTCGCCCAAGCCGTGCCGCGAGCTCCTCCGGAAAGTCCCGCCACAGCTCGACGCATCCGAGCGAATCGTGAAGCAGCACGAGCGGCGCCTCGCCAGCGTCGTCGAGCGGAGCCCACGAGCGCACGAATACTCGTCCGCCCGGTACGTCCACGAGCTCGTCGCGCGACTCGATGCGCTGCATGCGCTGCACCTCCCACGACATCGGCGGAAGCTGACGTATCGGTGGGTGTATCGTCGCGGGGGATGTGGGCCGCTCAGCTCGGCGCCACCTCGAACGTCGCGAAGTCGCGCGGACCACGCCAGGTGATCGCCGTGAACGGACGCCGCAGCACGCGCTTCTCCTGGAGATCCCGCAGGATGGCTGCGGGCGGCCACCCGGCGGGCTCGTCCACGAACGCGAACGCCCCGTCGATCAGCGCCTCCACCTCGCGGACGAGATCCGCATCGTTCGCGAACGTCCGCGGCCACCGGCCCTGAGACGTCACGATCGTGCCGTCCTGAATCCGTGACACGTATTTCGGCCGCAGCATGCCCACGTTCGCGCGTCCTCGATCGTGACGAAACAATCTCGACCAGAGCGTAGCCCACGGGACTCGATGCGCCTGACGGGCGCCCGCAGTGTGGCGGCCTTCGGCCCGACGCTTGTGCGACCCGAAGCCCAGCTCGAGTGCGTATCGCCATTCGGGGGCGCCACTCCTCGTGCGGTCGCGATCACGCCACCGATTGGATGAGAGATGGGGCAATGCAACGCCTGAGGGAAGCCGGTGCATTCGGAGCGCCGAGCCGTCACGCTCCCCGTGCGACCGTGGGTTGGTCGATGGCCCAGCGCCAGGTGCCGTCGGGTTGGCGGCGGGCGACTTCGGCGGTGGTGCTGCCGTCGTCGAGGCGGGTCGAGGTGAGGGCGAGGTCGCCGCTCACGAGGACCGGCGCTGTGACGCCGGGCGCGAAGTGGGGCCGGTCGGCGAGGATCTCTTCGAAGAACTGGCGGATGGGCTCGGTGCCGTGGGCGAGGGTGCCGTCGCCGCGGTCGAGGACGGCGCCGGGTGCGTAGAGGGCGACGAGCCCGTCGACGTCGCCGGCGTTGGCGCGTTCGAGGAAGAGCCGCGTGAGGTCTTCGGGGCTGCGGGCGGGCTCGTGCATCGGGGCTCCTCGGGGTGACGGCGCAGCGGCGCTCAGGCGCGCGTGCACTTTTCGACGGTGTCGAGGGTGCGGGTGGTGATGTCCTGGCCGAACGTGCGCTCGAGCAGGGTCATGAAGACCGGCCCCTTGGGGCTCCGGACGTAAGCGGTGAGCACCTCACTGCCGACGAGGGCGAGGATGCTCGCGCCGTCCTGGTGGATCGGCAGCGCTGGCGCGCGCTCGGGCGCCTGCCGCAGGAAAGTGATCACGCGCTTGGCACCGCTCGGTACGGCGAGGTCCGCGAAGGGCTCGGACGCGAGCAGTGCCGCGAGCTCCTCCTGCGAGCGGGCGATTACGGAGAAGCGCCTGCCGAGCCCCTCGTCGATCGCGCGCTCGGCGCGCGCCTCCAGTGACGCGCGAGCGGCGGCGCGCGCCGTGAAGATCACGTTCCCCGAGCCGAGCACCGTCCGCACCTCGGTGAAGCCCGCCTCAGTGAAGCAGCGAACCAGGTCGGGCATCTTCGCGTTGCTGGGCGTCACACCGCGGAGAAAGGCGACGTAGCGGGGCATCACGTGCTCGCGACGAGTAGCTCTTCCGAATTCGCCGGCGGGCGCAGACCGTCGGTGCGGTCGGCGAAGTAGCGCTCTGCGAGGGCAACAGCGGAGACGTGCTCGACGGCTTCGAATCCGCATTCGCGTGCGAGCGCCAGCATCTCGTCGGGCGTGAAGAAGCTGATCCAGGGGCTGCCGCTCGCGCGCGCACCCTGCGCGGCACGCTCGATGCCGGGGCGCACCGCGGGCTCGGCGAGCTCGATCGGCAGCAGAAACGACATCACGAGGCTGGAGCCACGCGCGAGCGTCGCGATCCTGCGCAGCGTGGCCGCGATCGCCTCGCGGGTGAGGTACATGCTGACCCCAGTCGATGCCACCACCGCAGGGCGCTTTGGATCGAAGCCTGCGGCGATCAGCCCATCCCACCCGTCGTCGCCCGCCTCGAAGTCCACGGGCACGAGGTGCAGGCATGGCGGTACGCCGAGACGCAGGCTCTCGAGGCGCAGGCGTTTCCACGCCTGCGGTTCCGGCCGATCGATCTCGAACACGTCGAGTCGTGACGTGAGGTCGACGCGCCGTTGCGCGAAGGTGTCGAGGCCTGCGCCCAGGATCACGTATTGATCCACGCCTCGCGCCACCGCGGTGGCGACGTGATCTTCGAGGAAGCGAGCGCGCGCCACGATCGAGGCGCGAAATGGCCGCGTGAACGGACTCATGTCCGGGCGATCGCGCCAGTGGGGATCGGGTGCGGCGATCGCGAGCCCCACCTCGTCCACGAACACGTGCGGCGGCGCATCCGCCAGCACGTGCAGCGCGCGCCACAGCGCGGTCCGCACGGCGGTGTCGTCGGGTTGAGGCTGGGAAGAGCTCGACATGTGGGCGGCGCGAATTCGGTTCCGCGATCGTCGGCGGCGGCCCCGAGTTTGGCAGACCTGGATCGTGCTCGCCGCGATGCGCGGCGCAGCTCACGATCTGCTCGGCGGGTGGTTCGCTCGGCAGTCGTCGCGGCGGGCGAGAGCCCGCCGAGAAACCGCTGGGAACCCGACGCACGTGAGCCGGCCAGGCCCGCTCA
>CAYUSL010000400.1:0-5986 GCA_964447125.1 uncultured bacterium | reverse complement strand
CCCCCGCCCCGCAAAAAGCGCGGTTTTTGCGGGGCCCCACCCCCAAGTCGACTCGGCTCACGCTCGTCGGCGCGCCGCTGGCGCGTGCCGCTGGCAGCAGCCTGCTGAATTCGTTCGCGTGCAGCGCTCACCGCGCGACGGCGGCACCGGTGGAGTCATCGGACACGTCCACCACGATGTTGTTGCCGTTCTGGTTGGGAAAGCCGGTCGCCAGCCAGTAGGTGAAGAGGATGCGGATTCGGTAGCGCCCGGCGACGGCGTCGTCGTGGGCGCGCACCTCGATGTTCGCCGAACACTCGTGATCGCCCGATTTGCCGATACCGTCGATGCCGACGTCGAGTTGCTCGAGCGCGTTCTGTGTATCGAAGTTGCCGAGGTCGGGAAACGCCAGCAGGCACACGTCCACGTCGCGGATGCCGTCGTGGCCGTTCGAGGTGTCGACGGCGAGCACCAGCGGAGCATGCTCGCCGGGTGCGAGGGTGAGGTCGATGTGCGGCTGATCGTTGTCACCGCAACCGGTCGCGAGCACGAAGAGCGCCATGGCGGCTGTGAGTGCTGCGTGCCGCAGCGGTGCCCGCGGGCGGCCGCGACCGCTCCCACGTTGCCGACGATCGATCGTGGCCGTCATGCGCGAGCCCTCCCGTCATCGTCCCGCAGCGGGCCATGCGCACCGGCTCGCCGAGGCTCCACATTGCTCCATCCCTCCACCTCGTTCAACGCGGGCTTGCGGCGGTGGCGCCGCTCGGGAACGGCACCGGGACCTCGCCGGGATGAAGCACCGAGGTGAGGAAGATGAGCCCGGTGGCTTCCAGTGAAAGCGGCTTCGCCGCCGAGGGATCGACGACTCCGCGCTCCTCGATGTGATCGAGCTGGGTGACGACGTTCTTCGCGATTCCGATCTCGAGGGGCGAGAGCACCCCGTCGGCAGCAGCGAATCGCTGGAAGACCGTGCGATACGGCAGCAGCGTCGCAGGCGTGACCGGTGTCTCGGCCTCGAACGGGTAGCGCTGATCGTCGTTCGCCACCACGTCGATCACCCGGGCCAGCACGGCGGTCGCGTCGAGTAGCACCGCGTAGTCCACGGTTTCGGGATCATCGGTGTGCTGGTGATAGAAGCTGAATCCTGGAGTCATGAACCAGACCGCGGGAATCCCTGCATCGAAGAAGCGGTCCTGGTCGTTCTCGAAGTACGGGATCACCGAGCGGTCGCCGGCAATCACGTCGTTTTTGCCGAAGCCCGCGAGCCGCGGCCTGAGCAGCGTGTCGAGGGTGGGGCTGTGCTCGAGGCCGAAGAGTGCGGTCCACGCGTAGCCGGGGAAGTTCGGCCGCCCGATCGGATCCACCGAGATGCCGAACACGATGTCGCGCGTGTCACCGACGGTGGGCGCCCGAATCCACCTGAGCGCGCCGTCGCCGGGTGTCTCTTCCTCGTCGCTGAACAGGAACACCACCGAACGCCGGGCGCCGTAGCCGCTGCTGCGGAACGCGCTCGCGAGCTCGATCAGCGCCGCGACGCCCGCGGCATCGTCGTAAGCACCATTCATGACGTGGCCGCGGCGGTCGCTGCCGAGGTGGTCGTAATGGGCGCTCACCACCACCAGCTCGTCGGGCGCCGTCGTCCCAGGATGGATGCCCACGACATTGGCGCCGTTGGGGTAGGGGAAGAGGTACTCGGGCTGTGGCGCGGTGGGGTAGACGTGGAAATACGAGGTGCCCCCGTCGCCGGCGCGCTGGATCCCGCGCTCCTCCAGCGCTCGAGCGATGTAGTCGCGGGCGCGGTCGTGCCCGGCCGAACCCGGGCGCCGGCCCTCCATCGCGTCGCTGGCGAGGATCTCCACGTGGGCGCGCAGCGCTTCCGCCCGCACGGCGGCGAGGGATCGCTCGAGTGCTGCGCCGCGCGAGTCGTGACCGTTGCTGCTGCAGCTGAGGGGGAGGATTGCGATCAGTGCCGCGGCCAGCAGTCCGTGGCACGGGCCTCGGATCAAGGCGTCCCTTCCACGCGATGATTGAACCACCACGCGGCGTTGGGGATCAGCCGCCGCGTCCAAAGCGTGATCGCGGCGAAGCGTGGAAAGCACCAGAGCTCGCCCTTGTCGAGCGAGCGCTCGATGGCGTCGAGCACCACCTGCGGATGGATCACGGGCGAGTAGCGCGTGGTCTTGGCGCCGTCCTTCATCTTGTCGAACATCGGCGTCGCAACCGCCGGCGGACAAACGCAGGTGATGCGCACTCCGCGCTTGCGGTTCTCGTGGTAGAGGACCTCGCTGTACGCCACCACCGCGAACTTGGACGCGTCGTAGGCACCGAAGCGCAGCGTCGGCATCCAGCCGGCGAGCGAGCCGAACTGCACCAGATCGCCACGTCCACGCACCAACATGCCGGGCAACGCGCGTTGCGTGACGTTGACCGTGCCGCAGTAATTGATCGCCATCACGCGATTCACTTGGTCTGCCGTCTGGTCCAGAAGCTGCCCCACCGGCATGACTCCGGCCGCGTTCATGAGCCGATCGATCGGCCCGAGGTCGCGCTCGACGCGCGTGATCACCTCGTCCACGGCGGCGTAGCTCGTCACGTCGCACGGGAAGGCGTGGATCGTGCCCGCGCCGGCGCAGGTTTCCGCAAGGCCAGCCTCGTTCACGTCCAACGCTGCGATCGTGGCGCCTGCCTTCGCCAGGTTGCGCGCGGCGAGCTGACCCATGCCACTGCCAGCACCGGTGATGAGCGCGAGCTTGCCGTGAAACGCCATTCGACCCCTCGGGCGCTGCGAACGGGTCACACCGCCGCTTCGCGCGCCAGGTAGCGCGATACCAGCACCACACCGCCGAGCAGCCACGCGAGGCCGAGCACCTGCAAGACCGTGAGCTCTTCGGCGAATCCGATCATGCCGCCCACGATGGGAACCAGCATGTAGAAGGACTGATAGCAGGGGACGACCGTCACCGCACGGGCGCGCTTGAGCGCGTACTGCGTGGTCACGAAGTCGAGGATGCCGAACAGCACGAAAGGGTAGAAGAACGGGTTGCGCAGCACCGCGGGCACGTCGGCGAAGAGATCGGCGCACGCGCAGTGGAGCATCGCGCCCTTCTGGAAGAGCACCGAGATCCCGCCGCAGAATCCCGACACCAATCCCAGCACCACTCCCGTTTGCGGCCCTTGGGCGAGAAGGCCGTAGGCGGTGGCGAGGATCGAGGCGCCGATGGTGACCGACGAGAACACCGTGAGCCGCCCGGTCAGGATCGGCTCGCTGACGATGCCGGTGGCGTTCGCCACCGATTCGGGCTGGAAATAGCCGGTGAGCGCGGTGCCCGCGACGATCGCCGCGATGCCCCAGAGCTCGGTCGAGCTGGGGCGTTCGCGCAGCACGATAGTGGCGAAGATCGCCAGCGCAACGAGCCCAGTTCCCGAGAGCGCAGCGGCGATGGTGACGGGGCCGTACGCGCACGCGGTGAAGAGCAGGAACGTCGAGGCGACCATCCCCGCGGTGCCGATGCACCACACCAGGAAGCGCGGCCCGTATTCGCGGCTGAGCCATTGCTTGGGCCTGCCGAGCGCCTCGACGCCGTATTTCTGGAATCCCTTGCCGAGGCAGAGCGCGACGGCGGAGAGCGCCCCATAGAGGATCGCGAGCGGCAGGGAGGATTGATCTGCTGGCGTCATCGGTGGTCCAAATGGCTGGGCACCGGCCACGAACCCCGTTCCCGTGCACCACGACCGGGGCACCGGCTGAATTCGCATCGGGTGGAGCGGCGGGCTGGAACGTCCGAACCTGTCCCACAGGTTGTCGGCTGAAGCCCGTCGGGGAACAGATGATCGCAAGCTTCGACCGTTTCACCGATTGCGCGGGAGGACTGGCTGGAGGGCGCTGCTCCGTCAGCGCCGAACGATTCTCCACGAGCTCGCGGACCCGACGGAGCGGGTCCCTCCACTGGAGCGCAGGGCCGCGTTTCAACGGAGTTCAGCCTCGCCACTTGTGGGTCGCCGTCGGCCGGAACGGCCCCGCGCAGAATGCGGCTGCCCGTCAGTGCTCGCGAGTGATCGAATCGCCCGATGGCACGGCGCACGGCTCAGCTCCTCGTGAGCAGCATGCAGCCGGCGAGCGGCCCGCCGCCTGCCGACACCACGGCGACCTCGGGCTGGCGCGGGAGCTGGCGATCGCCACCTTCGCCGCGAAGCTGCACCACGGCTTCGTGGAGGTGACCGTAGCCGTGAAGCCGGCCGGCGGAGAGCTGGCCGCCGCCGGTGTTGAGCGGCAGCTCGCCTTCACGTGCGATGCGGGCCCCGTCGTTCACGAACTCGCCGGACTCGCCGCGCCCGCAGAACCCGAGCGCCTCGAGCCAGACCAACGTGAGGAAGCTGAATCCGTCGTAGAGCTGGGATACGTCGATGTCCGAAGGAGTGAGGTCGGTGCGATCCCACATCATCGCCGCTGCGTCCACAGCGGCCATGGAGGTGACGTCGTGCCATTGATCCCACGAGGGCCGACCGTGAATCGCAGTGCCGACGGCTTCCACGCGGATCGGCCGTTTGGCCACGCTCGCGCATGCCGACGCGTTCGACACGATCACCGCCGTCGAGCCGTCCACGGGCACGTCGCAATCGTAGAGGCAGAGCGGCGTCGAGATCATGCGCGCGGCCAGGTAATCGTCGAGGGTGAGCGCCTCGCGGTACACGGCGCGCGGATTGAGCGCGGCATTGCGCCGTCCGTTGAGCGCGATCGCCGCGAGATGCTCGCGACGCGTGCCGTACGCGTGGAAGTGCGCTTGCGCCGTGAGCGCCAGCCAATTCGCCGCCGATGCCGCGCCGAAGGGCAGCGTCCATTGCAGCACGTCGCGCGCCTTGAAGCCGCCGCGTCCGCCGCCGCCGATTCCCTGGCGCCCGCCGCCACCCTGGGCGCTCGCCTCGCACACGGTGCGGAAACACAGCACGTGGGTGGCGAGGCCACAGGCGACCGCCATGCACGCGTTCACCACCGAGCCGAGCTGGCCCGGTGATTCGTGCCCACCGGCGTGCCAGTTCAGATTCAGGCGCAACGCATCCTGGACCTCGGGGATGCCCGCTCCGGCGAAGCCGCCCGTGCCGATCCCCGCGCCGGGGTAGGTAGAGAGGCCGTCGATGTCGCGGCGCGTGAGGCCGGCGTCGTCGATTGCTGCCAGGCACGCGTCGATCGTGAGGTCGAGACCCGAGCGCCCCAGGCGCCGCCCGACCGCCGATTGGCCGATGCCGGTGATGGCTGCGCGGCGCTCGAAGAGCTCGTTCACTGGGGATCGCTCTGCGGCGCGGTTTCCGCGCGCGGCCGGAACAGCGGGATCCACACGCCGTCGTATTCGTCGAAGCAGACTTCCACCGCCATGCCGATCTCGATCGCGTCGAGCGCGCAGCCGATCAGGTTGCTGGTGATGCGCAGGCCGGGTTGATCGTCGAGCTCCACCAGTGCGATCGCGTACGGCGGATCGAAACCCGGAATCCACGGCTGATGATTCACCGTGTAGCTCGCGAGCGTCCCGCGCCCGCTGGTCGGCTGCGGCGCCAGCTCGCGGCTCAGGCAGCAGGGGCAGATCGGCGCGGGCGGATGGATCCACGTGGTGCAGCGCGCGCAGCGCAGCACCGTGAGCTCGCCGCGCTTCCCACCGGTCCAGAAATGCTCGTTGCTCGGATCGAGCGCCGGCAGGATGCGGAACGGATGCCAGGATTCCATGCGTCTCGGATGGGGCCGGCGACGCGCGACGGCGGCGCGCCGAAACGGGGCGCTATCAACCCACGGAATTTGACGAACCGTCAACTCCGAGCGAAACCCGCGAGAAACGAGCGGTTTGGCTCGTGTGGCGAAACGACGCGGGCTGGTGGAGGGACGAGCGATGAACGCGTATCGAGACCGAGTGGCGATCATCACCGGCGGCGCGAGCGGGATCGGCGCCGCAGTCGCGAGCGAGCTGGCGCGACACGGCGCGCTGTTGGTGCTCGCCGATCGCGACGCGGAGCGCGCGCG
>CAYUSL010000399.1:0-5993 GCA_964447125.1 uncultured bacterium | reverse complement strand
ACAAGGAAGTGGTGAGCGAGTGCGTGATCCCGTTCGTGATGGCGTTCATCAACGTGGACGGGATGCTGACGCCGTGCTGCAAGCTCGAGGAGATCCCGCTCGAGGACGTCAAGGCGGAGGGCTTCCGAAAGGCGTGGAATGGGCCGCGAATGCGGGCATTCCGTGATGCGCTGATCACCAAGAACTACCCGACGCCTTGCACCAAGATCCAGTGCATCCGCGATTTTCGTCCGCAACCCGGCGAAGCTTGAACGCCTGACCCTGCGACGGGCCAACCGTGCGGAGGGCCCGCCCGACGATTCGACCGCATCGTCGACTTCGTTCCGTAGCGAGCGATCCCGTGCGGTGCGCCTGACGCTCTCCGATCCACCATCGGGAGGCCGTGTCATGACGCGATCCCCAGTTCGCATGCTTCGTCTGCTGGTCGCTGTGCTCGCCATCGCGGCGCCGCAGTTCGCCTGTGCCGGTGCCAGGTGCCCGGGCTACGTACCCCTCGCGCAGCCGCTCCCGCAGCGCTCCGCCGGCGAGCACACCGCCATCGGGCTCGAGTGGGTCTATCTCGACAATCGCGACGCGATCCCGGTCCAAGCGGCGACCTACGCCGAGATGGGGCTCACCGCCATCAAGCACTTCCCCAGCAACGTGCTGTGGGGCGACATGCAG
Source organism: uncultured bacterium (assembly GCA_964447125.1). Lineage (GTDB taxonomy): Bacteria > JADJOY01 > JADJOY01 > JADJOY01 > JADJOY01 > JADJOY01. Next base: position 5,330 of record CAYUSL010000399.1, on the reverse strand, counting down.
TCCGGGCCGAAGTCAGCGATCGAGTTCCAGCGTCTCGACGACTACGTCCGCGAGTACCAGCGCGCCGGATTCGGCGAGCTCGTCATCTGCCTGCGCGCGAACGCGAAGTGGGCGTCGCGGGGAAGCGGCCTACTGACTGCGGCGCTCGACAACCCCAATCCGAAGCCCGAGCACTACGAAGCGTACGAGCGCTGGATCCAGTCGGTGGTCGAGCGATACGACGGCGACGGCCGCGACGACATGCCCGGTCTGCGCTGGCCAGTGCGCTACCTGGAGATCGGCTCGGAGTATTCGAGCTTCGAGGGCGGACCGGTGACGCAGTACCTCGAGACCCTCGGCCACGCCTATCGTGCGGCGCACCGGGCCTCCCCCGACGTGCTGGTCGCGCACGCCGCCTTCATGCCCACCACCGCCTTCCGGATGCGACCGCCGCCCACCGTCGAGGGCTACCGCGCGGCGTTCAAGCAGATCGAGGTCGATCCGACCCACGGCGTCGACGACCTGTGGGCGATCCTCGATCATCCCGAGGTCTTCGACATCCTGAACTTCCACGCCTTTGCAGCACCGAGCGAGATCGAGGACACGATGCGCTGGCTCGATTTCGAGACCAAGCGCCGTGGCTATCACAAGCCCGTCATCATCAGCGACACGTTCCCCACCCCCTTCATCGCCTGGGGGCCCGCGACGAGCTGCGACGGCCCCAAGGACAAGCTTGGCAAGGTGATCCCGCCGGCGGTGGAAACCGACCGCTGTCGCTTGGCCCAGTTCTTCTCGAAGCTGGTGTCCGGCGACGACAAGACGCTCGGCTGGACGCAGGGTTTCGTCGCCGAGGATTCGGTGCAGCGGGCGATCGTCGCCGCGGAGCAGGGGGTTCGCCTGATCGACCTCGCGTATACGACCGATCTGCCGTTCCTCACCGGCAGGCTGATGCGGGGTGGCGCCGGCATTCCTGCCTGGTCTGGCTTCGTCGAGCTCTCGGGCAAGTGCATCGACTCGCGGCGCCCTGCGTTCTACGCGACCAAGCAGATGATGGGTCATCTCCGTGATTATCGGGGAGTGCAGCGCGTGCCTCACCCGGACCCCGAGGTGCGCATCTACCAGATCCGCACGCCGGGCGCGCCTCGCTGGGTCGCGTGGCTCGACCCCCAGCGCGTGGTGCTGCCCGGTGAAGAGATTCCGCGGAAGTCCATTCGACTCGCGGTGGGCGCGGCGCAGGTGACCCTCGAGCCCGTCATCACCGCCCGCGGTCAGATCGCACCCGAGCGGACGGGAATTCCCGCACCGGACGGCCGCGCCGACGTGACGCTCACGCCGCGACCGGTCTTCGTCGTTCCGGCTGGTTGAGGACCCGCGAACCCCGGCTGCCGTTTCGTCGCCGCCGCGATTGAAGTAAAAGATCCTGCGATACGGGCCGACGCGACCACGCAACCGCTTCGAGGATCCGAATGCCGACCACTTGGCGCCCTCATCTGGACCGCCCGTTCCGACTCGAGGACTATCTGCTCTTCGCGGTATTCCTCACGCTACCGCTCGAGGGCATGGGGCTCCTGAAGCGTGCGCATGCGGGCGCGGGCTTCGCCGGCGGCCTGACTTACGCCAAGATCTTCATTCTGCTCGCCCTGGGCACGTGGGCGGTTCGGACGCTCATCACCCAAGATCAGTATCTGCTGCGCGCGCTGTTCGGCCACAAGACCAGCCTGTTTCTCCTGGGCTCCTTGCTGGTGGCGTTCTCGTCGCTGGTGCAGACGAAGATCCGCACGTATTTCAGCCAGTTTTTCGTGCAGGCCGTGAGTCTGTTCTTGCTCTACGTGCTGATCGTCGGCGTCATTCAGGCGCGAAAGCGGGCATTCCAATGGGCCCTGGCGGCGCTGTTGATCGGGACGATTCCGAGCGCGCTGGGTGGGGTCTACGAAGCGCTCTCTGGTCACCTCATCATGAAGGGCCGCGTGCAGACCCCCCTCGGGCCGGAGGCGTTGACGCAGCAGCGGGGGCTCTACAAATCCGAGTCCGGCCGCTACCGAATCGCCAGTTTCTCGGGCGATTGCGGCATTCACGGGGTTCATTGGGCGGTCTACGGTCCGATGAGCCTCGCCGTGCCGTTCCTGTTTCGGCGGCGCTGGTTGAAGCTTGCCGGCTGGGGATTCGCGATGCTCACGGTCGTGAACTGCCTCGGGACCGGAACGCGGACGGGAATGGGGTCGCTGTTGTTCGGGGTGCTGGCCTTCTTCGCGCTCGCCCGCATTCCCCACAAGCCGCAGATCGCCGCGGCGGCGATCGTCGCGGCACTCTGCCTCGGCATCATGATGGGTGCACCGCTCGAGCGCATTCTGGGCAAGGAACACAAAGCGGAGACGTCGACGGCGTGGCGGTTCGCGATGTCCAAGATCGCCATCCAGATGATCGAGGATCACCCGTTGCTCGGCGTCGGCGTCGGGAACTACGTCGGTCTCTACTACAAGTACTGCGAGCGCGTGCCCGAAGCGAACCGCACCCCGGTCATCATGCACAACGGCTACCTGGCGGTATGGTCGGAGCAGGGAACTCTGGGGCTCATCTGCTTCCTCGGTTTCTTCGGCTCGGTCGCCTATACGCTGTTCCGAACGGTGCGCCATCCAGCGAACCCCTACGTTCACTTCGCAGCCGCGGGGCTCTTCGGGGGGCTGATCGCGCACCTCATGACGCAGCTCGGCTATCCGCTGCTCGGCGACGAGCTCGGTTACTGGCTCATGGGCTTCGGCGTGACCCTGGGCGAGGTGAATCGCCGGATGCTGGGGGAGTATCCGTTCCGTGGCCTGGCCGAGCCGGTCTCGTGGTCGTCGCCTGCTGCCGGCGTGCCCGCTGCCCTGCCAGCCTGAGGCTTCGGCGAGGCTCGCGCAGGCTCGGCTCGACGCCAGGATGCAGTGCCGGGCCGTGGGGGCGAGTGGCGTCGCTCTGGCTCGTGCTATGGTTGATGGATCACCTTGATGCGTCGCGCGCGCTCGCACTGCGAACCGGCCGCGGGGACTTTTCCCGTTCGTGGGCCAGACGGGTGCGCGAGCTGGGCCCAGGCTCACGGTTCTGCGCCGGGGCGCGCCAGCGTGTACGCCGATACCCACCGTGAGGCCCATGAGCTCTGCGCCGAACGCCAGCACCGCCGAGCCTGACGTCACGCTCGGGATCATCACCTGGAACGCCAAGGCGCTGATGCGCCAGCTCCTCGACTCGATTCGGGAGCACGTCCACGGCGTCGTCTACGAGATCGTGGTCGTCGACAACGACTCGCGCGACGGCACCAAGGAGATGATCAAGACGGAATACCCCGAGGTCCGTCTGTTCGAGAACGAACGCAACGTGGGTGTGGGACCCGCGCGTAACCGGCTGTTGCGCGAATCCCGCGGGCGCTACGTCTTGAGCCTCGACAACGACACCACGATGCTTCCCAACGACGCGGTTGCGATCCTGGTGCGCACCATGGATGCGCACCCGAACGCGGCAGTGAGCGGGCCCAAGCTGGTCTACAAGGACGGCAGCCTCCAGCTCTCCTGCCGACCCTTCCCGAGGCCTCTCAACATCCTGTTGGAAGGAACGGCGCTCCGGCGCTGGTTCGGCACCACGCGCTGGGTGCTCGACTACACCCTCGAGCGTTGGGATCACGCGACGTTGCGCGAGATCGACTGGATGTACGGTGCGGCGCTGGTGATCCGCCGCGACACGCTGCCCAAGCTGGGGCTCTTCGACGAGGGCTTCTTCTATCTCTACGAGGACGTGGAATTCTGTCTGCGCGCGAAACGGCTCGGTTACCAGGTCCTCTACATCCCCGACGCCGTCATCTGCCATCACCTCGAGCGGGAAGGACGCACCGTGTTCTCGAAGACGCTTCAGGTTCACGTGCGCAGCATCCTGCGCTACCTGCGACGTCTCTATTTCGGGTACTCCGACGGCTTTCCCGGCATCGCGCGGGTGACGGCATGAGCGGCGAGAGTGCCACGCCGCATCCCACGGTCTGCGCCCTCTGTGGCGCCGATCAGCCGCGCCTACGTTATCGCCTCGAAGGGTTCGACACGGTCGAGTGCCCGCGCTGTGGGCTGGTCTGGATCGTCCTGCAGCTCTCCGAGGACGAGCTTCGCCGCCTCTACGGCGCCGAGTATTTCGAGGAGCGCGGCACGTATTTCTTCGACAACGCGGTTGCTGCTCCAGGCAGCGGCGACGAGACCGAGGTCATTCGCGACTTCCGTCGGGGCGTGGATCGCATCGAGCGCTTCCGCAAGGGCGGGCGTCTACTGGACGTCGGCTGCGGCGTGGGCGTGTTCTTGGGCGTGGCCAAGGGCCGTGGCTGGGACGTCACGGGTGTCGACGTCTCGGAGTTCGCGTCGCGCTATGCCCGCGAGAAGCTCGGTCTCGATGCCCGTACCGGAAAGCTTCACGAGATCGGTTTCGCCGACCAGAGCTTCGACGTCATCACGCTCTGGGACGTGTTCGAGCACTTCCCGGATCCCGCGCGCCAGCTCGCCGAGGTGCATCGTCTTCTCAAGGACGACGGCATCATCCTGCTCGACACTCCGAACGAGCGCGGCCTGCTGCGTGAGATCGCGCGCTGGGCGTACAGGCTCTCCGGTGGCTCCGTCCAGTACCCAGCGCGCAAGCTCCACCACGTCTATCATCTCTTCTACTACTCGCCGGACACGCTGACTCGCATGCTCACGAACGCCGGTTTCGAGATCGTCGACTTCGAGAAGAAGGTGATCCCGCCGCTCAAGGCCCGTGGCTCGGCGCTCGAGAAAGCGATGGTGGGTGCCTTCGGCAGGGTCGAGCGCTGGCTGGGGCGCGAGTTCGAGCTTCTGGTGATCGCGCGCAAGAGCGGCCAAGTGAAGGCGGGTACGGGGGCGGCATCGTGAGAGCGTTGGGCAACGCGCTCATCCTGGGCGGTGGGATCGGTGGGCTTCGGGTCGCTAACCTGCTGGCGGAGAAGGGCGTATCGGTCACGATCCTGGAGCGGCTCGACGAGCCCGGCGGGCTTTCGCGTTCCTTCGAGCGGGGCGGGTTTTCGCTCGACATCGGGCCACACGCCTACTACGCGGGCCAGGCCCCGCTCTACCGCGACTGGATCGGCGGCGAGAACCTCCTCGACGTGAAGGGAATCTACGGCGTGGGCTACAAGCGCCGCCAGATCACCACGCCGATCAATCCCACCAATCTGATCAAGAACCTACCGGTGGGAGATTCTGCGCAGCTCGTGCTCGACATGGCGTTGCGCAAGACCTTGAAGCGCGGTCAGACGGCGCCCGAGCACTTCGAGAACGTCGATCAGCTCATCCAGCAGCGCTTCGGTGAGAAGGTCACGCAGTTCTTCT
>CAYUSL010000398.1:0-6001 GCA_964447125.1 uncultured bacterium | reverse complement strand
CGAGGTGGGGGTGAAGCGCCGCCTCGACCGTCCGCGTGGGCCTCGCTACCTGGTGATCTACCGCGGCGAGCAGGCGCAAATCGTTCCCCGGCTCGTCACCACCGAAGAACACGAACGCGAGCGCTTCGCTGTGGTGCGCTTCGACGAAGCCGTGCGGTTCACCTACGCGTATCGCACGACCCAGGTACCCGCGGATTGGCAGCAGGTCGGCGGACATTCCAACGACTGGGTGATCTCGAAGTTTCCGCTTTCGTGGGGTGGCCCGACGGCGCTCGACGAGTCGGTGGAGGCGCAATACATCGAGCTGCCGTTCGTGCTCGCGGAGCCACGCGAGCACGCGCTGTTTGTGCTCCACACGCGCGAGTGCGTCGAGTGGGTGGTGCTCAACGGCGAAACGCTGGGGAGCGGGGAGTGCCCGCCCGGGCGCTCGCGCGAAGAGCGCGAGGCGACGATCCACACCTATCCGCTCGACGGGAAGTGGTCCGTCGGCCCGAACGTGATCCGTTTCAAGCTGGTGCTGCGTTACGCGACCGCCAGCGTCGACGCTCATGTGCTGACGATGCGTGGGCCAGGTCGGCTGCTCCATCCGCCCCCGGAGAGCGTGCGTTTCGCTCGCTTCGTGTCGCCCGACCCTTGGCGATATCGGATATCCGCGGATCGTCGCCCCGCTGGGTGGTTACCGATCGGCGAACCGATCTCGGCGGCGGACGGGCAGCGAGCGCTCGCCGTCGGTCCCGACACGCGCGCGACGATCGCGCCCGCACGCGCGCCGTGGGCGCTGCCGGCGTGGGATGTGCCGTTCTCGCTCGCATCGACGAGCGGCTACTGGTTCCTGTTCTTCTCGCCGGTGCCGCGCCCGAGCTTCGCGGGTACTTGGGGAATCGCGCTCGAGCTCGAGTCGGATGCGCAGGGGGGGGGAGCTGCGGCTCGTGATCCGTGATGCAGACGGCGACGAGTGGGCACACGTCGACGACACTGTGCTCTGGGAAGAGGGATGGCGTGCGCTGGCCGTGCCGCATCGGGCGTTCGAGCTCGATCGCGTGCAGAGCCGGGGCAACGGTCGCTTGGATCTGAGGTCGGTCGATGCCGTGATGGTTCAAATTCTTTCGGGGCGGGCGGCGATGGCGCTCGGAGATCGAAAGGTTCAGCTCACTCAGCCGATCGTGCTTCGCTACGAGCCCGACCCGTGAGATGCAGCGCACCATCGTTCCGTGTTGCCGCACCCATCCTCGCTCGCACGGCCGCGGCGATGTACTGCACGGCGCGCGCGGCGTATTCGCGCAAGTTCTCGCCGGTCTTCGAGACGCCGTGAAGGCGTGGCTCGATCACGTACGGGACCTCGCGCACCCGAAATCCCGCAGCGATCGCGCGATACACGAAGCTCAGGAAGTATTCGCCGTAGTCACCATCGAGCGGCACCGCATGGATCACTTCCGCGCGCACCGCGATGAAGCCGCTGGTCCAGTCGGTGACCTGGTCCGTGAGCAGCCGCCGCAGCAACCAGTTGCCGAAGCTCGAAAGCGCCACCGCGACCAGCGAATCCTCGGTGCCGCGCAGCCGTCGCGCGATGCCGAGCCAGCCGAGGGTGGGATGCGCAGGGTTCTGGCCTTTGATGCCGCCGCCGGGCAGGAAGCGCGAACCGATCACCAGGTCCGCTTCGCCGCGCTCGATCGGCTCGACGAAGCGCGGCAGCATCTCGGGGGGCATCGAGCCGTCGGTGTCCATCCAAGCGATCACCGGGTGGCGCGCTTCCGCTACGCCGCGCGCGATCGACGCGGCGAGCCCGCGCGGTGGATCGCGCACGATCACGCGCACGGACGGGTTGTGCTCGCCGTACGCGCGCGCCACCGCCGCGGTGCCGTCGGGTGAGGCATCGTCGACGACGATCGCTTCGTAGCCGATCGCCGCCAGCGCGCGCTCGCAGCGATCGAGGAGCGGCACGACGTTGTCGCGCTCGTCGTAGGTGGGGAGCACCAGCGACACGGGCATCGGGAACGCTCGCTCGGCCGGTCGTCAGGAGACGACGCGTAGTCTCGGGGAGGGCGATTGCGCGGCGCTGCGCTTCGCGATCGCGCCCTCCAGAGCCGCGAGCACCTGGTCGACGGAGATCGCCTCCAGGCAGCGGGCGCGCTGGCACGCGCTCGCACGTTGGTTGCTCGCGGTCACGCACGGGCTGCACGCGAAATGGGCGTAGAGGTTGGTCTGGTGTGGGCCGAGCGGTCCGTAGAGCGCCGGCGTTTCGGGGCCGAAGAGCGTGACCGTGGGAAGCTCGGTGAGGCTCGCGAAGTGTGCGGGACCGCTGTCGTTGCTCACGAGCCCGGTGGCGAGGGTGAAGAGCGTCACCAGCTCGCGGACGCTGGTGGTGCCGGCGAGATTGAGCAAGCGGGGCGACGATACGCGCGCAGCGATGCCGTTCGCGGCGAGTCGATCCTCGTCCGAGCCGATCAGCGCCACCAGCGCTCGCGGATCGATGAGCAGTCGTTCCGCCAGCTCCACGTAGCGCTCGACTGGCCAACGTCGAATGGGAATGAGCTCGCTCGCGTTGGGGTTGAGCAGGTAGAGCTTGCGCTCCTGGACGCGCGATCCGGCGAGCGCGTCGAGGCGGCTCGTGAGCGCGCGGACCTCGTCGGGACGCGGCTCGAAGCGCGGCAGCTCGATCGGCAGGCTGCCGATCGCCGCTTTCACCAGGGGGGCTTCGCTGGGATCGTGGGCGAGCGCTTCCAGAAGCGTGAGGAAGGCGTGCCCGGTGTGGAGGTAGGGGTTGTAGGCGACCCGATGGGTGAGCAGCGCCCCGCGGTAGAGGCCTTCGGTGTGGAACGGATGGAAGCCCACGCGGCTTCGGGCCCGCGTGAGGTACGCGAAGAGCGCCGAGAAGCGCGCGAAGAACTCGAGATCGACGACGGCGTCGAACTCGAGGGCGCGCACCTGAGCGAGCACACGGAGCACGCTCGTGACGAAGCGACGCGGTCCGCGGGGGCTGATGGTGAGCACGCGCTGCGGCGCGATGGCGCCGAGCAGCGCCACCACCTCGCGGCTCTCCTCGAAGGTGACGAGCCAGACCTCGCAATCGGGCCAACGCTGGCGCGCGCGTTCGAGCAGCGGATGGAGCAGCACGACGCTCCCCATCTCCGGCAGCTTGAGCAGCAGGATGCGCTTCGGCGGCCAGGTCGCGACGCCGCACGGATGGCGCGGACGCAGCCGTTCGATCGCGCTCAGCGCGAAGCAGAGCGGGATGCCGACGAGGCGATCGACGCGACGGAAGAGATCGACGTTCATCACGCTCGTCGGAACCGTCCGAGCAGGGCGCGAGCGGAGGGTGCGGGGACGATAGCACAGCACTTTCGCGCCACGCCCTCACCCCGGCGTGGGGACGCGGCGCGCGCGCTGCGTGCAGCTCAGCCCAGCGACTCCCAGTGGGCTCGCCGCGTACGCAGCGCGGGGTGCGTCACGAGCAGGTGGCCGACGAGCGACTGGGCCGCCTCGGTGTGCGGCGTCACGTGCTCCGCATGGACGGTGGGCACGAGCACGCACACGTCGGCTTCGCGGGCCGTGAATCCGCCATCGCGCCCCACCACGCCCGCAACTCGCGCTCCGGCTCGTTTCGCGAACCGAATCGCCTCGACCAAGTTCGGGCTCACCTCCGGGTCGAGGCTACCGCCGCCCACCGAGAGCACCACCAGCAGGTCGCCTGCGCGCACGCGGCTCACGGCGAGCCAATCGGCGAAGACACTCGCCCAGCCCGAGTCGTTGGTGCGCGCCGTGAGCTCGGCGACGTTGTCGGTGGGTGCGTAGGCCTCGACCGCGGCGAGCTTGCGCAGGTCGTTCACCCAATGGGATGCATTGGCCGCGCTGCCGCCCACCCCCACCACGAAGACTCGTCCGCCGCCGTCGCGGGTCGCAGCCACCAGCGCCACCAGACGCTCGATGCTCGCGGAATCGAGCATCGTCGCGAGCTTCGCGGCCTCGTCCAGATAAGCGGCGGTGAAGCTCACGGCACCGTCCCGGATTCCAGATGCCGGCGCAGCTCGGCCAGGCCGTGCGGCGAGCCGATCTCGTAGAAACGCTCGTGAACCTCGTGCGCAGCCAGCTCGCCCTGCGCGGCGAGCGCCGCGTACAGATCGCCGAGGTCGGCGGCTTCACCGTCGGCGAACCCGGCGAAGACCGCAGCGCGAAACAAGCCGAGGCCGTAGTCGATGTGGTGCATGTGCGGCGTGAGGCGGCGCTTGTCGTAGACCTGTACGAGCCTTCCGTCACTTTCGACGTTGCTCGGTTCCCAGCGGTTTTCGTTCCGGTGGATCGTCATGATCGCCGGCTTTCCGGAAGCGAGGAATCTCGCGTGCACGGCGCGGTAATCGCACTCGAGGTGGGAGTCGCCATAGAGCACGAAGAACGGATCACCGAGGTGCGCCAGAGCGCGCCGTAACGCACCCGCGGTGCCGAGCAGCCGCGGGCCGTCGAGCACCACTTCGACTTCGAGACCGTCCGGCCATCGCAGGAGATCCCGAGCCGTGGCCACTTGCTCGCCGAGATGGCCCGCGAGCACCACCACTCGCGTGATGCCGCGGCTCGCGAGCAGCCGCGCCTGGTGCAAGAGGAACGGGGTGCCGTTCACGTCGATCAGGCATTTCGGCGTGCTCGTGACCTCCGCGCCGAGGCGCGTGGCGAGCCCGCCCGCGAGGATCGCGACGCTCGGCAGCTCCGCGCTCACGTGCGGCTCACCACCTGGGTGCCGTCGTGCTCGAAGCGGAAGCGGACTTCGGGCAAGCCGGCGGAGGCCATCGCCCGGCGCAGCCGCGTCTTCTCGGTGCAATAGAAGAGCAAGAAACCGCCGCCGCCCGCACCCACCAGCTTGCCGCCGCGGGCGCCGTTTTCGAGGCCGAGCTGGTACCAGGCGTCGATCCGCGGATTCGACATCTGGCTCGCGCGCTCGCGCTTGCGCAGCCAGTGCTGGTGAAGCAGCTCGCCGTAGCGATCGAGGTCGCCGGCGCGCAGCAGGTCGAGGCTCTGCTCGCCCAGCTCTTTCACACGATGCAGGTGGTCGATCATGGCGGCGTCGTGAGCACGGCTGCGACGGTCTTGCTCGGCGAGGATGTCGGAGGCGGAGCGCGAGAAGCCGGTGAAGAAGAGCACCAGGTTGTCTTCCAGGTCGTGAACGGTCTCGCTCGGCAAGGCGAGCGGCTCGACGGCGACCGTGCCGTCGGGTGCGAATCGGAAGCCGTGCAGGCCACCGAACGCCGCCGCGTAGGTGTCTTGCTTGCCCACGGGATTGGCGAGGACGTCGATCTCCACGTGTGAAGCGCGCTCGGCCAGCTCCTGGGGCTCGATTCGCCGCCGATCGAGCGCCACCAAGGCCAGGATGAGCGCGGTGGTGAAGCTGCCCGACGAACCGAGCCCGGTGCCTGCGGGGATGTCGGCCATGCTCGTCACCTCGAGCGCTGGCTCGGTGTGGCCGAGCGACAGGAGCGACTCGCGGATCAGCGGGTGTTCCAGCTCGGCGGTGCGCTTCACCCGCTCCATCCGCGAGTACTTGACGATCAGCTCGGGCTCGAAGGTGCGGTGCAGCGTGATGTAGACGTAGCGATCGATGGCGGCCGACATCACGAAGCCGCCGTGGTCGCGGTAATACGAAGCGAGGTCCGTGCCGCCGCCGCCGAGGGTGATGCGCAGCGGGCTGCGGGTGATGATCACGGCTCGCGCCTCGCGTACACCTGCTCGACGATCGTGAGAACGGCCTGGGCCTCGGCGAGACCCGGCGTCGGCTCGCGGTGCGCCGCGACGTCGTCGACGAAGGCGTTCATCTCCGCTTCCCACGAGCCGTCCTCGCCGGGGTACTCCCAGATCGTGGTCTCGGGCGGGCCGAGCGTGGGCAGCATGCGGTACCACGCGAGGCGCTCGGTGCCGTAGCTGCCGCCCAGGCCGGTGATCTCGAGCTTGCCGAGGCCCCCCGTGATCTCGAACGAGAACGTGTTCTTCCACTCGGTCCAGCTCGAGTGGAGCCACG
>CAYUSL010000397.1:0-6005 GCA_964447125.1 uncultured bacterium | reverse complement strand
TCGTGCGACTACGCCATCATCTACGTCGATGTGGGTGGGAACGGCTGTGGGTTCAACACGACGTGGCCGGTCGGATCCAAGCCTGCCGGCGCGTCCCCGTACGGCGCGCTCGACATGACCGGGAACGTGTGGGAGTGGGTCAACGACTGGTATCTCTGGAACTACTACGCGGTGAGCCCGTACTCGAACCCGCCCGGTCCCGCGAAGACCGGCGACCGGGTGCTGCGGGGAAACTCGTGGGACGGCGGCGCGAGCAGCTCGCGTACGGCGTATCGCAACGGTGCCGCCGCCGGGTTCTTCTCGATCGAAACGGGATTCCGTTGCGCCGCATCGACGCCGCCCGTGTCCAGCGGTCGATCGCGTCGTAACTGAGGTGCGCTGCCGGCCTGCCGCGTGCCCGGGGCTGGCCGATCTGGAGAGCGCCCTCGACGTGCTGGTGGCGAACTACGATGCCACCGGCGACGCGTTCGTGCGGCTCATCGCGCTCGAAGGCCGGATCGCCGAGGTGCAATTCGCCCTCGATACCGGCCGCCGCTACCACCGCCGCTGGGTGGAGCGCGTCTTCGCCGACGATCTCGCGACGCTGGACGACACGCGGCGCGCGGCGCTCTTCGCCGAGCTCTTCGTGCTCACGGATCTGATGAGCTGGAAGCTCTTGCGGCGCGATCTCGGGCTCGGGGTCGAGCCCACGCGCGCCTACCTGAAGCAGATGATCGAGGCCGTGCTCGCGGCCCATCGCGCTGCCGCGGCAGGCTGAGCGGCCGCGCTGCGTGCATCGCGCCCGCCGAGGCGCTACTGTGACGCGTGCCGCGGTCGTGCGCGCCGCCGCCGACTGCATCCTCGGACGCGAGCCACGCATGCACGAGATCGTCGACGCCGACGGCCATCTGGTCGAAGGAATGACCTTCATGAGCGAAGCGCTGGAGCGCTTCGCGGATCACGTGCGTCTCGAACCCGACGACGAGAGCGGCGTGGCGCTCTTCATCGAGGGCCGCCGCTACCCACAGTCGCGAGGACCGGGTCGCGGCGTCACCACCCAGCACAGCACCTGTCACGAGCAGGGGATCGATCCCAGCAGCGTGGCGGGCGTGCTCCGCGACGCCGACCGCGAGGGCATCGGCACGATGGTGCTCTATCCGAGCCTGGCGCTCGGTGTGCCGGGCTTCGTCGATCACGCGTTCGCTGGGGAGTTCGCCGAACACTACAACCGCCACGCCGCCGCGTGGTGCAGCGACTCCGGTCACCGGCTGCGGGCCGTCGCCGTGGTTCCCCTCGAGGACGTGCCACGGGCGATCGCGGTGATGGAGTCGGCGAAGGCGCTGGGGTTGGTGGGGGTGTGCGTGCCGCCAGCACTGCGCGAGCGGAACCTCGACCATCCCGATCTCGACCCGTTCTTCGCCGCCGCCGAAGCGCTCGACCTGGCCGTCGGTGTCCACGGCGCGCCGGGGTTGCACCTGCCGAAGATCGGCGTCGATCGTTTCGACAACTACATCCAGGTCCACTGTGTGAGCTTCCCGTTCGACCAGATGGCCGCCATGACCGCGCTGGTGAGCGGCGGTGTGCTCGAGCGCCATCCGCGGCTTCGCGTGGCCTTCCTGGAAGCGGGCATCGGCTGGTTGCCGTTCTTTCTGGATCGCCTCGACGAGCACTTCGAGAAGCGCGGTGATTGGATCGCGGACGGCTGGAAGCGACCGCCGCGTGAATATCTTGCGCGCGGCCAGATCTTCGCGACCTGTGAGCCCGAGGAATCCTTGTTACCCGCGGCTGCCGAGATCCTGGGCGCCGAGCACATCATGTACGCCAGCGACTATCCGCACTGGGACAGCGAGTTCCCCCACAGCACGCGGCCGATCCGCGAGCGCGTCGATCTGAGCGAGCCGGCGCGCGCCGCGATCCTGGGCGGAACCGCGCGCCGCTTCTACGGGCTGGGATGACGCGTTCGACCGGAGTCGTCGCCGTTCGTGTCGAGCGGCTCGAAGCGCCACACCACGCGGGAGCGTGGAGCATGTGTAGAAGGGGCGGGCGCGAGCCCGCCTGGGCGCGGCCTCTCGGCGCGGCGGGATTTCGCCAGCCGCTACGGTCGATGTGTCACGCGTCGTGCCGAGCCATCCAGGCATCACCGCGAGGAGGCGTTTCATGCTGGACGTGAAGATCGAGGGCGGCACGATCGTCGATGGCGGCGGCGGGCGCGGGCGCCTCGCCGACCTGGGCATTCGCGACGGCCGCGTCGACGCGATCGGCCGCATCACCGAGCCCGCACGCGTCACCCTCGACGCTCGCGGTCAGGTGGTGTGCCCGGGTTTCGTCGACCTGCACACCCACTACGACGCGCAGGTGTTCTGGGATCCGGCGCTCACGCCGTCGTCACTGCACGGCGTCACCACCGTCTTCGGCGGCAACTGCGGATTCAGTCTGGCGCCGCTCGAACCGAGCGAAGGCGAGTACCTGATGCGCATGCTGGCGCGGGTCGAGGGCATGCCGATCGAAAGCCTGCGCGCCGGCGTTCCGTGGGATTGGCGCACGTTCGACGAGTATCTGGGCCGTCTGGATGGCGGGCTGGCTCTCAACGCCGGCTTCCTGGTGGGTCACTCCGCGCTGCGTCGCGTGGCGATGGGCGAGCGGGCCAATCGGGGCGCCGCAACCGAAGCGGACGTGGAGCGAATGGTGGCGTTGCTTCGCGCGTCGCTCGTCGCCGGCGGCATGGGCTTCTCGTCGTCGTCGTCGCCGACCCACAGCGATGGCGAGGGCGGGCCGGTGCCGTCGCGCCACGCCGCACGCGAGGAGATCCTGGCGCTCTGTCGCGAGGTGAAGGCACACCCGGGGACGACGCTCGAGTTCATTCCCACGGCCGGTCCGTTCGAGCGCGCGCACAAAGAGCTGATGATCGAGATGTCGCTCGCCGCCGAGCGCACGCTCAACTGGAACTCGCTGGTGGTGACGGCGCTCGCGCCCGATCTCTTCGAGCAGCAGCTCGAGACTTCCGACCGCGCCGCCAAGCGCGGCGCACGGGTGGTGGCGCTCACGCTGCCCGACGTGATGCGGATGCGGATCAACTTCACGTCGGGATTCGTGTTCGATTCGTTGCCGGGCTGGGGTGCGGTGCTGGCGCTCGATCCCGCGGCCAAGAAGGAAGCGCTGGCGAGCCCCGCCGTGCGTGAGCGAATGCGCGCCGGCTACGCCTCGCCCGAGGCGGGTGTGTTCGCGTTCCTGCTCACGCCGGATCTGCTACGCGTCGTCGAAGCGTTCACGCCTGCAGGCAAGGCCATCGAAGGACGCACCATCGGCGAGGTGGCGCGCGAGCGCGGTGCCGACCCCTTCGACGTGCTCTTCGATCTGGCGCTGGCCGAGGACCTGCGCACTCAATTCACGCCCATGGTTCCCGGCGACGACGACGAGAGCTGGCAACTTCGCGGGCAGATCTGGCGGGATCCGCGGGTGGTCATCGGTGCCTCCGATGCTGGCGCCCACCTCGACATGATCGACACCTTCCAGCTCTCGACCCAGCTCCTCGGGCCGTGCGTCCGCGAGCGGCGGCTCATCGAGCTCGAGGAGGCCATTCACCGCATCACCGACGTGCCGGCGCGTCTCTACGGCTTGCGCGAGCGCGGTCGCTTGGTGCCGGGTTGGCACGCCGACGTGGTGGTCTTCGATCCCGACAGCATCGGGCCGGGGCCGCTGCACACGCGCGCCGATCTACCGGGTGGCGCGGCGCGGCTCTTCGCCGAGGCGCGTGGCATCGCGCACGTGCTGGTGAACGGTGTCGAGATCGTGCGCGGCGGCGAGCTCACCGGCGCCCGCCCGGGCACCGTGTTGCGTTCCGGCCGCGACACCGAGACGGTCGCGATTCCCGCCTGCGGCGGGTGAGGGGTGGGTGGGATCGCCCACCCGATGGCGTTGCGTGGCGAAGCGCGTCAGCGCGCGCCGTCTTCTTGCGACGGCCGTGGCGTCGAGGTGAATCCTTCGCCTTGGATGCTGCCCTGGTTCCACGCGGCGCGCTCCTTGCCATCGGGCGTGATGAAGCGAATCTTCCAGAACCCGTGAGAGATGAGTGCCACGGCCGCTCGTTCGACGTCGCCGTGGCGATCGGGCGCACTGCGAGTGAGCCAGCCCGGGTCCACGACGATCGCCACGCCCTTCGACTCCAGGCGCACGTCGGTGACGGGTAGCGCGTTCACCGCCGCCGAGAGATCCGAGCGTATACGTCCGGTGTCGACGCTCTCACGCCGCGGCGGCTCGAGCTTGCGTTGCTTGTCCCCACCGCGGAACACGTCGACGATCCGCGCGATCGCCACGATGCAGATGAGCACGAGCACGGCGATCTTCCAGGCTGGCTGCTTCGCACCGCTCTCCGAGCTCTCGGCGCTGGCCCTGGGAGGGCGTGGCTCGTCGGTCTTGGGCTTCTTCTTGGGCTCGGCTTTGCGCGGCTCTTCCCGCTCCTTGCGCGCCGGCTCGGACTTTCGCGGCGCCTTTTCTTCCACCTTGCGCGCCGCGTTGTCCTCGGCCTCGCGCGCCGCGCTGCGTGCTGCGATCACGGCCTGCCGTGCCAGGCGCTCCTTCTCGATCTGGAACGTCTCGTAGAAGCTCGCCGAAGCGTCGGCGGACTCGATGGAGGTCGAGTGCCAGGCGGCGCGGGTGACGAGGGTGTCGATCGCGTCGTTGGCCTCGGCGATGGCGGTCGTGACCACCTCGTCGATCCCCGCATCCTCCGCGCTGGTCGCGATGCGCAGATTGATGCCGTCGAGAAGCGTGCGATCGCGGTCGAGCGCCTCCTTGAGCTCGCTGGTGAGGCGCTCGTATCGCCAGTCCGCGAGCGCCAGCGCATCCATCACGCGCATCTGCGCCGCCATGAGCTCGAGGATCGGATGGTCCCACAGCACCTCGGCTTCGGTCGGCGCGTCCTCGGTCTCGGCGGCGGGCGCCGCTTCGATGGGGCCAGTGGGTGCGTCGAAGTCTTCGAGATCGAGCGACCACGTGCCGTCGGTGCTGGCGCCGCTGGTTGCGGGTGGCGTGGCGGTGGAGCCATCGAGCGGGCTCACGTGCTCGAGGCCGGCGAGCCCCGCGCTCAGCACGCGAGCAGGCAGGCCGGTGCCTGGCGCGAGCGGGCGGCCGCGATAGGTGAGCGCGACCGGTGTGTCGCCGAGGGTGTCGAGCTCGGTCCGCAGGTAGCGAAGCAGCGCCACGTAACTGCTCAGCGGCTCGTTGACGTTACCAGCGCGCGCTGCCGGAGCGTCGTCGATGGGTGTGGTGTGCAGCGCGCGTCCGTCGGCCCACACGGCGAGCGCTTCGTCGTCGTCGGGTTTCGCGAGCGGCGCTGCTTCCGCCGCGACCGGCCAGCGCAACCTGAGATCGGCGTCGATCGCGACCGGGCCGGGATAGTCGCGGGTGAGCTTGGCGACGGTCGCCGCCATCTCGTTGGGCGTACCGTCGAAGCGCAGCCCGAAGCCCGCGATCGCCTCGGCGCCGGGCTCGGGATCCGGCAGCGTGGTCACTCGTCCCTCGCCGTGGAAGGTGGAGTCCACGCCCAGCCCGAGGGCGAAGTAGAGACGTGCGCGAACCTCGGGGATCACCGTCGTCTGCACGGTGAGCGTGACGCCCGAGATCGACAGCACGATGCCTTCACCCCACGACCGGCCGTCGGGCGAGTATCGGATGGGGATCGACGTGCGAAGCACCGCCCCCTGCGTATCGGCAGCCATTCCTGTGCCCTCGTATCGAAAACGCCGAGCCGCCGGTTGCGGCGCGATGCCGTGCCGAGCATCGCGCCCGCATGCGGATGCGAGCTCGGCGATCGTATGTTCATGTCGATCGGCTCGCAAGCGAGGCTTTTGCTGGGTCGTGGGTCCGCTCACCCGAAGTGCGCCAGTGCAGTCGCGAGGGGCTGGGAGACCGTCGGCGGGCACCGGTCGCTGCCACTCGATCGCGTCGAACCGCAAGCTCGCCCGCGCCGCGGCCACGCGATCGAGGCTCACTGCCCACGAGCGCGCTGTGAGGTGCGTGGCCGCGGA
>CAYUSL010000396.1:0-6017 GCA_964447125.1 uncultured bacterium | reverse complement strand
GAGACGCTCGACGAGATGGCGCTCAAGAAGTACCCGCAGGTGAAGGAGATCAACCACGTTCACACCGCCGGGAACTCGAGCGGCATCGTGGACGGAGCTGCAGCGGTGCTGATCGCCTCCGACAAGTACGTGAAGGAGAAGGGGATCAAGGCGCGTGCCCGAATCCGCGCGGTGGCCACCGCGGGTGCCGAGCCGGTGATCATGCTGACGGCGCCCACGCCGGCTTCCCAGCGCGCGCTGGCGAAGGCCGGGATGTCGGTGAAAGACATCGACCTCTGGGAGATCAACGAGGCCTTCGCCACGGTGCCGATGCAGACCATTCGCAAGCTCGGAATCGATCCGGCGAAGGTGAACGTGAACGGTGGTGCCATCGCGTTGGGTCACCCGCTCGGTGCCACCGGCGCAATCCTCATCGGTACCGTGCTCGACGAGCTGGAGCGCCGCAATCTCTCGACCGGCTTGGTCACGCTCTGCATCGGCGGCGGGCAGGGGATCGCCACCATCATCGAGCGCGTCTGATTCACAGCGAACGCCGGGAGGGGCGGCCGCAAGGCCGCCCTCGCAAGCGCGCCCCGTGCGCGGAAACGAAACGCCCCCGCTGGATCCAGTCCAGCGGGGGCGTTCTGCGTCGCGGGTCGCTCGGAGCTTACGGCGTGCCGCCGCTCGGTTGCGCGTCGCGAGCCGCCACGGCGATCGGGCCCTGCCACGCGCGGGACGCGAGCTGGCCGCCCTCGAGCTTCGGCTTGAGCGCACCCCACTCTCCGGCGACGCGCGTGCCCCGCGCCGCATCCTCCGCGTAGATCGTGTCGATCGCGTTGTCCAGGTTGCGCAGGAAGTCGGGAAGGGTACGGCTGGCAATTCGTATCACCACCCACTCCGGCACGATGCTCAGGATGCCCTTGAGCGCCATGTCGTACGTGAACACGGCCAGCGTCTGCTGGCGCTGCGGGTCCCAGAAGAACGAGTGGCTGCCCTCGTTCTTGTCGAGGTCGCCCTGCACCTGCGTCCAGGCCTGACCCGTATGGCTGTCGTTGTAGGCCGAGAGCATCGTGTACTGGAAGCGCGGCAGCATGAACGAGAAGTCGGCTTCGCCGTGGAAGCGCTTGTGCGAGTGGGAACGCTCCAGGACCTCGACCTTCTTCACCTCGGGCACGAGCCGGGGGGCGAGGGTCGAATCGGTGGCGACGTCGAAGAGCTGACTCGGGTTGTGCTTCAGGTAGCCGATTGCGCGCGCCTGGCGGTCTTCCTTTCCACGCTCCAGGATCTGCACCACGATCTCGCCCTTCTGGACCTCCGTCCACTCGTCCGGCGAGAGTTGGATGTCCCCGATGTCGGGAATCGTGGGCAGCTTGGGATCGGAATCGAGCGGGCCGCGGACTTCCTCGAATGCGCGAGCGGCACCGCCGAGGATCAGGGGGCAGGCGAGCAAGAACGCGAGAATGGGCCGAATGATCATGATTTTCATCGTCCCCTCTTATCTCTCCGGTGGCACCGGAGGATCAATAGGCCTCTGGGCGCCAGGACGAGAGCTGCTGGCGCCGAAGCACCACCAATGTCACTGGCGCCGCCGCCCAGACACAAATCCAGAGGAGAGCGATGGCATGCCGCCGGGCGCGGAATGCGTCCGGCGCTATTGCGCAGATAGACCGCCATCGAGGACGAGCTCGGCGCCGGTCATGAGCTTCGATTCGTCGGAGGCGAGGTAGACGACGGCCCAGGCGACGTCGTTGGGCTCGCCGATGGAGCCGAGCGGAATCTGCGCCGCGAGCTTGCGGCGTGCGGCGGCGGGATCGGGAGCCGCGCTCAGGAGCGCATCCACGATCGGCGTATCGACGAAGGTGGGGTGGATCGAGTTGCACCGCACGGGGGGCCGCATTCGTGCACCCGAAAGAGCCACGGACTTGGTGAGGTGACGAACGGCGGCCTTGCTCGAGTTGTAGGCGGCGAGGTTGTGGCCGGCGACGATGCCCGAGATCGAGGAGATGTTCACGATCGAGCCGCCGCCACTTTGGCGCAGCGCGGGCAGCGCATGCTTGCAACCGAGGAACACGCCGTCGAGGTTCACGGCGTGAACGCGCCGCCAATCGTCGAGAGACGTGGCTTCGACGTCGGCGAGTAGCCCGATCCCGGCGTTGTTGACGAGCACATCGAGCTTGCCGAACGCAGCGACGGCATCGGCGATCGCGGCTTGCCACTCCGCCTCGCTGGTAACGTCGAGGTGACGGAAGCGTGCGGCCTCGCCGATCTCGGCGGCGACCCGTGCGCCTGCCTCGTCCTGAACGTCGGTCACCAGCACGCGCGCGCCTTCAGCGGCGAGGAGCCGTGCCGCCGCTGCACCCAGACCGGAAGCGGCGCCGGTGACGAGGGCAACCTTGCCCGCGACACGCCCACTCATCGGTGGGCGTCCGTTGCAGACGGAGCGAGCACCATCACCACGCCTTCGGCCGCGAGCTGACGTCGCCGTAAGCCCCCCGCCAATAGACCAAGGGTTTGCCTTCGCCGATGCCGGCGTGATGGATGCGGCCCACCACGATCGTGTGATCGCCGCCGGCGTGAGCGTGCTCGACGCTGCAATCCATCCAAGCGAGCGCATCGGTGAGGATCGGGCTGCCGGTGGCGGGGCCAGCGGTCCACGCCACTCCGGCGAATTTGTCGGGCACTCGGCTCGCGAAGCGGTTGGAGAGATCCTGCTGCTGGTCGGTGAGGATGCTCACGGCGAAGCGGGTCGCGCCGAGTATCGGGTCGTGGCTCGCCGTTCGGCGATCGATGCACACCAGGCAGAGCGGCGGATCGAGGGATACGGACGAGAACGCCGTGGTGGTGAGGCCCCAGAGCTGTCCGGACTCATCGACGCTGGTCACCACGGTCACCCCCGCGGCGAAGCTGGCCATGAGCGCCTTGAATTGGTCTGTGGCGATGACGGGGATCTCCGGCATGAGTTCCTCGGTCGAGGTCGAGGCAGCGTGTGCACCCGAAGGATGACAGAGCGGTAGGCCATTTCACAGTCGTTCGTGGGCGCGCGCTTTCGATTGCCGGCCATCCTGCGTGGCGCTAAATGTGCCGCGTGCGTGGCTCTCGCGGCGGGCTGGGAGCGCGCGCACGAGGGAATCCGATGAGCGAAACCGATCCGCTGAAGACCCACGTCGCTGGCCCGATCGGTTGGCTCGTCCTCGACCGCCCCGCGAGCCGCAACGCGCTCACGCGCGAGCTCTGGGAAGCGATCCCCGCCAAGCTCGAGGCACTCGCCGCCGAGGACGGTGTGCGGGCGGTCGTCATCACCGGCACGGCGGGGAATTTCATCGCCGGCGCGGACATCAACGAGTTCCGCCATCTGCGTTCGGATCCGGACTTGGCGCGCCGCTACGACCAGGGAGCGGTGGAGACCATCCGGGTGCTGGAACAGCTCCCCGTGCCGTCGATCGCGATGATCGGAGGCCCGTGTCTGGGCGGGGGGTGCTTGATCGCATTCGCGTGCGACCTGCGCATCATCGCGGAGAAGGCGTTCCTGGGGATTCCCGCCGGCAAGCTCGGGCTCGCCTATCCGCATGCGGCGGTGGAACGGCTGGTCGCGGTCGTCGGCGAGGCGACGGCGCTCGATCTCCTGCTGACGGGTCGATTCGTGCACGGCCCGGAGGCTGCCCGGTTGGGTCTGGTTCAGCGCTGCGTCGCGAACGACGAGCTCGCGCCGCGCACCGAGGAATGGGCGGGCGAGATCGCCAAGAACGCACCGCTCGCGCTGCGCTACGCACGACTCGCGGTGCGACGCCGCCTCGGCGGCGTGCTCACCGAAGCACGAGCCGAAGAGCTCGTGGCGGCCTGTTTCGCCAGCGAGGACTACCGCGAGGGCGTCTCGGCGTTCCTGGAGAAACGCTCGCCCCACTTTCGCGGACGATGATCGTGCGGGGCGCGGTTTACCCGCGCGATCCAGGTCCAGCGAGGAGCCGATGAGCGCCGAGTCCAAGCTCGACAAGATCGTGGCGGCGCGCATGAAGCTCCGCGCGCGATTCGAGGAACACACCCGCGCGACACCGTCCCTCGCCGATCCGAGCCCGCTCGGCAGCGGCCCGCCAAATCGCCACGGGATGCCGCAACTGCCTGTGGGTCAGCACGCGGTCGAGAAGTGGCCGGTGCTCGATCTCGGGATGCAACCAACCATTCCGCTGGAACGCTGGGCGCTGCGGGTCGATGGCGCCGTCGAGTCACCCGTGACGCTCTCGTGGAGCGACTTCCTGGAGCTCGAGCAGGTGGAGGACGTGAGCGACTTTCATTGCGTCACGACCTGGTCGCGCATGGACGTTCCATGGGTGGGAGTACGCTTCGCCGACGTGGTCTCGCTGGCGCGGCCCCTCGACGCCGCGACTCACGTGATGTGCCACGCCTACGACGGCTATTCGACCAACGTGTCGCTCGCCGAGGCGCTCAAACCCGACGTGCTTCTCGTGCACCGCGCCGACGGTGTGCCGCTGCCGCGTGAGCACGGCGGGCCCGTGCGGATGATCACACCTCAGCTCTATGCGTGGAAGGGCGCCAAGTGGATCAAGCGCCTCGAGCTCTTGGTCGGCGATCAGCCGGGGTTCTGGGAGCAACGCGGCTACTCGATGACGGCCCATCCCTGGCGCGACGATCGCTATTCCTGAGAGTGCGCTTCTTCGGACGCAGCCCACTGCGATGAGCGGCTCGGCAGCGTGACGCGCGCTTGTCCGGGAGTGAAACGTGTTCTACTCTCCCGCGCCGCCGAACGAGGGGGTGCGCGTGGCCGGGATCTGCGAAGGACGAGTCGTCATCGTGACGGGTGCTGGCCGGGGGATCGGCCGCGCCCACGCGCTCATGTTTGCGGCCGAGGGTGCCAAGGTCGTGGTCAACGACCTGGGGGCCGAGGTGGATGGCGCGGGGTCCTCGACGGGTCCGGCGGGTGAGGTCGTCGATCAGATCCGCGCCTCGGGCGGCGAGGCGGTGGCGAACGGTGACGACGTCGCGAGCTGGGATGGCGCCGCGAATCTGATCCGCTCGACGGTCGAGCGCTTCGGTCGCGTGGACGTCCTCGTCAACAACGCCGGCATCTTGCGCGACCGGATGCTGGTCAACATGACCGAAGCCGAATGGGACGCGGTCATCCGGGTGCATCTGAAGGGCACCTTCGGTCCTGCGCACTTCGCTGCCGAGCATTGGCGGGATCGGGCCAAGGCCGGCGAGCAAGTGAACGCACGGATCGTGAACACCACCTCGGTGTCGGGAATCTTCGGCAATCCGGGGCAGAGCAACTACGGGGCGGCGAAAGCGGGAATCGCCGCATTCACGGTGATCGCGGCGAAGGAGCTCTCCCGCTACGGCATCACGGTGAATGCGATCGCGCCCACCGCGCGCACGCGGATGACCGAGAGCATCGGCTTCGGGAAGGTCGAGATCGCTGCAGGCGCTTTCGATTTCCTGGCGCCGGAGAACATGTCTCCGCTGGTGGTGTGGCTGGGCAGCGCCGAGTCGGCGCACGTGACGGGCCGGGTATTCGAGGTCTCGGGCGGCCGGATCACGCTCGCCGATGGCTGGCGGCGCGGCCCGACGCGCGAGAAGGGCGCGCGCTGGAATCCAGGCGAGCTGGGTGCCGTGGTGAGCGAGCTGGTCGCGGGCGCAGCGCCGGTGGAGCCGGTGAGCTTGTGACTCGACGAATCGATCCGAGCTGCGAGGGCGTCTCCCGACGCGACGGTAAGCGCCGGATCGTCGACGGGCAATCGGCAACAGAGGGGATCAACGGATGAAAGCGATCGATGCGTTCGTGAACGTGAACATGGGTGCGCTCGGCAAGCCCGATTTCCTGGTGCGGGTCGCCGAGGACTATTTCAAGCGTGCCGAGCAGATGTTCAAGAACTGGGAAATTCCCGAGACGCTCGAGCTGATGGATCGCATCGGGGTCGAAAAGGCGGTGATCACGTGCGTCGGCGACAACCTCGAGGACCGAGTCCTCGACTTCGCGCGCAAGCATCCCGATCGCTTCGGGCTCTCGGTCTACCTCGATCCGCGTC
>CAYUSL010000395.1:0-6042 GCA_964447125.1 uncultured bacterium | reverse complement strand
CTCGCCGCGGGTCGATGGCGGAGGGCGAGGGGAGGTCGTGTTCCGGTGGCTGGATTGCACGGTCGAGTCGGTGTGGGCGCACTGGCCTGCGTGATGCTCCTTGCTGCGGCGCGTTGCACGTCGTCAGGCGGCGTGCCGAGCGAGCCCTCCGCGTTTCCCACCGACGGCGCGGAACGGGCGCTGGTGCTGCACGGCGTGAACGTCGCGAGTGGCGCCAAGTACGACGAACGGCGGCTGCCGTGGGTCGAACGGGACGACGTTTTGCGCATTCGCCGCGACTGGGGATTCAACTTCGTGCGCTACCTGGTGCTCTGGGACGGGGTGGAACCGGAGCCCGGCGTCTACGACGAGAGCTACCTGGATGCGATTCAGGAACGTCTCGACTGGTTCGCCGACGCGGGCATCTCCGTGGTGCTCGACATGCACCAGGACGGCTGGTCGCTGAGCTTCGGCATGCCGCTCGATGGCGCACCCGCGTGGGCGTGCATCACCGACGGCTTGCCCAACGTCCACTTCGACACCTGGGAGCTCAACAACGCGTCGCCCGCCGTGGTGCGGGCCGTCGACAACTTCTTCGAGTACGACGGCGATCATCCCGAGCTCCAGGACCACTACGCCGCGATGTGGGCGCATCTCGCAGCGCGCTTTCGCGGCCATCCGGCGGTGCTCGGCTACGAGATCATGAACGAGCCGTTCTCGCCCCATTGGCTGGTGGATCCGTACGCGTGGGATCGCGGCCGCTTGCAGCCCTTCTACCAGCGCGTCATCGACGCGATCCGCACCGTCGACTCCGACGGCTGGATCTTCTACGAGCCGACGGCATTCCTCGTGAGCGACGGCTGGCCGCAATACCTGGGACGACTCGACGATCCACGCGACGGCGTGCCGCACCTCGCGTTCTTCCCGCACGAATACTCGCTGGCCGCGATCTACACCCCCGACGATCGCGCGCGTCTCGATCAGTTCCTGGAACGCTTCGAGGCCAACCGCCGCTCCGACCGAGAAGCCTACGGTCATCCGATCCTCATCGGTGAGTTCGGCGCGGCTGCCTCCACGGCCACCGGTACCGACTTCCTCTTCGAGCAGCTCGCCATGTTCGACCGCCTCCAGGCGGGCTGGACGTTCTGGAGCCACGATCGGCCAGGCCTGCTGGTGGATGGCGAGAATCGCGAGACGGCGGAAGCTGCGCTTCTGGTGCGGACCTACCCGCAGCGAGTCGCCGGCGAGCCGCTCGACTGGTCCTTCGATCCCAAGTCGCGGGTCTTCGAGCTCGAGTTCCGCGATCGCGCCGGCGCCACCGGCCCCACCGAGCTCTACGTGCCCGAATCGCGGATCTATCCCGATGGCTGGGATCTCATCGTGAGCGACACCGAGGGCTCGTGGTCGA
This sequence comes from uncultured bacterium, assembly GCA_964447125.1. Lineage (GTDB taxonomy): Bacteria > JADJOY01 > JADJOY01 > JADJOY01 > JADJOY01 > JADJOY01. The sequence continues at coordinate 4,655 of CAYUSL010000395.1, read as the reverse complement.
GCGAGTGGGACGCGACCCGCGAGGTGCTGAGCCTGACCACGCCTCAGACGCGAGCTACGCACGTCGTGCGCATCACCCCGCGCGCGTGACTCATCGGGAATGCGCGCTCACGGGTAGTGGCAGCCTTGCGCGGCTTCCAGGAAGGCGGTGTCGAGGTCGTCGACGTGTCCGGTGTGGTCGGCGTCGGCGCCGTTGCACCAGCCGTTCTTGGCGCTGCAGCGGCGGCCCGTGGCTTCGCTGGCGGCGCTCGCTTGCAGGGAGCGGTCGGTGTCGTCGACCACGCCGTTGCCGTCGAGATCGGTGGCGGCGCAACCGAGCTTGGCCCAGGTGCAATCGAGAATGGCCGGCGACTCGACGCACACGGCGATCTCTTCCAGGAAGTGCGCTCCGCCGAGGAAGCGGTGGTGCGGAACTTCGACAGTGCGATAGGTCGGGTCCACCGAGGTGCGCGCTTCGTAGCCATCGGCGGTGCGGCGCAGCGGTGGTGTGTCGCCGTACGCGGCGCGGTAGCGGTCGACGACGCTCGTTAGCTTCTCTCCCGCGAGGTTGCGCTCGATGCGGCCCTGGATCTCCGCGTCGGAGACGAGCGCCGCGGGAGAGGCGTCTGGGATCGCGAGCTCGCTTTCGATCTGGGAGATCCGCGCCTCGGCGGTCGCGAAGTCACCGAGGTCGCCCCGCGTGCTTTCGGTTTCCACGCCCACGCCGGCTTCGAAGAGCGCGGCGTCGTAGCGCTGGCTCGCTGCGCGATCCGGATCGCTGCGGCCGTAGAGGAGGTCGGCGAAGGTGCGCTGCAACCGTGTCTGCGAGAGGAGCGCCGCGCGCGCCGATTCGGTGAGCGCCGTCCGCCCGGTGATGCGCGCGTAGCGGTAGACGGCCTGCGTCGCCTCGACCACGTCGTCGTAGTCGTTCTGGAAGCTGCCCAGGATGGTCTCGGCGAGGCCGGGGCTGAGTGCGTCGAGCACGCGGATCAGCTCGAATAGCGTGAGCCCGAAGATCTCGCCCTGACCGATCGATGCGAAGCTCTCGCCGAAATAGGCTTGATCGAGATCGAGGCAGTCGTAGACCGGTAGATCGATCTTCACGCCGAGGAGGTCGCTCAAGAGGAGCTGCTCGATCTCTCCGGGCAGCGGTAGCGCGGGGTAGGGAAGGTCGAGCCCCTCCGAGGAGATGGCACGCGCCAGGTAGGCCATCGGGCATGCCGCCATCGAGCCCAAGTCCTGATTCTCGGGGTCGCCGTGCGGTCGCCGCGCGCCACCCACGGTGAGATCACCGTAGTCGTGGTACTCGTCGACGGTCATCAGGTTGCCGCCGTTCGCTTCCACGAGATCGCCGATCCGTCGCCCAGCGGCGACCGCGCGCACGGCAGCGTCGCGCAGCTCGACGCTCACGCTCGGATCGGCCGCGACGTCGAGCGCCGTGAGGATGCCGAGCCCGAGATCCGGAAAGTTGTCGCGCGAGTTGTGGTTCCCCCACCACGCGTCCACCCACGGGTTGCCCTCGGGCGTACGCATCAGTGACGAACAGCAGTCGCTCTCGCGCAGGAAACGCGGGCGCTCGTCGATGCTGAGCGTCTTGGCGTAGTCCTCGATCCCCGCCGCGGGCTCGAAGTGGAAGAACACGTCGGTGGGGTCCTCGCGATAGGTGAAACGCAGGCCATCGCTGAAGGTCGCGATGATCTCCGCCTCGAGTGCGGGATCGGGTGGATCGGGATGGGTGACCGTGGCGCCAGCGCGCGTGCGGATGACCGTGCCATCGCGGCCATCGACCACCCGCGTCCAGCCGGGCATCACCTCGCGCACCGTCAGTCCAGGGATGCCCGTGACCGATTCCGCGAACGTGAGCCCGTCGAGCATGCGAATCAGCGTGAGCTCGAGGGAGCGCGTCCGGAACACCTGGTACGCGTTCCACGCGCCCAGCGCCGAGGTGCCGATCAGGTTGTTGTCGGTGGCGCGCGGGATCACCTCGTACTCGTCGCCCTGCTTGGCGATGGCGCGCGAGCCGATGGTGGTGGCGGCGACGGTATCGCCGAAGAGGCCGAAGCGGTTGTAAGCGAGAGTCGCGCGCTCGACACGCTCGGCGTAGAAGAGCTGGAAGGCACGGCTGGCAGCGTCCACGTCGGCGACGGGAGCGAGCGTCTCGCTGCTCGCACCCGAGCCCGAGTCGCCACAGCCGACCACGCTCGTGGATAGGATCCACGCGAGCGTGACCACGAAAGCCAGCGCGCGCTCCCCGATCGATGGCCTCGTCCGATCCATGCCTCGTCTCCTCCGCGACGGTCGATCCGTCGCGGCGAGGGTAGACGAGAGCGCCGGCGCTGACGAGCGATCGAGGAGCGTGCCGGACGATTCCGTCTCCGACAGGCGCCGTGTGACGATCGATCAATCGACCGGCTGGATCGACACGATCTCCGACTTCTTGAACGTGACCGTGACGCCCGCGCGCTTGAGCTCAATGCTCGCGCCCTGGTCCACGTAGCGGCGGACCTTGAACGCAGCGCCGCTCTTGAGGCGCACCTCGAAGTACCCATCGTGGACGGTTGCGGCGGTCGTGTCTGTCGGCGATGGAGCGGCAGGCGCACTTGCGACTGGCGCGTTCGGCGCGACAGGTGCGGGCGACGGTGGTGGCGGTGCACCGGGCGCCGGTCGCGCGCCGGGCGCTGCCGTCGCGCTCGCCGCCGGCGGTGCGCTAGTGGCGTTCGAGGCCACCACGGCGGCCGGCTGCGATCCAGGCGTCGCAGTCGTGGTTGGTGCTGTCGGTGTCACGCCACGGATGGCGTCGGCGAACGCGGAGGCGAGTGCCACGTGGCCGGCGTTGTTGGGATGGATGCAATCGCCCAAGTACCACGACTCCGGGGACCCAATCCCGTGGCCGCGAAACACCCCGTGGATGTCGACGATCTTGGCGCCTCGCGCGCGCGCCAGATCCGCGAGATCGGCGTTCCAGCGCTCGAAGATCCCGTCGGTGGCGATCGTGCCGATCGCAATCGGACAGCCGCGCTCGCGAAAGCCGCCGCGTCCGTCACTCGAATCGTAGATCGTCGCGAGGTACACGTGCGCTTCGGTGCCGCTGCCGAATCGTCCCGGCCGCACCAGATCGTCGATGGCGTCGGCGATGTTGCGGCGCAGCTCTTGGCGCACCTCGAGATCGGCACCGCCGATCGCCACCCCGGCTGCTTCCCGAAGGTCGTTGCCGCCGATGGTGATGACGATCCCCACGGGTCCGGGCAGATCGGTGGGAAGCATGCGCGCTTGCGCAGCGAGATCGCGGGATCGTGCACCGGCGCGGGCACCACGCACCACGCGCAAGGAGCCCGGCTGGCCGCCCGCGAGCCGCTTGGTCAGCTCGGCGATGTAGGTCGTCGTGCCCGCAGGCGGATCGCCGATCGAGTCGCCGAGGCTGACGAGCGTGCGGATGGGCGGAGGCGCCGCGGGCCCTGCCGCAGTAGCGCTCGCACCGCTTCCCGTCGCGGCCGGGTTCGCCGCCTTCGCGCCCAGCGCTGCCGCCACCAGGTCAGGGCGATTGGTGACCAGGCTCGCCACACCCTGGTCGAGCAGGCGCCGCATCTCGGTGGGATCGTCGACCGTGAAGGCTTGCACCCGGATCCCGCCGCGCCCGAGGGCCGTGATCTCGGTCACGCCGAGGCCGGCGGCCGTGAGCTCGCGGGGCTCGCCCGTCACGAGATCGCCTGCAGGCAGTCGCGTGGCGTCCGCGTCGTTGCGGATGAGCGTCACCAGCTCACGCGCCGCCGCCTCGTCGAAATTGGTGGGCACCTGAGGCAACTGGGCCCGCACTCGTTGCAGCACTTCGCTGTTGCGGGCCGTCACCAGCACTCGCGAGGAAGCCTGCGCGGCTTGGATGGTCTGCACGATGGGCGCGACGGCTTCCACGCCTTCTTTGATCTCGATCTGAAAGCGCGTGCTGGGCAGCGCGGCGAGGGCTTCTTTCAGCGTGGGGATGCGGATGCCTTGGCCGCGGTTGGGAAACGTGCTGCCGCCGTCGGTGGTGAACCGGTACGCCGCGTCGAGCTTCTGCAGCGCGGCCAAGGGCTGCGCCGCCACCGTCCCGGTGCCCTCGGTGGTTCGCTCGACGGTTGGGTCGTGGATCAGCACCGGGACGCCGTCGGATGTGAGGCGAACATCGGTCTCGATCACCGCGTCGGGCCAGCGCAGCGCGACCGACCGGAACGCCACGATCGTGTTCTCCGGAAAGAGAGCGGCACCACCGCGATGCGCCACGATCCCGATCGAGCCCGCGAAGAAGAGGCGCTGTGACGCGGACGGAGCCGTCGCTGCGATAGCGAACGGCACTGCAAGCCCGACCCCAATGAGCGCCAGCATGATGCGTCGCATGAACGACCTCCCGCCGCTACCCTAACAGGCTGCTGAATCACCCGCCGACGCGAGTCTTTTCGGCAGCGTGTCGATGATTCCTCGGGCGTCTGTTCCAGACCGCCGACCCGCAAGAAGCGGGTTTCCGCGGGGCCTGGCCCCCAAGTCGACTCGGCTCACGCTCGTCGGCGCGCCTCTGGCACGATGCCCATTTCAGCAGCCTGGTTACCCGAGTCGGGTCGTCGCTGCGCAGCGAGCATGCGCCTGCCTGGCGCCGAGCCGCGAGCGTTCAGGCACTCACCCAGCGCAGCGGGCGCTCGAGCACGA
>CAYUSL010000394.1:0-6049 GCA_964447125.1 uncultured bacterium | reverse complement strand
GTTCCCAAGAGCGCCGAGGACGATCCCACCTTCGACATCCGCTCCAACCTGGAGCTCACCACCGAGATCCTCAAGGGCGTGTTGCGCCATCGCGTGCCCCACATGCTCTTCTTCTCGTCCGGCGGGACCGTTTACGGACCCACCGAGCGCGCGCCGATCCCGGAGTCGCACGCCACCGAGCCGATCTCCACCTACGGCGTCACCAAGCTCGCCGCCGAGAAATACGTGGCGGTGTTCGCGCGCCGCCACGGCTTCCGCGCCACGATCCTGCGCTGCTCGAACCCGTACGGCGAGCGCCAGGACCCGCGCGGCGCGCAAGGCGCCATCACCGTCTTCTTGCACCGCGCCGCGCTGGGCGAGCCGATCCGCATCTGGGGTGACGGCGAGGTCGTGCGCGACTACGTCCACGTCGAGGACCTCGCGAGCGGCGTGATCGGCAGCCTCGAGCCCGACGACGAGCCGCTCCGGGTGTTCAACCTGGGCGCCGGTGTCGGCGCGAGCCTGAACGAGATCGTCGCCCAGGTGCGCGCCGCGGCGGGCCACGAGGTGCACGTCATCCACGAACCGGCCCGAACGGTCGACGTGCCGTGGAACGTCCTCGACGTGCGCGCCGCCGCCGAACGCTTCGGCTATGCGCCGCAGGTGACGTTGGCGGAAGGCGTGCGGCGTACCTGGCGCTGGATCGCCGAGCTCGATCGGCGCGCACCCACCGGCTGATGGCGCGCGGCGCTGTGTTCCTGGATCGCGACGGTGTCATCAACCGTCGGCGGGTCGGCGATTGGGTGCGCCGCCCCGAAGAGCTCGAACCGTTGCCGGGTGCGCTCGCGGCCATCGCACGTCTCACCGCCCACGGTGCGATCCCCGTGGTGGTGACCAATCAATCGGGGATCGGCCGCGGCATCATGACGGCCGCCGACGTCGAGCGGGTGCACGCGCACCTCCGCGAGCTGGTCACTCGCGCCGGCGGGACCCTGCGCGCCATCTACGTGTGCCCCCACGCACCGGGCGACGGATGCACCTGCCGCAAGCCGGGGCTCGCGCTCTTCGAGCGTGCTTCCCACGAGCTGGGTTTCGATCTCGGCACCGCCACCATGATCGGTGACGCCCCGTCCGACATCGCCGCTGCACGCGCGGGATCGTTCGCGCACGCGCTGCTGGTGACAGACCCAGTCGACGGATACCCGAGCGACGCGCCACCACCCGATCGCGCGTTCGATTCGCTCGCCGACGCAGTCGACTATCTGCTGACGCTGGACTGAATCCTGCGGGCGGCGCCTGCTCGCCGTCTCACCGTCTCGTCCGTCTCAGCGATGAGACAGTGTTCGGGGCGCATCTGCGGCCTGCCGTTCCAGCGCCGAGACGACGCCGTCGGGCCAGCCCTCATCCCACGCGCACGACACTCGCTTTTCCCAACGATTTTCGGCATCTGTGCGCACCGGCCCCAAACCATCGGGATGGCACTCGGGTTGCCTTGGAAGCGGGTCACCACCCCGCAGCCAAGGAGGCGCATCCATGTACCAGGTCGAGCTGAAAGACGGTCGGATCCTCTCGATGAGCGCGCACGACGTGAAGACCTTCCGGCCGCTGATCCGCGCCTTCATGCTCGCTCGGCCCGCGACCTCCGCGAGTACCGCCAATCGCGTGCGGCGCCTGCGCCGCCACGCGCGGAACCTCGCTCACGCATGACACGCCGCGTTCGTTCGGCGCGAAATCGGTTCGCGTCGAGCGCCTCGCTCTCGAGCCCGGCGGCGCCGGCACGTCGCGCGCGTCGCCATCCCGGAGGAAGACGATGCCCAGCGTTCGCAGGTTCGACCGTCCCGTGCTCGCGACACTCGCCGCGAGCCTGCTCACCCTCGGTTCTGTCGGTTGCGGCGGCGAAGACGACGGCGGGGCGGTTCGCGTTCCCGACCTCACCCGGAGCTTCGGCGACGTCGCCTACGACTTCGTCACCCAGCAGAGCGACGGCGGTCTCACCAAGATCGTGCTGCACTCGGACGGCCGCCGCGCCGTGATGCTCATCCTGAAGGACGGCGTCGTCGATCGCGCGCAATCGGCGCGCGTGGTCGGCACGGTGCGCGACGCCGCCACGCTGCAAGCCGACGAGGGCCAGGTGAACGTCGACGGAAACGTCACCTTCGCCGACAACGACGTGGTGGGAGCGCGGGGGTTCGTCGTGGTGGCGGATCAGGAGATCGCAACCACGGACCTCGACGTCGGCGACGTGGTGCCGCTCGAGTACACGTTCCGCGCAATCCTCGCCGGCACCGAGGACGCATCCGCGCTGGGATCGCTCCTCGACCCCGGCTGAAGCGCAACGGGCCTCACCGGCGTGGGCTCTGAAGTGTGGCCTCGTCGGCGACGAGCCGAGCCCCGGCGCCGCCGAGCACGAGCCCGGGCAGCGCGAGCCAGCGGACGTCGTCGGGAACGATCTCGGACGTCCCTGGCCCGCCAGCGAGCGGGTAGTCCGCCGAAACCCGCTCGTTGTCGAGTCGATCGTGAAGCCGCACGCGAACACTCACGAAGCCCTCGAGCGGGGGCAAGCGCTCGGAGAACCAGATCTCGGTGCGAGCCCAATGGAACGGCCAGAAGATCCCTTGCCAGCGCGGCTCCTCGATGCACTCCGGCAGGGTGAGATAGCGACCGTCGTCGGCCACCAGATCGAGCGAGGCCGGCGCGATGAGCTGGCCGAACCCGCGCCGAAACAGTCCGAAGGTGCCGCGCAGCGTGCCGTACACCACGATCCCGCCGTCCGGCAGCGACTGAACCACCTTGATGGTCGCGCCGAGCGACGGCGGTCGCCCCGACGACGCCACGACAGTCGCCAGCGCCAGCACCACGAACGCCAACGTGAGCGCGTTCACGGTGCCGAGCGCACGCCGCAACGGGGATCGAGAACGGCGAGCGCTGGGCGTCGGCATGCGCACACCTTCGCTCGGCGCCGGCGCGGATGGCGAGGGGAGAAGTCCCGCACGCGGCCGGCGCGTCTCGCACGAGTCTCTCCGCCATTCGGCAGATGTGCGAGAATCCGCCGCAATCGCGGGATCCTGCCGGATCGAGCGCGGCGCACGAGGGCGAGCGAGTGGATCTCGAAGACGTCACCGAATCCACAGCTTCGCCCGAGGCCGGTACCGCGCCGGCTCCCCACGCGGCTCGCCCGAGCGAGCCCGCGCCCCCCGCAGACGAGAGTGCCGTGCCCGCCGCGGGCGCGGTACCGGCGCGCATCTACCCCGAGTACGCCGAGTACACCGCGGCCCAGGTGGAGACCGAGTCGTCGCGGCTGCGCAACCGCTTGCGCGCCGTGCAGATCCGACTGGAATCGTGCGATCGCACCCTCGGCCACGTGCTGGCCGCATCGCACCGCACCGAATGCGCTCACGCGGGAGGCGGCGAGGTGCTGGCACGCATCGCGGCTCTCGAGCTGGAACGCGTGGAGGATGCCACGCGGGGTCGACGCAAGACGCGTTCGTCGGACGGTCTGCTCGCGGGCCTGTTGAGCGGAAAGCGCGGCGACGGGGGCCGGGCGCGCGACACCACCGAAGGCGACCTCAAGGTTCCGGAGCCCATCGATCGCGAGCTGGTCGAGCTGGCGCGGACGGTGGCGAGCGATCCACGCATCGCGGCGCTTCCCGACGAGGCCGTACGAGCCAGCCTCGCCAAGCGCAGCGAGCTCGTGCTGGAAGCCGGCGACATCGAGGGGCGGCTGCGTTTCCTGAGGCGGCGGGTGAATCCGACCACTCTCGAACGCCCGCGGGCATCGGGCGAGTTCCGCGAGCGCGCCTCCGCCTCACCGGTAGCACTGGGCGGCGCCGCGCCTCCGCCACAGATCGACGATCGCGATGACGTCCATCAACGCCAACAGGGCGCCGTCGCCGAACTCGTGAACGCCATCGACGCTCGCCTGGATCGACGTCTCGGGCCGATCGCCGTCGCGATCGAAGAGCTGCGGCGTGCCGTCGTCGAGCGCGCGCCCGCGGCGAGGCCCGACATCGACGAAGAATTCCGCGCCATCCATGCCACCACTTCCGCGCGAATCGACCAGATCGGCGAGGCGCTGGGCCAGGGCCTCGCGATGCTGGAGAGCGGCCAGCGCACGCTCGCTCATTCGCTGGCAGATCTGGTGCCGAAGCTCGAAGAAGCGCAGCTCCGGGTGCTCGAGCAGGAAGCCGAACATCGTGCGCAACGCCTGGAGACGGCGGACCGCGAGCTCGCCACCGAGACCATGCGCAAGCAAGCCGCCGAGGCCGAGCTGGAGGTGACCCGCGCCCATCACGCCGCGCGCATCGAGGAGGAGGAGCTACGCATGCGCGTCGATGCCGCGCGTCATGCCCAAACCATGCGCGAGCAGCAGGATGCGCACGAGAAGGCGCTGGAGCGCACCTTCGAGGATTCCCGTCTCAAGCAGCTCGAGCTGACACGCTCGCGCGAAGCCCGCACCAACGAGATCGAGCGCATGACGCGGCTCCGCAATCGCGCGGAGAGCGCGGCTTCGGCGCGGCGCATTCGCGAAGCGCGCGAGCGACGCCGCAACACGCTGCTGTGGCTGTCGGTGGTGACGGGATTGGGATCGCTGGTGATCGGATTGCTGTGGTTCTCGGGGCTGCTCGGGGCGGCCTCGCATTACCTGCGCAACGCACACCCGAGCGCTAGCGCGACGAGCACCGAACCAGCGGCGGCGCAACCGGCCGAGCCCGCGCGCGACGGTGCCGGCCGCGCACCGGGTCCAGGTCGCCGCTGAATCACCACCCGTGCGACACTCGCCGCTCGAAAGGAAGCCAGACGGAGGAGGCGCCATGAAGCTCGAACGCATGCTCGAGATGTGTAAGCGGGATCAGTGGAAGGTGGGCGATCTCGACTGGAGCAAGCCGCCCCGCAAGCTCTCCAAATCGGACGAGATCGCGATCGTCCAGCTCTTCACCGACATGGCGGGGATCGAGCGCATGGCGGGTGCTCTCTTCGAGGAGCAGCGCCGGAAGACCGAGGACCCGGTGTTGGGCGAGATCTTCGCCACCTTCGTCACCGACGAGGTGCGCCACTCGCACGCGGCACAGATGCTCGCCGACTACTACGACGTCCACAAATACCAGGCGTATCAGCCGAATCCGGCGCTCACCCGCTTCTATCCTCACTTCGTGAACACCATCCGTTACCTCACGCCGGAGATCGCCACCGTCTACATCACCACCGGCGAGCTGATCCTGGACGTGGCGCTCTTGCGGTCGATCAACGACTACGTCGCAGACGACATGAGCCAGCAGGCGATGGACCTCATCAACCGCGACGAGTCGCGCCACATCGCCATCGATTTCCACATGACCGAGTACTACGCCTCGAAGGAGTACCTCGCGACGCTCGAGCACGAGCCCAAGCGCGGACTCGGCGAGCAGGCGCGCGCGTGGGCGGCGTTCGCCGGGCTCTTCTACTACGCGCGGCCCTTCTTCAAGAGTGTCTTCTTCGAGCCCATGGACCTCGTCGATCCCTCGGGCCGGCGCATCAAGGAAGCCTTCAAGCGCATGCAACTGCTGTCGCTCAAGGAAGGCGTCCTCGATCGCCCGTTCCCGCGCTTCCTCGACCGCATGCGCATCCTGTTCGAGCATCCGATCGCCGGCCCGATCCTCGGCCCCGCGATCGTGCGGCTATTGGGTGTGGACCCGCGCTTCATCGCGACGCTCTACGACCAATCCGAAGCCGACCATGCGCGCAAGATGAGCTTCGACGAGCTCGCCCAAGAAGCGCTCGCGCTCAAGTACGGCAATTGACCGCGCCGCGGCGGATCTTCGTCGGCGACATCCAGGGTTGTCTGCACGAGCTCGAGCGTCTGCTCGAGCTCGTCGCGTTTCGGCCCGGGCTCGACGAGCTTCATCCCGTCGGCGACTTGGTGAATCGCGGCCCGGACTCGTTGGGCGTGCTGCGCCTGCTCGTGAGCGTCGAGGCCGGCGGAGTCCTCGGCAATCACGACGCGCACTTGCTGCGCGTCGCCGCGGGCGACCGACGGCCTGGCCCACGCGACACCGTCCACGACGTGCTGGATGCCCACGATCGCGACTCGCTC
>CAYUSL010000393.1:0-6056 GCA_964447125.1 uncultured bacterium | reverse complement strand
CGCTCGATGATGAAGTCCAAGATTCACCGTGCCACGGTCACCGATGCCAACCTCAACTACGTGGGGAGTGTGACCATCGACCGTGACCTGCTCGAGGCTTCCGACATCTACCCGTACGAGCAGGTCTGCATCTGGAACGTCACCAACGGCGAGCGCTTCGAGACGTACGCCATCGAGGGCCCACGCGGCGGCGGCGACATCTGCCTGAACGGCGCCGCGGCTCGCAAAGTCGCTGTCGGCGACTGCGTCATCATCGCGACCTACGCGCAGATGAGCGACGCCGAGGCGATCAAGCACAAGCCCACCGTGGTCATGGTGGACGAGAAGAACCGCATCGTCAGCGTGAGCTCGGACGAGGTTGCCTTCACGCCGAGCCCCCGTTTGCGCGCCGTCGGCTGACGGTGGCGTTGGCGTGCAATCGCGTCGCGGTCGGCACCGACCGTGACGCGGGCCGGGATTCATGACGCCGGAGCGGCTATTGCTCGGTCCCGGGCCGAGCAACGCTTCGGCACGGGTGCGCGCAGCGTTGGCCGAGCCGCTTCTCGGCCATCTCGATCCTGCGTTCCTCGCGATCCTCGATCGCGTGCAGGCGCGACTGCGCGAGGTATTTCGCACCCAGAACCCGCTCACGCTTCCGATCTCGGGAACCGGAAGCGCGGGGATGGAAGCGTGCCTGGTGAATCTACTCGAGCCAGGTGACGACGCCGTGATCGGTGTCAACGGTGCCTTCGGTGAGCGCATGTGCGCGATGGTGGAGCGCATCGGCGCCCGTCCGATTCGCGTCGAGGCACCTTGGGGCGAGCCCATTCCCGCGGAGCGCGTGATCGCGGCGCTCGATCAGCACCGCCCACGTCTCGTCGCATGGGTGCATGCTGAGACCTCTACCGGCGTGGCACAGCCTGTGGCCGAGATCGCCGCGGGCGCGCGCCAACGCGGCGTGCTCACGGTGCTCGATTGCGTCACCTCGCTCGGCGGGATGGACGTGCGGATCGACGAGTGGGGGATCGACGCCGCGTACGCAGGAACGCAGAAGTGCCTCTCGTGCCCGCCGGGACTGGCGCCGCTCACGGTCGGTCCGCGTGCCCTCGAACGCCTCGCATCGCGCAAGCAGCCGGTGCAGAGCTGGTACTTGGATCTGAGCCTGATCGGTCGCTACTTCGGCACGGATCGCGTCTACCACCACACCGCCCCGATCTCGATGATCTATGCCCTCGACGCGGCGCTCGGGGAGGTGTTGGACGAAGGATTGGAAGCGCGCTTCGCGCGTCACGTCGCGGCGCATCGCGCGCTGGTGGCGGGGCTCGAGGTGCTCGGGTACCGCTTTGCCGTGGCTGCCGAGCATCGCCTGCCGATGCTCAACGCGGTGATTCCGCCGGTCCTGGACGAGAAGCTCGCGCGCAAGGCGCTGCTCGATCGCCACGGAATCGAAGTAGGCGGCGGCCTGGGACCGCTCGCGGGCCGCATCTGGCGCATCGGGCTCATGGGCTCGAATGCGACGTGCGATACGGTCGAGCGCTTGCTCGAAGGCTTGCACGGCCTGACCTGACGACGGCTCAGGCGCGGGCGGCCCGGCTCTCGCGCCGGCATGCCGCATCGGCCCTGAACCGTGGGATTTCTTGCGAGTCGGCGCACTGATCGGTACACTCGTTTTCACTGCGATTCGTCAACGCCGGAGCGGGTCGCGTGCCCGGTGCCGGCGTGCGGCGCGGCGAGCTCACGAATCGCAGCACCGATTCGCGAGCGATCGTTCCGCGCGGCAGTCAGCGCGGTCCGTTGGAACGCGCCCAGAGTCGTCGAAGCTCGAAACCAGCCACGAGTGAGGTGAGAAACCGATGGCAGACGAAGTAGTCGGCAGCACCGTCTCGGCGTCCAAGCACATCGCCGAGATCGAGTCCGCGACGGTTCGGTTCGCGGGCGACTCCGGTGACGGTATGCAGCTCGTCGGCGGCCAATTCAGCGACGCCTCGGCAATCTTCGGCAACGACATCTCGACGTTTCCGGATTACCCCGCGGAGATTCGCGCACCCGCCGGTTCGCTGGCGGGCGTGAGCGGCTTCCAGGTCAACTTCTCGAGCCTGGACATTCACACCCCGGGCGATCAGGTCGATGCACTGGTGGCGATGAACCCGGCGGCGCTCAAGACGAACCTCGCCGATCTGGTGGCCGGTGGGCTGCTCATCGTGAACAGCGATGCGTTCACGCCCGACAACCTCGACAAGGCCGGCTACAAGCAGAACCCGCTCACGGACGGCTCGCTCGATGGCTACCGCCTGAGCGCCATCGCCATCACCACCATGAATCGGCGTGCGGTGGACGGGCTGGGACTCGAAAAACGATCCGCCGACCGGTGCAAGAATTTCTTCACCCTCGGCCTCGCGTGCTGGCTCTACGGCCGGCCACTCGAGCCGACCATCGCTTGGATTCAGGACAAGTTCGCGAAGAATCCGACACTTCGCGAGGCGAACATTCGCACGCTTCACGCCGGGTTCAACTACGGCGAGACCACCGAGATGTTCGTGAGCTCGTACCGCGTCGAGAAGGCCGAGATCGAGCCGGGAACCTACCGCAAGATCACCGGCAACGAGGCCGTCGCGATCGGGCTCATCGCCGCAGCGAAGCTCGCCGACAAGCAGCTCTTCTACGGCAGCTATCCGATCACGCCGGCCTCCGACATCCTGCACGAGCTCTCGCGCCACAAGGAGTACGGCGTGATCACGTTTCAGGCGGAGGACGAGATCGCGGCCATCGGCGCCTCGATCGGCGCGTCGTTTGGCGGTTGTCTCGCCGTGACCGGCTCGAGCGGCCCGGGAGTCGCGCTCAAGACCGAAGCGATCGGTCTCGCGGTGATGACCGAGCTGCCGCTGGTGATCGTGAACATTCAGCGCGGCGGCCCCTCCACCGGGTTGCCTACCAAGACGGAGCAGGCTGACCTCTTCCAGGCCGTGTTCGGACGCAACGGCGAGACGCCGGTGCCGGTGGTGGCGGCTGCGTCGCCATCGGACTGCTTCGATGCGGTGATCGAAGCCAGCCGGATCGCGATGCAGCACATGACGCCGGTCATGTTCTTGAGCGACGGCTACATCGCCAATGGATCGGATCCGTGGCGGCTGCCCGATGCGGCGGGGCTGCAGCCGATCGACGCGCCCTTCTACAGCAACGGTCACGGCGAGCCGTTCTTCCCGTACCAGCGCGACGAGCGGTTGGTTCGGCGGTGGGTCCCTCCCGGCACCGAAGGTCTCATGCACCGAATCGGCGGCCTCGAAAAGCAAGATCTCACGGGCAACGTGAGCTACGACCCCGAGAACCACGAGCGCATGGTGCGCCTGCGCCAGGCGAAGGTCGACAAGATCGCCGACGGCTATCCGCCGCAGCCCGTGATCGGCGATCGCACCGGTGACGTGCTCATCGTGAGCTGGGGCGGCACGTACGGTGCCGTCGCCACCGCCGTCGAACGGCTGCGGGCACAGGGCAAGCGGGTCTCGGCGGCGCACCTGCGCTACCTCAATCCGCTACCCCACGACCTCGGCACGATCATGGCGGGCTTCCGGACGGTGCTGGTGCCCGAGCTCAACCTCGGCCAGCTCCGTACGATTCTGCGGGCGCGCTACTTGGTGGATGCGGTTGGGCTCAACAAGGTCAAAGGAAAGCCGTTCATGGTGCGCGAGATCGTCGACAAGGTGGACGAGCTGCTCGGCCTCCGGTCGCCGTCGAACGCGCCGGCGCTGGTGGTGCCGGTGCGTCCTGCGGACGTTCTCGTTGCGGAGGCTCAAGGATGAATGCCATCGCGTCGCTCGATCTCACCGCCAAGGACTTCGCCACCGATCAAGACCCACGCTGGTGCCCGGGTTGCGGCGACTATGCGATCCTGGCTCAGGTGAAGAAGGTCATGCCGACACTCGGCGTGACGCGGGAGAAGACCGTGTTCGTGTCGGGAATCGGCTGCTCAAGCCGCTTCCCGTACTACATGAACACGTACGGGTTTCACTCCATCCACGGGCGCGCACCGGCGGTCGCTACCGGCATCAAGGCGGCACGGCCCGATCTGACCGTGTGGGTCGCGACCGGGGACGGCGACGCGCTCTCGATCGGCGGCAATCACCTGATCCACGCCATGCGTCGCAACGTCGACATCAAGGTCTTGCTCTTCAACAATCGGATCTACGGTCTCACCAAGGGTCAGATCTCGCCCACTTCGGAGCTCGGCAAGAAGACCAAGTCCACGCCCTGGGGGAACATCGATCAGCCGCTGCATCCCATCGCCGTGGCCCTCGGTGCGGAGGCGACGTTCGTCGCGCGCACAGTCGACGTACACACCAAGCATCTCGAGGAGGTGGTCAAGCGCGCCGCGGCGCATCGCGGCACCGCCTTCGTCGAGATCTATCAGAACTGCAACATCTTCAACGACGGCGCCTTTGGTTACGCCACGGAGAAGGAGACGAAGGACGACAGCATTCTCGTGCTCGAGCACGGCAAGCCGCTCGTCTTCGGCAAGAAGCGCGACAAGGGTTTGCGCTTCAAGGACGGCCAGCTCGAGGTCGTGGCGCTCGGTGACGGAATCACCGAGAAAGACCTGGTGGTCCACGACGAAGGGCAGCAAAACGGCGTTCTCGCCTACATGCTGAGCCGCCTCGAGCACCCCGAGTTCCCGGAGCCGATGGGCGTGTTTCGAGCCGTCGAGCGACCGACCTACGAAGACCTCCTCCATCGCCAGATCGCCGACGCCAAGCAGAAGCGGGGCGCGGGCGAGATTGCGAAGCTGCTTCACGACGGCCCGACCTGGACCGTCGGCTGACGCGGTACGCCGGGGGTCTGTTCCAGACCCCCGCCCATCGCGGCCAAGCCGCGATGGGACCCACCCCCAAGTCGCCTCGCGTTGCTCGTCGGCTCGCCTACCGGCTCGCGGAGTGATCGACGACGAGCGTGGAGACCAGGGCGCCGCGCGGTCGTCGCGGGGCGCGATCGGGTCTGTTCCAGACCCCCGCCCGTCGCGGCCAAGCCGCGCTGGGGCCTACCCCCAAGTCGCCTCGCATCGCTCGTCGGCTCGCCTACCGGCTCGCGGAGTCATCGACGGCGAACGTGGCGGCCGGTCGGCTGATCGGGCCACGAGCCGGTCGCTCGGGGCGATTCCAGCCTCGCCGCGGCGCGCGTTGCGGCGTTCAGATCGCGGGTGAGCTGGGCTCGGCGGCGATGAATCGTCCCGCGGCGTCGATCCAGCCGCGGCGCAGCGCGGCGCCGAGCGCCAAGCCGGTCGTCAGGTCGACGGCGAAGTGTGCGGCTACCGCAGGCCACACGCTGCCGGAGATCTGGGCGATGAAGCCGAACACGAGGCCTGCAGAGACCGCAATGCCCACGTGCGCCTTGCACGTCCAGTGCAAGAGTCCGAACAGGATCGCCTGCACGACCACACCGGTGACCGGCTGCAGCGCGCCGCGAAACAGCACTTCCTCGCCCAGCCCCGCGCAAAGCGCGATCAGCACGTAATCGACGGGCCGGAAGCTCGCCCAGTCGGCGAGCGGCACCACGCGCTCGGCGATGGTTCCGAAGGGTGGCGAACGGCGGATCAGTACCGCCATGCCCACGCCCACAACGGTACCCACGATCAGGCCAACGAGCGAGCCGAGCGCGATCCGCGAGTCCCAGTGCAAGGCTCGCCGGAGATCGGCGCTCAGGCTGACACCGTCGATCGACCACGCGACCAAGAGTTGCAGCAGCGTGAAGCCCACGGCCAATCGGATCAGCCCCGTCCGCGAGTACTGCCCCCGCACGGACGGGACCGCGCGCGTCTCCGTCAGGAGCGTGTCGGCTGCCATGGCTCTCTCTAGAATGCCGTGTTACGGACCTGCCTGGCGAGTCCACCTACCGCCCGGCAGGCGAGACATCGTCTTGCCGTGCCAGTCCGTCGCCGGCCGCAACGCCCGGATCGTCGAGCGGGGAGGCGGGGCCGAGCGCGGCGATCTCCATCGCTTCCCAGTAGATCCGTCGAAATCGGCGCTTCGAGACCCGTGGTAGCGGCGAGCCGTAACCGAGGGCGAGGAAGAGATCGAACATGCCGAGGT
>CAYUSL010000392.1:4470-6077 GCA_964447125.1 uncultured bacterium | reverse complement strand
CGAAGCGGCGCGCGGCAGCGTCGAGATCACCCGCAACATCACCAGCGTCGCGCAGACCGCCGGCGACACCACCACCGGTGCCACCCAGACCCAGCTCGCCGCCTCGGATCTGGCGCAGATGGCCGCCGACCTCACGCGCCTGGTGTCGCGTTTCCAGTGGCAGGAGAGCGGCGGCGCGTCGGGCGCGCCGACCATCACGACGCGCGCGACCGCCCCGTCGCGGCCGGCCCCGATCGCAGCGACGCACAAACCGTCGCCGGCCGCCAGTCGCGGAAACGGGCACGCCCACGAGGGCAAGCACGTCTTTCATGCGTGAGCCACGGCGCGCGCGCGACCGGAAGTCGCGCCTCGCTCGCGGCATCACGCCCGTGAGGTGAGTCCCATGAAGGCCATCGTGGTCGACGATTCCAAAGCGATGCGCATGATCCTGGCGCGCAGCCTCCGTGCATTCGGGTTCGAGGTGGAGGAGGCCGGGGACGGCCGCCAGGCACTCGACAAGCTGGCTGCGATCGAGGTGCCGGACTTGGCGCTCGTCGACTGGAACATGCCGGAGATGAATGGTCTCGACCTGGTGCGCGCCGTGCGTGCCGAGCCTCGCTACGCGCCGATGCGCGTGATGATGGTCACCACCGAGACCGAGATCGCCCACGTCACGCAAGCGCTCGAATCCGGCGCCGACGAGTACGTGATGAAGCCGTTCACCGCCGATGCGATCCGCGACAAGCTCGCCCTCCTCGGCTTCTCGGTGGGCTGACCATGACCAAGATCCGCGTCCTGGTCGTCGACGATTCGGTGGTGGTGCGCCGCCTCGTCACCGACGCGCTCTCCCGCGATCCCATGATCGAGATCGCGGGGGTCGCGGCCAACGGGCGCCTCGCGCTCGCCAAGCTCGCCGAGGTGAGCCCGGACATCGTGACGCTGGACGTCGAGATGCCGGAGATGGACGGGCTCGCGACGCTGGTCGAGATCCGAAAGGTTCGTCCCAAGCTGCCGGTGATCATGTTCAGCACGCTCACCGAGCGCGGCGGCGTCACGACGCTCGAAGCGCTGGCACGGGGCGCCAGCGATTACGTCACCAAGCCTTCGAACGTGGGGAGCGTGGGCGAGGCGCTGGAGCGGCTGCGCGCCGAGATGCTCCCCAAGATCAAAGCGCTGTGCGGCCGCGCCGCAGACGCACCGCCTCCCGCGCGCGCCCTTCCACCGCGAGCCGCGGCGTCCTCCGTCGGCGCGATCGGATCCGCCAGCGCGTCACCGCGGATCCCACCCCGCCTCCCGGTGACGGCGCCAGCCGTCGTGCGCACCGGCCCACCCGCGCGCGTCGAGGTGGTCGCGATCGGTGTTTCCACCGGCGGCCCCAACGCGCTTTCCGCGGTGATCTCCCGACTTCCCGGCGATCTCCCGGTGCCGATCCTCATCGTCCAGCACATGCCGCCGCTCTTCACCAAGCTGCTCGCCGAGCGCCTCGACTCGGGCACCCGGCTCACCGTCCGCGAGGCATTCGACGGCGCCCGTCCCGGCCCTGCGTCGGTGTGGATCGCACCTGGCGATCACCACATGGTCGCGACCCGCGATGGCGGCGCCGTCACGCTGCGTCTCAACCAGGATCC
>CAYUSL010000392.1:0-4370 GCA_964447125.1 uncultured bacterium | reverse complement strand
TTGCCGATCCACGACATCGCCGCCGAGATCGAACGACGCGTGTGCGAGTCGCGGGCACTCCATCCAGCACGCGCCATCGCCTGAAGCCGAGACGCCCATGAGCCTCGCTGCCGCCGACTTCGACTTCCTCTGCCGGTTCCTCTACGAGCGCTCCGCGATCGTGCTCCAACCTGGCAAGGAATACCTCGCGGAATCACGCCTCATTCCGCTCGCCAAGCAAGAGGGGTTGAACGGCATCACCGCGCTGGTGGCGTCCTTGCGCGCCGCGCCGGCCAACGGGCTCGCCCAGAAGGTGGTCGAAGCCATGACCACCAACGAGACGTCTTTCTACCGCGACACGGGTCCCTTCGAGGCGTTGCGCGTTCACATCCTGCCGGCGCTGGTGAAGGCAACCGAGCGCGAGCGCGCGCTGCGCATCTGGTCGGCGGCCTCGTCCACCGGTCAGGAGATCTACAGCACCGCGATGCTGATCCGCGATCACTTCCCCCAGCTCGCGGGATGGAACCTGCAGTTGCTGGCGACGGACCTGTCACGCGACGTGCTCGCCCGCGCCCGCGAGGGTCGCTTCAACCAGCTCGAGGTGAACCGCGGCCTACCCGCGCCGATGCTGGTGCGCCACTTCGAGCGGGCCGGCCTCGATTGGCAGCTCAAGCCCGACATTCGGCGCATGGTCGAGTTCCGCGAGCTCAATCTCTCCACCGCGTGGCCGGCGCTCGGCAGCTTCGACCTGGTCTTTCTGCGTAACGTCCTCATCTACTTCGACGTCGACACCAAGCGCCGCATCCTGGGGCGCGTTCGCCAAGTGCTGAAACCCCACGGCTACCTGTTCCTGGGAGCCGCCGAGACGACACTCATGCTCGACGACGGCTTCGAGCGTGTGACCTTCGACAAGACCACCGCTTACCGCGTGCGCGGAGTCCGGTGAGGGCACGACGGACGATGCACACGCACGCGATCCGCCCGAATTCTCGCGACGCCGCGGCCACCCACGGGCCGCAGCCGTCGATTCAGAGCCGTCCGGCGGCGGACCGGCCTCGTCGCGAGCGCGGACCGCGCTCGATGCGACGCTAGAGAGGAGACCCACCATGCAGGTCGACGAATCCATGCTGTTCGAGCTGACCGAACAGGTCTGGAGCTCGATGCTCGGCCTCAACCTCGTGATGGGAAACGGGCATCCGCCGCCCGGCGAACGCACGCGGCAGCTCGTCGGCTGTGTCGTGATCTCCGGCTCCTGGGAAGGTGCCGTGTCCATCGAGTGTCCGCTCAGCGTCGCGAAGCGCGCTGCAGGCATCATGTTCGGCACCGATCCTGCCGATGCATCCGACGACGAGGTGCGCGATGCGCTGGGCGAGCTCGCCAACATGATCGGCGGCGGCGTGAAGTCGCTGCTGCCTTCGCCGAGCCAGCTCTCGCTGCCCACGGTGGCGGAAGGAGAGGCGCTGGTGCTGTCGGTGCCGGGCACGCACGAGCTGCGCCACGTGAGCTTCGCGTGCGACGGGGAGCCCTGCCGCGTGGTCATCGCGGCCAAGGATGGCTGCGCAGCGTGACGTGATCGGAATGAACCGTGCCGGGCCAGCGCTCGGCGGGGAGGACCTGACGATGAAGATCCTGGTCGTAGACGACAGCAAGGCGATGCGCATGATCGTGATGCGCACCTTGCGGCAAGCGGGCTTCGAGGGGCACACCATCTCCGAAGCCACCAATGGCGCCGAAGCGCTGGAGGCGATCAAATCCGCGGCGCCCGACCTGGTGCTGTCGGACTGGAACATGCCGGAGATGAACGGCCTTCAGCTCTTGCAGGAGCTCAAGAAGCAGGGCTCGCCCGTGAAGTTCGGCTTCGTGACCTCGGAAGGCTCTGCCGAGATGCGCCAGCAAGCCACCGACAACGGTGCCTTGTTCCTGGTGTCGAAGCCCTTCACGGTGGAAGCGTTCCAAACCGCGCTCGACGGTGTGATCTGAGACTGCGGCCGGGGCTCGGCCGATCGAGCCCGCGCCTGCCTCGGCAGCGGTTCAGGAGCGTCGGCGCGACGGGGTCGCGGGCCTCGCGGGCACGAGCCCGAGCTGCTTCATCTTCTGGTAGAGCGTGCTGCGCGCGATGCCGAGCCGCGCCGCGGCGCGCTCGACGTTGCCGCGTTCGGCTTCCACCACGCGCACCAGGTGTCTGCGTTCCACGTCGGCGAGGGTGAGCGAGAGGTCTCCGGTGCGATCGCGCGGCGACGGGGCCACGTCGAACCGTACGGCGCTCGCGTCCACGCTTCGCCCGTTCGAGTAGAGCACCGCGCGCTCCAGCACGTTGCGCAGCTCGCGGATGTTGCCAGGCCAGTGATAGCTCGCGAGCCGGCGCATCGCTCCCGACGAGAGCTCGATTCCCGGCCGTCCCAGCTCGGAGGCGAGCGTTCCGAGGATGTGCACCGCCAGCGGGCCGATGTCCTCGCCGCGCTCCCGCAGCGACGGCATGCGCAACGGCAAGGCACTGATGCGGAAGTAGAAGTCGCTGCGGAATCGGCGATCGCGCACCCGGGCCGCCAGATCGACGTGGGTGGCGGCGAAGAGCCGCGCGTCCACCTGACGCTCGCGCACGTCTCCGAGACGCCGGAAGCGCTTGCTCTCGATGGCCTTCAAGAGCTTCGCCTGCACCTCCATGTCGAGATCGCCCACCTCGTCGAGGAAGAGCGTGCCGCGGTCGGCGACCTCGAAGAGCCCCGCCTTGGGCGAGACCGCGCCGGTGAAGGCGCCACGCTCGTGACCGAAGAGCTCGCTCTCCAGCAGCTCGCGCGCGAGCCCCGCGCAATTCAGATCGACGAACGGCTCGTCGCGGCGCGCGCTGTTCACGTGCAGCCAATGGGCGAGCGTGCCTTTGCCGCTACCCGTCTCACCGAGGATCAGGATGGGACTGTCGCTGCCGAGCAACCGCCGCGCGTCGTCGGCGAGCTGACGGATGCAACCGCTGCTGCCGAGGAAGGGATCGACGACGCGCTGCGCCCCGACTTCCGCGGCGCGGGTGCGGCGCCGATCGCGTCGTGCCGCCACCAGACGCTCGACCAGCGCCGCCAGCGACGCCAGCGCCACCGGCTTGGTCATGAAATGGTCGGCACCCTTCTGGATGGCGCGCACGGCGAGATCGATGGTGGCGTGGCCGGTCATGACCACCACCGGCAACGCCGGATCGGTCTCGCGCAACGCCGTCAGAAGCTCGAGCGCGTTGCCGTCGGGCAGCATGTAGTCGATCGTGGCGGCGTCCGGGCGCCAGGTTGCTTGGAGCTCGCGTGCCGCGCCGCAACTCGCGGCCTCCAGGACCTCGAAGCCGCGCGCAGCCAGATACTGCGCGACGGCCCCTCGGACCGCCGGCTCGTCGTCGACGACCAGGATTCGCGTCGAAGGCATGGGGAGCGCGATCAGCTCGACGTCCACCGGGGACGCCGGCGGTTCAGGACGCGACGACTCGGATCACCAAGCATGCGTTGGTTCCGCCGAAGCCGAAGGAGTTCTTGAGCAACACCTCGGTGCGCGCGTCGCGTGCCCCCGTCGCCACGTAATCGAGATCGCACTCCGGATCGGGTTGCGTCAAGTTCGTCGTGGGCAGAACCCTGCCGCGCCGCGCTGCCGCCAGCGCGAGCACCGTCTCGATCGCCCCCGCCGCACCGTAGGCGTGCCCGTGCATCGACTTCGTCGCGCTGACCGGCACGGCGTAGGCACGGGGCCCGAGCACCGACTTGAGCGCCCGGGTCTCGGCGAGATCGCCGTGGCGCGTGGACGCTGCATGGGCGCTCACGGCGTCGACGTCGGCGGGTGAGACGTCCGCCGCAGCGAGCGCCAAGCGCATCGTGCGCGCCCAATCGCTACCGTCGGCACGCGGATGGTAGACGTGGTACGCGTCGTTCGTCTGGGCGTCGCCGAGGATCTCCCCGTGTATTGCGGCGCCACGCGCGACGGCGTGCGACTCCGACTCGAGCACCACCACACCCGCTCCTTCCGCCATCACCAAACCGGCGCGATCGAGGGCGAACGGTCGCGACGCGCGCTCGGGATCGGTGGTGGGGTTGACCGCGTGGGCATTGCCCATGCTGCCCAAGAGCACGAGCCCGATGCAGGACTCGGTGCCGCCAGCGATCGCCACGTCGGAGCGCCCAGAACGGATCAGATCGGCGGCGACGACGATCGCCGAGGCGCCGGCAGCGCAGGCGTTGACGATCCCCAGGTTCGGGCCGCGCAAGCCGTGCGTGAGTGCCACCAGCGCTGCCGGCATGTTCCCCGAGATGTTGAGGCTCACGCGACCGGGAAGCTCGTGGGCCTTGCCCTCGACGAAGGCCGCATGCAGCGCCCGGTGGTAGGTCTGGCTGCCGGGTGCAGCGATTCCCAACACGACCGCG
>CAYUSL010000391.1:0-6077 GCA_964447125.1 uncultured bacterium | reverse complement strand
TCGTGGCAGCTCGTCCGTCCGGAACGGTCACGTTCCTCTTCACCGACATCGAGGGTTCGACCCAACTCTGGGAGCACCATCCCGAGTGGATGGAGAAGGCCCACGCACGCCAAGAGATGATTCTGCGCGAGGTCTTCGCAGCCCACGGCGGCTACCCGTACAAGATGATCGGTGACGCGTTTCAGGTCGCTTTCGGCTCGGCACCCGCCGCGGTCGCCGCCGCCGTCGAGGCGCAGCGCGGCCTCGCCGCCGAGCCGTGGGGTGACCCCGGGGAGATCCGGGTGCGCATGGCGTTGCACACCGGCGAGACCGAAGAGCGCGACGAGGACTACGTCGGCCCGTTGCTCAACCGCGTCGCTCGGCTCATGAGCGCCGGCCACGGCGGCCAGGTGCTGCTCACCCAGAGCACCTGCGAGCTGGTGCGCGACCGGCTGCCCAGGACGATCGGGCTGCGTGACCTCGGCGAGCGGCGGCTGCGCGACTTGAATCGCCCCGAACGCGTTCACCAGCTCGTGGTGCCCGGGCTGCGCCAGGACTTCCCGTCGCTCAAGACCCTCGACGCGCTGCCGAACAATCTTCCCGTTCAGCTCACCCACTTCATCGGCCGCGAGCGCGCCATCGCCGACGTCGCGCACGCCCTCGAGCGCTCGCGGCTGGTGACCCTCACGGGCTCGGGCGGCGCCGGGAAGACGCGCCTCGCGCTGCAGGTCGGCAGCGAGGTCCTCGAGCGCTTCGCTCACGGGGTGTGGCTGGTCGAGCTGGCGCCGCTCACCGATTCCCGCGAGGTGCCCCAGGCGATCGCCACGGCACTCGGCATCGAAGACGCCTCCGGCCGGCCGGTTCTCGAGACGCTCACCGAGCGCCTCGCCGACGAGGAGCGGCTCGTCATCCTCGACAACTGCGAGCACCTGATGGCGGCGTCGGTACAGCTCGTGCCTACGCTCCTGAAGGCCAGCCTGCGCACGCGGGTGCTGGCCACCAGCCGCGCGCCGCTGCGCGTGACCGGCGAGCTGACCTACCGCGTGCCGTCGCTCGAGATTCCCGATCCTCGCGACGGCGTGCCGACGACGGCGATCGCGACCTCGGAGGCGGTGCGGCTCGTCGCCGATCGTGCCACCAACGCATCCTCGTCGTTCGCGCTCACCGACGCCAACGTGCCCGTGGTCGCAGACATCTGCCGCCGCCTCGACGGCATCCCGCTGGCGATCGAGCTCGCGGCGGCGCGCATCACCGGGCTCTCGGTGGAGAAGCTCGCGGACCGGCTGAGCGATCGCTTCCGGTTGCTGGCGCGCGGCGATCGCGCGTTGCTTCCACGCCAGCAGACGCTGCGCGCGCTCATCGACTGGAGCCACGAGCTGCTCACCGAGCCAGAGCGCGTGCTGCTCCGGCGCCTCGCGGCATTCTCGGGCGGCTGGGTACTGGAGGCGGCGGAGGCGGTGTGCGCTGGTGGGGAGGTCGACGAGCTCGACGTCGTCGACCTGCTCACCGACCTGGTCGAGAAGTCGCTGGTCGTCCTCGAACCCGAGGATCAGCGCTACCGCCTCCTCGAAACGATCCGCGAGTACGCGCTGGAGCGGCTGCGCGCCGCAGGCGAAGAGACCGAGGTCCGCGAGCGGCACCTGCGCTACGTCCTGGCGCGCGCCGAGCAAGCGGCGGGATCGCTGCGCTCGGGCGAGCCGGGTGCGTGGCAGTCGTTCGAGGCCGAGCACGAGAACTTCATGGCTGCGCACGCGTGGTGCGACCTCGCTTCCGGCCACGCCGAGGACGGGCTCAGGTTGGTGATCGCGCTCGCCGATTACTGGCCTGCACGCGCGATCTTCGAGCAGGGCTTGCGCGTCGCGTTGCGCGCGCTCTACCGGCCGGGCGCCGAGCCGCGCACGCTGCTGCGCTGCCGAGCGCTCCTCGAGGTTGCGCGACTGCACATGTGGATGGGAGTTGGCGGCGAGGGCGAGCCCTACGCGACCGAGGCCGTCGCGATCGCCGGCGAGATCGGCGCCCCGGATCTGGCGTCGTCGGGCCATCGCATGCTCGCAGCGTTCGCGGGCTGGAGAGGCGAAGGCGCGACGGCCCGGGCGCACGGGGAAGAGGCGATCGCGCTGGCCCGCGGGCTGGCAGATCGGCGTCCACTCGCGATCGCCGTCGGCACGATGGCGGAGTTCTACCGAGAGGACGGCGATCTCACGCGGGCGGAAGCGCTCTACGCGGAAGCGCTGGCGGTCGCGCGCGAGCTCGGCGACCGGATCAGCATCGCGCTCCAACTCTCCAACCTCGGCGCGCTCAACGTGGTGCGCGGCACCGTGGATCGCACGATTGGCCTGCTGAGCGAGGCGCTCACGGTGATCGCCGACGCCGGTCTCAAGGCCTTCGGACAGCCTGCCCTCGACGTGTGCGCGGCGCTCGCCGCTGCGCGCGAGGACTGGCCCGCCACGGCGCGGATCTTCGGCGCGTCCGAAGGCCTGCGGCTCAGGATCGGCGGGACCCGCGAGCCTGTCGACGCGGCCTACGTGCTGCCGCGGATCGAGCAGGCGCGCGCCGCGCTCGGCGCCGAGGCTTTCGCCACGGCCGAAGCTGCGGGGCGCGCGCTCACCTACGAAGAGTCGGTCGCCGAAACCCGTCGCTGGCTCGCGAGCCTGGCGCCGCGGCCAGCCTGATCGGACGCTGCGCCGAACGGCTGCGCCGGCGGGCGCCCACCCAGCCATCGGCGCAACCGTCGAGGCCCCATCCACCCCCGTGCCGCGAGCGCCCGGCATCGTCTGGCGTTCGGGCGCCATTTGGCCTATGACGTGACCCCTCGCTCACACCTCGCGAGCTCCCGATGACGAGCGAACGGCCCAGCGGAACGGTCACGTTCCTCTTCACCGACATCGAAGGATCGACCCAGCTCTGGGAGAACCACCCCGAGTGGATGGCGCGGGCGCACGCGCGCCAGGAGGAGCTGCTCCGCGGCGCGTTCGAGAAGCACGGCGGCTACCCGTACAAGATGATCGGCGACGCCTTCCAGGTCGCGTTCGCCTCCGCTCCCGCGGCGATCGCAGCGGCCGCCGAAGCTCAGCGCGCGCTCCACGCCGAGCGGTGGGGAGGCCCCGACGAGATCCGCGTGCGCATGGCGCTGCACTCGGGCGAGACCGAGGAGCGCGGCGACGATTACGTCGGTCCGCTGCTCAACCGCGTGGCACGCCTCATGAGCGCCGGCCACGGCGGGCAGATCCTGCTGTCCCAGATCACGTCCGAGCTGGCCCGGGACCGGCTCCCGACCAACGTGGAGCTACGCGACTTGGGCGAGCGGCGGCTGCGCGACCTGAACCGCCCGGAGCACGTCCACCAACTGCTCGTGCCGGGACTACGCCAGGACTTCCCGCCGCTCAAGACCCTCGACGCGCTCCCCAACAACCTGCCCATCCAGCTCACCCACTTCATCGGCCGCGAGCAGCCACTCGCCGAGCTGATGAAGACATTGACCCGCTATCGCCTCGTGACGCTCACCGGCTCGGGTGGCTCGGGGAAGAC
Organism: uncultured bacterium; assembly: GCA_964447125.1. Taxonomy (GTDB): domain Bacteria; phylum JADJOY01; class JADJOY01; order JADJOY01; family JADJOY01; genus JADJOY01. The sequence goes on along the minus strand of CAYUSL010000391.1, from coordinate 2,570 downwards.
GCGGCTCGCTCTCCAGCTCGGCAGCGAGGTCCTCGATCGCTTCGCCCACGGCGTGTGGTTCGTCGAGCTGGCGCCGCTCACCGACGAGCGCGAGGTGCCGCAGGCGGTGGCCACGGTGATGGGTGTCCAGGATTCCTCGGGCCGACCGATCCTGGAAGCGCTCGGCGCGCGGCTCGCAAACGAAGAGCGCCTCCTCATTCTCGACAACTGCGAGCACCTGATGCGCGCCTCGATTCAGCTCGTGTCCTCGCTGCTTCGGTCGAGCGCACGCTCGCGGGTCATCGCGACCAGCCGCGAGCCGCTCAGGGTCGCCGGCGAGGCCACGTACCGGGTGCCGTCGCTCGACGTGCCCGACCCGCGCGCCGCGACACCGCTTGCGGCGCTCGCCCAGTCGGAGGCGGTGCGGCTCTTCGCCGATCGCGCCGCCAGCGTGGCGCCATCGTTCGCCCTCACCGACGCGAGCACGCGGGTGGTGGCCGACATCTGCCGGCGCCTCGACGGCATCCCGCTCGCCATCGAGCTGGCGGCGGCACGGGTGTCGAACCTATCGCTCGATCGGCTCGCCGATCGGCTCAGCGATCGCTTCCGCATCCTCGCCCGCGGCGACCGCGCCGCGCTGCCGCGACAGCAGACGCTGCGTGCGCTCATCGACTGGAGTCACGAGCTGCTCGCCGAGCCCGAGCGTGTGGTGCTGCGGCGGCTCGCCGCCTTCGCGGGCGGCTTCTCCCTCGATGCGGCGGAGGCGGTGTGTGCCGGAGGCGAGGTCGACGAGCTGGACGTCCTCGATCTGCTCACCAATCTGGTGGAGAAGTCGCTGGCCGTGCTGGAGCCCGAGGGCGAGCGTTACCGACTCCTCGAAACCATCCGCGAGTACGCCCGCGAACGGTTGCGCGCGGCAGGCGAGGATGCCGAGGTGCGCGAGCGCCACCTCCAGCATTACCTCGCGCGCGCCGAGCAGGCAGCGGGCGCCATCCGCGCCGGCGAGCCGGGAGCCTGGCAATCGTTCGAGGCCGAGCACGAGAACTTCCTGGCGGCCCACGCGTGGTGCGACTCAGCGCCGGGGCACGGCGAGTCGGGGCTCCGGCTGGTGTACGCGCTGCGTGACTACTGGGTTGCGCGCGGGCTCTTCGAGCAGGGCTATCGCGTCGTGACGCAGGCGCTCGCGCGTGCCGGCGCCGAGCCGCGCAGCCGATTGCGCTGCGGCGCGCTCTACGAGGCGGCACGGCTCGCGGTGTGGCTGGGGCGGTTCGAGGAATCGGCGGTCTTGTCGCGCGAATGCCTCGCGATCGCGCACGAGATCGAGGCTCCAGAGTTCACCTCCTATTCGCATCGCCAGCTCTCGATGATCGCCCAGTTCACGGGCGACCTCGAGGCGGCGCGCATCCACGGCGAGCGAGCGCTCACCGTGGCTCGTGGCCTGAGCAATCGGCGCCCGCTGTTCATGGCGTTGTCGCTGCTCGCCGAGTTCCACCGCGAGCAAGGCAACCTCGATGACGCCGAGCCGCTCTACGAGGAATCGCTCGCGCTGGCGCGCGCTGGTGGCGATCGCATGGCCGCGGTCCTCAACATTCTCAACATCTCCGCGGTGAGCATCAGTCGCGGCGAGCTGGGCCATGCTGCCGAGCGCCTTGGAGAGGGTCTCGAGATCGTCGCGGATGCGGGGCTCATGGCGGCGGGTCAATACGCGTTGGACATGTGCGCAGCGCTGGCGGCGACACGCCGCGAGTGGTCCGCCGCGGCACGGATCTATGGTGCTTCCGAGGCCCATCGCCTGCGCATGGGAGCCATGCGCGACCCGATCGACGAGGCATTCCTCGGACCACTCTTCGCGCGCACCCGCGAATCGCTCGGCGAGAGCGCGTACGCCGCCGCCGAGTGCCAGGGTTCGGCTCTCGGCTACGACCGTGCGCTCGGCGAGGCGAGAGCATGGCTCGCCTCGCTGGCGAGCCACGGTGCCAGGAGCTGACGACGATGGCGACGCGTCCCACCGGCACCGTCACGTTTCTCTTCACGGACATCGAGGGCTCGACGCAGCTCTGGGAGAACCACCGCGAGTGGATGGCCGGGGCCCACGCGCGCCAGGAGGAGCTGCTGCGGCGGGCGTTCGAGAAGCACGGCGGCTATCCGTACAAGATGATCGGCGACGCGTTCCAGGTGGCCTTCGGCTCGGCGCCCGCCGCGGTGGCCGCGGCGATCGACGCGCAGCGCGCGCTGCACGCCGAGCCATGGGGCGAGTCCGAAATCCGCGTGCGCATGGCGCTGCACTCGGGCGAGACCGACGAGCGGGCTGACGATTACGTCGGCCCGCTCCTCAACCGCGTGGCACGGCTCATGAGCGCGGGACACGGCGGCCAGGTGCTGATCTCGCAGACCACCTGCGAGCTGGTGCGCGATCGCCTGCCCGCCACGATCCGGCTGCGCGACCTGGGCGAGCGCCGGCTGCGCGACCTGAACCGCCCCGAGCGTGTCCACCAGCTCGTCGTCTCCGGCCTGCGCCAGGATTTCCCGCCGCTCAAGACCCTGGACGCGCACCCCAACAACCTGCCGGTCCAGCTCACCCACTTCATCGG
>CAYUSL010000390.1:0-6078 GCA_964447125.1 uncultured bacterium | reverse complement strand
GCACCGAGCATCCGCTACGCTCGCGACATGGCGACACCACGCGAAGAACCGCTGGTGGTGATCGGTGCAGGTGCTGCAGGGATGTTCGCGGCGCTCGCTGCGCGGGGCGCCATCGCCGCCGACGGCTCTTCACGTGCGCCGCTGCCGAACGCGCCGACCGTGTTGCTGGTCGACGGTCGCGGGCGCCCTGGCGCCAAGATCCTCGTTTCGGGCGGCGGCCGCTGCAACGTCACCAACGCTCGCGTGCGCCCCACCGACTTCGAGACCGACGCACCGCATGCGCTGCGCGCGATCCTGGCGGGGTTCCCGCCGGAGGCCGTGCGTCGCTTCTTCGAGTCCCGCGGTGTGGCACTTCGCGAGGAAGCCCAAGGGAAGCTCTTCCCGGCGAGCGGCGACGCTCGCACCGTGCTCGTTGCGCTCGACACCGCACTTTCCGAGGCCGGGGTGGAACGCGCATTCGGCAGCGCGGTCACGGGCGTGAGTCACTCCGACCACGCGCTCCTCGTCACGCTAGCGGGTCACGATCGCGAGATCACCGCAGCACGCGTGATCGTCGCGACAGGCGGCCTGAGCTTGCCCAAGTCCGGCTCGACGGGCGCCGGCTACCGGCTCGCACAAGCGCTCGGGCTCGACGTGCTCCCGCAGCGACCTGCGCTCACGCCCCTCGTGCTCGCTGCCGATCACCCTCTCGACGGTCTCGCGGGCATCACGTTACCCGCGATCCTCACGCTCGCGCCTCGCGGAACCGCCGACGAGCAGGTGGGCGGCGCGCGCTTCCGGCCGCTCGCACGCGCCGCGGGCAGCGTGCTCGTCACCCATCGCGGCCTTTCCGGCCCCGCGGCGCTCGACGTGAGCGCAGCCTGCGCAGGCTCCCTCGCCTCCCGCGACGCAGTCGAGCTGATCGCGGACTTCTGGGCGCTGAGCAGCCAGCGCGGCGAGAGCTTCGGGTTCTCGCGCGTCGGCAAGCCGCCGGGCGCGTGTGTGCCGCCCGACCTGGCACCGACGCTCACGACGTTCGAGCCGTTTCAGGCCGAGGTCCTCGCGAGCGCCGGATCGCGTGGTCTCGGTCACGTGCTGGCCGAGGCTCTGCCGCAGCGCCTCGCGGAGCGAGTCCTCACGATCGCCGCGCTCGAATCACAGCGCGTACCCAAGAACCTCCAAGCCGGCGAGTGGCGGAATCTCTTCCGTGCCGTGGCCCGGATGCGCCTGCCGCTCTCGGGGACCTCGGGCTACGCGAAGGCCGAGGTCACCGCCGGTGGCGTGCCACTCGCCGCGCTCGGCCGCACCACTCTCGAAGCCCGCGCGGTCCCCGGCGTGCACTTCTGCGGCGAGGTGGTGAACGTCACGGGCCGCCTGGGCGGCTTCAACTTTCAGTGGGCCTGGTCGAGCGGCGTTGCGGCAGGGCGCGCAGCGGCGAGGATCGATCCCGCTCGGGATTGAGCGGTGTCAAATTGCCGGCGCGGGCTCCGGAAAGCTGGCAGCGTGCTTGGCGATCCACTCAGCGGCGGCCTCGGTCTTGGTGAGCTCGCGCCCCTCGCGAACACGAATCCGTTCGCGGTAGTCCTGGATGTGGCAAACCTGTTCGAGCATGCGAGCGCGATAGGCGGTGTCGTCACCCAGGAACTGGATGCCGACATCGAAACCTTGCGTCGTTGCCTTGCACCAAGCGACCTGGCCGACGATGGCGCCGGACGGATCGAGCGCATCGATGCGGATCGACACCGTGGTACCGGGAGGAATCGGGTTCGACGCGGAAAACGCGAGGCCGCCGTAGCCCAGATCGCGGATCGGCATGAGCCGCGTGGGGCGCTGGGATGCGACCGTGATGGCGATGGGAATCGATGCCGGATGGCGGATGAACTCGCGACGTTCACGTGCGCCAAGGTCCCGTGTGCGCGGTGCTTCTACGTGCTCGAGCGCTTCGCGTCGTCGGGAAGGAATGGGAGAAATGGGGGTCTTGTGAGCGGTTCTCATGGCCCCTCCTGCGTAGCGCTTCGGGCCCGAGGAAGTGCGTGACCATCCCCATCGGTTTGCAAAGGGCCTGCCCACTTTCGGGGACCTCGAAGCACACGCGTAAACACGCGGGCCGTCGGGCTTTTTGCGATCTAGCGTAGGTCGAGGAGGCGCTGCGCGGCCTGGGCCGTTCGCGCTCGGCAAATCCGTCCTGGTTCAGTTCGACCCAGGGCAGCCGAACGTGTCGCCGACGAGGGCGCGCGCCTCTCAGCGCGGAGCGACGGGGAGCGCTCGGACGCTGGGTGCGCGCAGCCGCAGCGCCGGCACGGGCGGCTCTGGGGCGGCCACCGTATCGACGCCGATCGAGCGCAGCAGCTCGGCATCGGCATCCGCCTCCGGGTTCGGCGTGGTCAGCAGTCGCTCGCCGTAGAAGATGGAGTTGGCGCCCGCCAGAAAGCACAGCACCTGCGCCTCGCGGGTGAGACTGGTGCGTCCCGCGCTGAGACGCACCTGGGTGCTCGGCATCAGGATTCGCGCCGTGGCGATCATGCGCACCAAGTCGAGGGGATCGAACGCGCCCTCGCCTTCGAGTGGCGTGCCCTCGACCCGCACCAAGCCGTTGATCGGCACGCTCTCGGGGTGCGGCTCCATGTTGGCGAGCGTCGCGAGCAGGCTCGCGCGATCGCTGAGCGACTCGCCCATGCCGATGATGCCGCCGCAACACACCGTGATCCCCGCGTCGCGGACGTGAGCGAGCGTGTGCAGCCGATCCTCGTAGGTCCGGGTGCTGATGATCTCGCCGTAATATTCGGGGCTGGTGTCGAGGTTGTGGTTGTACGCCGTGAGCCCTGCCTCCGCGAGCCGCTCGGCCTGCGATGCGGTGAGCATGCCGAGCGTCACGCACGCCTCGAGCCCCAGCGCGCGCACGCCGCGCACCATGTCGAGCACGGCGTCGAACTCGGCGCCGTCGCGCACCTCGCGCCACGCCGCTCCCATGCAGAAACGCGAGGCGCCGACCTCGCGGGCCCGGCGCGCCGCAGCCAGGACGTCGTCGACGAGCATCAGCGGCTGCTTGTCGACGGGCGTCTCGTAGTGCGCCGACTGCGGGCAATAGCCGCAGTCCTCGGGACAGCCGCCGGTCTTGATGCTGAGCAGGGTCGCGAGCTGGATGGTGTTGGGGCGATTGTGGGCGTGGTGCACGACGCTGGCGCGGTGCACCAGCTCGAGGAGCGGCGAAGACAGGATCGACACGATCTCGTCGACGGACCAATCGTAGCGGAAAGTCGAGTCGAGATTCGTCGCGGCAGCGCTGGTGCTCATGAAAACCTCCGAACCCGCGAGCGTACGTGCGCGCCTCGCCCCCATCAACCCAGCGCGGGCTCTTCCGCGGCGACGACCTCGGGCGGCTCCACGTGTCCGGCGACGATCGCGTGCAGCACCTGCGCGCGCAGCGCATCGAGATCGGCGAGCGCCTTGCCCGCTGTCGCGATCGGCTCGCCCACCACGACTCGCAGCTCGGCGATCCGATGCGCCAGCGCACGCCCCAGCACCCGCCGGCGCGGCGCCGCGAGCCGCTCCTCGACGGTCACGGGCACCAGCGGCACCTGCGCCTCGATGGCGAGCACGAAGGCGCCGCGCTTGAGAGGCCGGATCTTCCCGTCGAACGAGCGACGCCCTTCGGCGAAGACCAGCAACGAGTGGCCGCGCGCCATCTCGGCCAGCGCGAGCGCGTACGATCGGCTGCGAGTGTCGGGATCGCCGAGGCGCACGAAGATCATTCCGCTCTTCTCGGCGGCCCAGCCGTAGCCCGGAATGCGCCGAAGCCCCGGCTTCATGAGCGCTCGCCATTGGAAGCGCGCAGCAGCGGCGAAGGCGTAGAAGTCGAGCTCGCTCGCGTGATTGGCGACCAGTACCCAGGGACGACGCGAATCGAGTCGCTCGAATCCCACCGCTGTCCACCGCACCCCGCACATCGCCAACGTGATGCGACCCCAGAAGCGCGCAAAGAGCGCCTGCCCGATCGAGCCGCCTTCGGGATGGAGCGCGACCAGCACCAGCGACGGGACCGCGATGAGCACGTGCCAGAACACGATCACCACCGCGCGCCACGCCGTGAGCAGCACGTCGATCGCGCGCTCGACGATCGGAAGCGGCGCGTCCGCGGCGACGTCGCTCATCGGCGCGTCACTCGTCGCCGCGCGGTCCACGGGCCACCTCGAGCGGGTTCGCGAGCAGCCGCGTGAACGCTTCGGGACCGCGCTCGTCTGCGGGGCGCGGAAAGATCGTGGTCGAGGTGGCCCGCCATGCTTTCCCGCTCACGCTTCCAGTCGAGTGGAGCACGAAGCCGAGCGGACCCACGGCCTCGACGCCCCCACGCTGCGAACGCGCGTTGCCCACCCTGAGCCGCGCTTCGAACGGCGCCTCGGCGTCGAGCAGCAGCACGTTGACGATGGTTCCCGCTGCGCTCGACACCCGCCAGCCTGTGAACGGGGCGCCGTCGAGCTGCGGCAGGCCATCGCCCGCGCCGCCGTCGAGGATCGCGCGCCCGCCGTCACCGGTCAGCAAACGAAACGGCGCTGCGTCCGCACGCCACCAGCCGGAGATCTCGATCGTGAGCCGGCTCAACACGTAGTCGACGATCGCAGGCAGCTCGAGCCGCACGGGAAACGAGAACGAATGCGGCAAGAAGCGCGACTGCTGGGTGCTCTCGGCCGTGGTTCGACCGAAAGGTAACCGGACGCGGTAGCCCACCTCCCGGAAGACGGCGAGCGGGCCACCCTCGAGGTTCCTGAGCTCTGCAACCAGATCGTCGCGGGTGGTGGTGACATCGACGCCGATCGCGATGACCGTCGCCCGCGAAACCGAGTCGAGCCCGGCCAGCACGTTCCGGCCATCGCCTCCGCACGCCGGCAACACCGCTTGCGTGGCCAGCAGCGCGGGATCGCGCTCTTCGAAGGTGAGGTCGTAACAGCGGGTGGTGATGCGACGGGCAGCGCGATCGTAGCGACTCGGCGCGAAGTCGGCGCTCGTGTCGACGCCCATCGTGTCGGGAGCGGTGCCGACGTAGAAGAATCCCTCGGCACGGCTGAGCGGATCGCGCACCCGCACGGCACGCAGTCCCACGCTGCGCTCCGGTGGCGCTTCGGCGCCGATGCTCTCGGCGAGAACGAGCGCCCCGTGCCCGTCATCGAGCAAGCGCTGCTGCGGCACCGCGAGCCACGTGTCGCCGCCGAAAGCGAACACGCGTTCGCTGGCGCCGACGGGCCGGATCTCGACGGGCTCGAAATAGCGCTCGCCACGGATGCGTTCGAAGCCCGCCGTGTCGGCTGCAAGCACCGCCGCGGCTCCGCCGCTCGCTGCAACGAAGGTGAGCGCCAGCGCCAGGCTGCGTACGCGGCCAGCGCCGTGTGGACGAATGCGCTCAGCCATCGCGACCGGCGAGCCTCGCCGCGCGCCAAGCGCGCGCTGGACCGGCCAGCATGCGCCGATAGACGAGCCACGCGAGCAGCGCGCCCGCCGGCACGTCCACCACGAAATGGCGTTTCACCAACACCGTGGAGACCGCGATCGCCGCGGTCGTGAGCCAGATCGGTACGCGCCAGCGGGGGCACGTGTCGTGGATCGAAAGCGCCGACCACGTCGCGAGCGCCACGTGCAGGCTCGGGAACGCATTGAAGCCGTGGTCGGAGAAAAGCGCGTTCTTGCGCAAGATCCACTCGCCGGGGGCCGAGCCGATCGGCGGATACGCGACACGCGCCGGCAGCACCGCGAAGGTCGCGAAGCTCACGCCCAGCACCACGGCGACGGCGCGCGTCGCCGTGAGGAAGAGCCGCGCGTCGCGGGCCACGAGCGGGGGTAGCAGGATCTGGAGGTAGCAGAGCGCGTACGCGTAGGCCGCCGCTGGTACGTACGGCAAGGCGCGATCGACGGGCGTCGCGAGATCGACACCACCGACGCCCGCGCGCAGCAACAGATTCGGAATGCCGAAGTAGCCGAGGACGAACAAAGCGGCGAGGCCGAGACCTGCAGCGAGCGCGTGTGTCGGGCTCGGCCGTTCGCCCAAGCCTGCGCCGCTCAGCCGCGCAGCTCTTCGAGCTTCGCCAGCACCTCGTCGACGTGTCCGGC
>CAYUSL010000389.1:0-6108 GCA_964447125.1 uncultured bacterium | reverse complement strand
CCGCTCAGCGGGACGGCCAGATGCGGCGGGCGATGGGCAGGCACACCAGCATCACGGCGCCGTTGGCGAGACCGAACCAAGGCGGCGGCAGCACGAACGGTGCGCCGATGCGCGTGCCCATCCAGTTCATCGCGAGGCGTTCGGCGTTCGAGACGATGAGCAGCACGCCGCCCCAATACTGGATGTCGTTGCTGACCGGCCGCAGCAACCGGAACAGCACGGCGCCACCCAGCCCCACGGCCCACGCGATCCCCACGTAGGCGTCCTTGGCCGCCGCCCAAAGCTCCGAGCGGCTCGTCATCTTGTCGAGCGCCCAGATCGGAAAGAGCGCCAGGATCGCCAGCAAGAGCCAGAGAATGTTGCGCTGGTTGCGCTTGTGGTCGGCCGTGAAGCGAAACGCGAACTGCCGGGGCGTGGTGCGCATCATCTGCGAGCACTCCCGGCAATAGAAGCGCCGGTACGCCTCGAGGCCGTCGAGCGGCACGACGCGGCCGCAGCCCCGGCACTCGGTGCTCGGGGGCACCTCGATCGGGGGGCGTCGCGGCCAGCGGAGCTTGGCCGTCGCGGCGGCGGGATCGGCGCTCATAGGCCGAAGGGGACGGTTGCTTCGTTCACCTTGTACTTGAGATGTTCCTCGATGTAGGTGCGAAGCGTGTCGCGGGCGATGTCGCCGATGTCACCGAATTTGAGGCCCATTCCGGGACCGCGGGCGGCCTGGGCGTCGTCACGTCGCGGCCGAACGTAGACCACGCGCGCTTCGAGCTCGAGCATGATCTCGAGCGCAGGCAGGCGGAAGCGCAGCTTGAGCGCCGATCCGAGCGGAATGGGCTCGGGCGTCTCGAGGAAGCAGCCTCCGAGGCCGATGGTTCGGGCGTATGCCGTCTGCACGCGTTCGTCGGCGCGGTACTCGACGGGAAAGTGCACCGACACCCGGGCGTGCCGCCGGTGCGGCGGCGTCTCGTTGCCGCGCAGCAATCGGTTCACCAGATCCGAGAGCTCGCCCGGCAGGATCGACTTGTCGAGGAATCCGGAGACACCGAGCGATTGCAGCTCGCCATCGCTGCGCTTCTCGAAGAGCGGCTCGATCACCCACACCGGCGCGCCGACGAACACCGATGGATCCGCGAGTCGTTCCAAGAGCTCGTTACCGCCGACCCGCGGGTCGACCAGGTTCACGATCACCAACGCGAACTCGCCGCGTTGGCTGACCACGTGCTCCAAGGCCTCGGCGGCGCTCACGGTCACCACCACCGGCACCTTGAGCTCTTTCACCAGCTCGCTGAGCTGCACGTCGTAGAACTCGGTGTCGCCGAGTAGGAGCACGGCGCGCCCGTGAGTGGAGAGCTCGATCGGCCCCGTGCGCGGCCCACTCCGTGGGACGATCGGTGGCGGCGTGTGCATGGCACGGCCGGCAGCGGGCGCGGCGGGTGTGCCAGCGCGCTTGCGGCGCAGCTCTTCGATCGCAACTTGCGCCGCGTCGACGAATTCCGCGGCCACCTCGGTGAGCCGGAACACGTACTTCTTGTCCTCGGTTTTCACCACCAGCTTGGGTTCGCGCCCGCCCTCGAAGCCGAGGTCGAGGACGTTGCGCAGCGGGACCGAGACCTCGTGGATGCCGACGGTGCGATCGAGCTTGCCCGTGGGCACGAACACCAGCCGCTTGTTGGTGAGGTGCAGCAGCCCATCCGCCGCCAAGATCCAGTTGAAGGAGTGGGTGGCAGAGCGAACGTCGAGGACGCGCTCGTCGCGAAGCAGCTCGAAGGGATCGCTCACGGCAGAGTGGATTCGCGCTAGGGGGCTGAGTCGGGGCGCGAGATCGTACCTTGGCTCGGCGAAGCTGAGAACACGTTTCGTCTTCGACTGCCCCGCGAGGTGCGTCGAACGTGGGCGTCGGGCGCTCTGCCCGACGCGTGGTCGGCGCGACTCGGTTGCGACGCGTGTGGTAAATCCCCTCCGTGGTCGTGCGGTGAGGGGAATCGGGAGGTACGGATGGGCGAGCTTCGACGGCACACGCGGCGCAAGATCGAGCTCCTGGCCACGCTCAAGGGGATCGATCCCAGCGGCCAGACGTTCACGCGCGATGCACGCATCGTGAACTTGAGCCGGGGCGGCGCCTACCTGATCGCCCAGGGAAACGTGCCACCCGTGAGCGACGTGGACCTACTGTTGTGGTTCGGCGATCCGGAGCGTCCCTCGGATGCACCGGTGGCCGAGCAATGCTCGTCGCGAGTGGTGCGGGTCGAACCGCTCATGGTGGCGGACGGTGCGGCTGGCAGTGTGTCGTCGCGCCATGGGATCGCCGTGAGCTTCGCGCACGAGCTGGACGTGGTGTGAGTTGCCGTCTGGCCCGCACCTCGGGCGGTCGTGCGCCTGATTTCCGCCCGCTGACTCCGTTCGTTCGTGAACGAGCGCGACGTCGCGTCGAAGCACCGGCACACGTCCTCGTGGCGTTGGCCGTGTTGGCGACGGGTGGTGGCGCGTGCAAGGACGCGCCACCACGTGGGCCGAGCCCCAGCGCCACCGCCACTCGCGTTGCTCCCGCTGCGGGGCAGCCACGGCAGGTCTATCTCTACGCGGGCAGCACGGAGATCCGTGCCGAGGTGGCGGCCACCCCCGAGTCGCGCCAGCTCGGCCTCATGCACCGCACCGCGCTCGAGCCGTCGAGCGGTATGGTGTTCGTGTTTCCCGAGCGGCGCGCGCAGGATTTCTGGATGCTCGACGTCCCCATCCCGCTCTCGATCGCGTTCCTGGCGGACGACGGGACGGTCGTGAACATCGAGGAGATGGCAGCCGGGCAGGGGATCGCCCCCGAGCAACAGCCGCGCTACCACTCGCGGGCGCCGGTTCGGCTGGCGCTCGAGATGGAAGCCGGGTGGTTTGCGCGAAACGGCATCCAGGCCGGCGACAAGCTCGACCTCGGCACGCTGCTGCGCGACGTGCAGCCGCACTGATCTCGTCCCCGGACCGGGTTGCAGAGGTGGCCGCGTTCGATTCGTTCCGTTCCGCGCGTGGGCCGGCGCCACGCGCAGTGTTACCGACGTCGAGCCGTCGGTCCGCCGCGCCTACGTCAGCAGGCTGCTGGAATAGGCACGCGCCAGCGGCGCGCCGAGGAGCGTGAGCCGAGTCGACCTGGGGGCGGGGGTCCGGAAGAGACCCCCGGGGAAGCATCGACAGCCTCGAAAAGCTCGCGCCAGCGAGTTCTTCGAGCCTGTCGGGTGCTACTCGCGAGGCCCAGCGATCTGGTGCTCGAACGTGCGCCGCACCAGCTCCGGGGTGAAGCTGCGGACCACGAGCACTGCGGTCACGAGCCCGACCATCACGGTTCCGAGCCCGGTGGGCGCGAAGAAGGCGGTGGCTGGCGCGGTGGACGAAGCGAAGGTGCCGAGCAACTGAGCGACGACGAGCCACAGCGATCCGAGCGGCGCCACAACGCCGAACACGATCGCGAAGATGCGGCGCGGAATCCCCGGGTGGGGCTCGGGCACGAAGACCTCACGATACAGTCGCTCGGCTCCGTAGCGGGTGATGCCGAGACCCACGAGCGCCGGTCCAGCCAGCGCGAGGGTCTCGAGAACCCAGCTCTCGGCATCCAGCACGGACATCGAGATGGCGGCCGGAAAGCCGAGCACCACGGTCAGTGCCGCGATCCCCGCGCTGATGCGCACGCGCTCGGTGCCGAGATCGATGCCGATCCGCACCACGGTTTCGAGCTGTGCCACGAGCGTCAGCGCAGTGGCGAGCGCCAGCGCGCCGTAGAGCAGTACCGCGAGGATCGCGCCACCGCTCACACGTGCGAGCAGCGTCGGCACCCACACGAACATGAAACCGCCAGCGCGTGAAACCAGGTTTCGCCGCACCGCTTCGGACGCTTCGGCACCGTAGGCGAGGGGGATCAATGCCAGCGTCGCGAGCAGGCTCGCGATCGCACAACCCGCGACCACCTTCGCCACGGCGCGAGCGCGACTCGTGCCCGGCTGCATCGAGCCAGCGTAAGTCAGCATCCAACCCCAGCCAGCGGCCGTGGTGCCGACCGCTTGCAGCAGCCCTTGGTACCAAAGGCGCGGCTCGGCGAGACGGGCCCAGTCGATGCGGAAAACGCGCCCGAGCCCGCTCGCTTCGCCGGTGATCGTGAGCCCGCGGGCCGCGAGCACGAAGAGCACGGCGAACACCAGCGGTACCGCCACCCGGTGCAACCGCTCGATGCCGCGGCGCACGCCGCGACTGACGATCGTCCACGTCACCGCGAGCGCCACCACCAGGTAGGGAAGCGTGTCCCAGGTGCCCGCGAAGCGCGACCAGGCAATCTGGTGATAGTAGGTCTGCCCTGCGAGCGGGTTCGCGAAGAGATCGCGGGTGAGGGCCTGGAGGAAGTAGTGGATGCACCAACCGCAAACCACGGCCCCGATGCAGAGCGTGCCCAGGGTGACCAAGCCCAGGAACGTGCCCAGCACCGCGCGTTTCGAATCGCCCAGGCTCGCGAATGCGCCGACCACACCCAACCGTGCGCGCTGGCCGAGGGCCGCCTCCCCTACCAGCAGCGGATAGCAGAAGAGCGCCAACCCCACCGCCCACGGGATCAGGAACACACCGCCTTCCTGTGCGATGATCCGCGGGAAGCGCCAAACGTTGCCCGTGCCCAGCGTGATGCCGAGCGCGGTCAGCACGAAGGACCACTCGCTCGTGAATCGCTCGTGGGGCGCGCGCATCCCGCGAGGCTACGAGATTCCTCCGCGACTGTCAGGGTGTTCATGAAGGTGGCTTACGTCCTCGGCCGGTTTCCCGTGGTGTCCGAAACCTTCGTCGCCGGCGAGATCCGCGCGATGGAGGAGCTCGGCCACGAGGTGCGGGTGTTCGCGCTGGGCGAGGGAGACGATGCGGGGCGCGCGCTGCTCGGTGGGCTGCGCGCGCCGGTGTCCGTGCTCGCGCGCGAGAGCCGCGTCCAGGCGCTGGCCCGGATCGGAGCATTCGCGCTCGCGCACCCGCTGGTTGCGATGCGCGGAGCGCGAGCCTCGCTCGCTCGGGGCGGATGGCGCGAGGCGCGGCAATTCGTGCGCGTGCTTTCCTGGGCGTGGGATCCGTGGCTTTCCTCCGCCGATCGGATCCACGCCCACTTCGCGAGCGAGCCGGCGCGGGTCGCCCATCGCCTGCACTGCGCCACCGGCGTGGCGTTCGGGGTCACCGGGCACGCCGTCGATCTGTTTCCGCTCGCGCAGGACGTGGCCGCCCGTCTCGCGCAGGCGAGCTGGTTCGTGACGGTGTGCGAGTACAACCGCGACCAGTTGCGCCAGACCCAGCCGGCGCTCGCGGACGAGCGCCTGCACGTGGTGCCGTGCGGTGTCGATCCCGAGCGCTTCCAGCGCGTGGTCGCCGAACGTCCCGTGCCGCCGCGGTTGGTGGCGGTGGGGCGGCTGGTCGCGAAGAAGGGATTCGCCGATCTGATCGAGGCGGCACGCTTGCTCCACGAGCGCGGCGTTGCGTTCGAGGTGCGGATCGTCGGCGAAGGCCCCGAGCGCTCTCCGCTGGAAGCACACATCCGTGCTGCGGGTCTCGCCGATCGGGCGTTTCTGCTCGGGGCGCTGGATCACGAGGCGGTGCGTGACGAGATCGAGGCTGCCACGGCGTTGGTATTGCCCGCGGTGATCGCTCCCGATGGCGATCGCGACTCGATGCCGTTGGTGCTGAAGGAGGCCATGAGCCTCGAAGTGCCGGTGGTCGCGACCCGGATTGCCGGGCTGCCCGAGGCCGTGAGCGAGGATTGCGGCAAGCTCGTCACGCCCCACTCTCCCTCCCAGCTCGCCGAAGCCCTGGAAGCGATCCTCGCCCTGCCGCCGCAGGCGCGCGCGGCGCTGGGGCGGCGCGGGCGGGAGCGGGTGATCGAGCACTTCGATCTGCGCTCGCTGACGGCCGAGCTCGCACGCGTGCTGGAGCGCGCGCCGGGGTGCGCGTGAGCGAGATCGCAGCGTACTTTCGCTATCCGCGCAGGGACGTCGTGGAGCTGGTTCCCGAGTGGTGCAAGCGGGTGCTGGACGTGGGCTGCGCCGCCGGAGTGGTGGGCGCGACGCTGAAGCGCCGCCAGCAATGCGCCGTGGTGGGGATCGAGCGCGATCC
>CAYUSL010000388.1:0-6115 GCA_964447125.1 uncultured bacterium | reverse complement strand
GCGCGCGCTCCAGCCTGTCCAAGCAACGAGGGAAATCGGGCTTCTCGCAGATCTCCGGCTGGAGGGCCAGGCGCCGAAGGGGCCGTGGTCTCTCGGCGGCCGAGCGAACGAAACTGAGACACCACCCATTTCGGCCGGGGCGCGGTCGTCGCGAGCGGGTTCCGTGCGCATACGGATTCGAACATCATTCGACGAGCGCTCGTCCAAGACGACGAGGCGCTCGAACATGGAACGGGTCGGATTGCGGCGACGGAAGTGGGCGATCGCGCTCGTGGTGCTGATGACGATCACGTACGCGACGTGGCGCACGCGATCGTTCTTCCGAGCACCGCCGCGCGCCGTACCTCGACACGCGGCGCCACACGCGCCGGCGCGACCGGCCGAGCGGGTGAGCGATCCGACGACGGAGCCCGCAGCCGAGCCAGGCGCCGACGACGCATCGCAGCGAATGCTGGACGACCGGCCGTCGAGCGACGCGTCGCGCGCAGCGAGCCTCGGCGCGCTCGTCGGTCGCGTGCTGGTGCGCGGAACCGGTGAGCCCGTCGGTGGCGCAGCGGTACACGTCGAGTGGTCCACGGCACACGAGCCTGCCGCAGCGGTCACGGCCCACGACGGCACGTTCGTGGTGCGCGATGCGCCTGCCGGCCCCTGCCAGATCACCGTCGAAGCCACGGGATTCCGCCAGCCTTCCGCGCAGCTCGCGCGCGTGACCGAGCCTGATCCACGCGATCACGAACCACAGCCGCCCGTCGACGTGCTGGTGGACCGAGCGCTGACCGTCGACGGCCAGGTCGTCGAAGCGAGCGGCGATCCGGTGAGCGGCGCGACGATCAGCACGCGCGGCGTGGCGGCGACCACCCGCACGAGCAGCGACAGCGACGGGCACTTCACCATCGACTCGCTCTCCGCCGGCACCGATCTCGCCGTCGAGCATCCCCAGTTCGCGCGAGTCGTGGTGCCGTGGGCGACGATCTGGGAAGAACGCGAGCGCGGCCTCACCATCACGCTCGCGCCGGGCGCGGTCGTGAGCGGAGAAGTCCTGGACGAACACGGCACCCGCGCAGCACGCATCCAGGTGCGCGCTCTGGTGCGATCGCCCGAAGCACCGTCACCGACGTTCGCCAACGGCGTCACGGATCCAAACGGCCACTTCGAGTTGCGCTCGCTTCCAGGCGGAGACATCTACGTCGAGGCCACACCGCTCGGCGGCGGCGTGCTGGTGAGCCTGGCGCCGTTCGCGCTCGCGCCCGGTGAACAGCGCACCGACTTGCTGATCCGCCTCCACGACGCCGCTCCCGAAGCCAGCATCGAGGGAATCGTACACAGCAGCGACGGCGAGCCCATCCGCGGCGCCACCGTCACCGCAGGCCGCGCAGCAGCACCGCCCGCGCGTGTGCAGACGGACGAAACCGGCTCGTTTCGTCTGAGCGGGCTGGCGGCAGGCGACTACGCGCTGACCGCGCAAGCCTCCAAGCATCAATGGACGCGCGTGCCGAACGTCCCCGCGGGCACCAGCGGACTCACGATCACGCTCTCCCGCGGCGGCCTGGTCACGGGACGAGTCGTCGACGGGCGTAGCGGCGAACCGCTGCGTTCGTTCCAGCTCGCCGGCCAGCCCATCGAAACCAACGATGGCCGCTTCGAGTACGCGGCCCTCGACACCAAGCGCGCCACCTTCGCTGTGCGCGCCGACGGCTACGCGTCGCGCGAGCTGGGTCCGTTCGACGCAGCCGGCCGTGACTCCGTGGACGCGGGCACGGTGGCGCTGCAGCCGGAAGCGCGCGTACGCGGTCAGGCGCTCGACGCGCGCGGCGAGCCGCTCACGGGTGCCACGATCTTCGCGGTCGCAACCGAGACCCCGCAACAACGCACCTGGGAGCGAACCGTTACCGACATCGCCGGCGCCTTCGAGATCGGCGGCCTCGCAGCCGGCCGCTGGTGCATCGCCACGAGCCTGCGCGCCTCCCGCGACGGCTGTAACGGCGGCGCCACGATCCGCACGCGCGCCGGTGAAGTGCTCGATCGCGTTCGAATCACCTCTGGCGATTGAGCGGGCACGTCGTCGGGCGGGCTCGCGCCCGCGCCGGCGACATCACGGCGCTGCAGTGTTTCCGGCGGACCGTCAGGCGCCCTTCCCCGACAGGGCTGCGCGCGGCGCGGGCCAGCGGGCGAACCACTCGCGCAAGAAGCGCGCGGTGGCGGAGCGAGCGAAGCGCTTCGCCGACTTCGTGCCCGCGAGCGTGAATGGCGATCCCTCGGCGACGATCGAGCCGCCTGCCGCGCCGCCGCCCGGACCGAGATCGATCACCCAGTCGGCCTCGGCGATCACGTCGAGGTGATGCTCGATCACGATCACCGTGTCGCCCCGCTCGACCAGCAAGTGCAGCACCTCGACGAGCGACGCCACGTCCGGAATCGAGAGCCCGGTGGTCGGCTCGTCGAGGACGTAGACCGAGCGTCCCGACGAGGTCTTCCCCAGCTCCTCCACGAGCTTGATGCGCTGGGCCTCGCCGCCCGAAAGCGTGGTCGAGGATTGACCGAGCGCCAGGTAGCTCAAGTCCACCCGGCACATGAGGTCGAGGGTGCGATGGATCGGGCGGTGCACCTGAAAGAAATCGCGTGCTTCTTCTGTAGTCATGGCCAGCACGTCGGCGATGGTCTTGCCCCGGAAGCGCACCTCCAGCGTCTCGCCGTTGAAGCGCTTGCCGCCGCAGGCGTCGCACTCGACCTTCGCGTCTGGCAAGAAGCTCATCTCGACGGTGAGCACTCCCTGTCCTTCGCATTTCTCGCAGCGCCCGCCGCGCACGTTGAACGAGAAGCGCCCCGGCAGATAACCGCGAGCGCGCGCCTCGGGCGTGGCCGCGAACACTTTGCGAATCTCGTCCCACACTCCCGTGTACGTCGCCGGTGTGGAGCGCGGGTTGCGGCCGATGGGCGATTGATCCACCTCCGCCACGCGCTCCACGACTTCCGCGCCGTCGAGACCCGCGTGCGCTCCGGGCTGCACCGGCGCACCCGTCACGCGGCGGCGAAGCTCCTGAAACAGCACGTCGCGCACCAGCGTCGATTTTCCCGAGCCGGAAACACCCGTGACGCAGGTGAGCGCGCCCAGTGGGAAGCGCACGTCCTCGCCCTTCAGATTGTTCTCGGTGGGCGCGCGTAGCGTGAGCCAGCGCGCGCTCTTCCCCGGTGCCGGCCGTGGATTCCGCCGTCCGCGGCCTTCGCCCCGCAACGCGCGACCGGTGCGCGAGGTGGGATGATGCGCAACTTCGGCAGGCGAGCCGCGCGCCACGAGCAGGCCACCTTGCGTCCCCGCACCCGGACCGAGATCGAGCACGTGATCCGCCGCTTCGATGGTCTCCTCGTCGTGCTCGACCACCACCACGGTGTTGCCCAGATCACGCAGCGTGCGCAGCGTCTCGACGAGCCGCGCGCTGTCCACCGGATGGAGGCCGATGGTGGGCTCGTCGAGGACGTAGAGCACTCCCGTGAGATGCGAGCCGAGGGACGCGGCGAGACGGATGCGCTGCGCTTCGCCTCCCGAGAGCGTGTCGCCACGACGGTCGAGGCTCAGATAGCCGAGCCCCACTTGCTCCAGGAACGTGAGCTTGGGCACCAGCTCGCGGCGGATCGGATCGAGCACGGCGCGCGCCAACCCGGTCATGCGCAAGCCCTCGACCCAGCGCCGCACCTCGATCGCGTTCATGGCGGCGATCTCGGGTAAGCGGGTATCGCTCACCCGCACCGCTCGCGACTCGGGACGCAACCGCGCGCCGCCACAGCTACGGCACGGTGCCTCGGCGAGGTACTTGGTGAGCGAGGGCGGCGCCCCGTCCTCGCTCTCGAGCATGTGCTGGAGGCGCGTGCGCAACCCCGTGAACTTGCCGTGCCCGTCGAGCACTCGGCCGCGGGCGCGTGGCGAGAGCTTGCTCCACGGCTTGTCGACGCTCACGCCCAGCAGCTCTTCGACCTCGCGAGCGAAGCGCTCGGGCGCTTTCTTGGCGAACGGCGGTTCGCCGAGGACTGGCAGCGCGCCGCCGGCGATCGAGAGCGACGGATCGGGCACGAGCAGCGGTTCGGAAACACCCTCGTAGAAGCCCATTCCTTTGCAGTCGGGGCACCAGCCGCGCGGGCTCACGAACGAGAACGCGCGCGGCTCCAGCTCCGGCACGCCGGTGCCGCAACGTGGGCAGGCGAGCGTGGTCGAAAACGCGACGTCTTCCGCCGAAGACGTCGACGCGACGATCACCGAGCCCTTGCCGCGATCCAGCGCCGCGAGCAGCGCGTCGCCGAGCTCCTTCGACGGCTTGCCGTTCGACGGAACGTCGATCTCGGCGACGATCGCCTCGATGTCGTGCTCGGCGTAGCGCACCAGCTTGGGCGAGGGCGCCGTCGCCAGCACGCGCTTGTCGACACGCGCGAACGGGATCCCTTCCTTGGCGAGCTTCTCGAAGACCTCGCGATGGAAACCTTTGCGTCCGCGGATCACCGGCGCGAGCACGCGCACGCGCTGCCCGGGAAAGCGCGCGCCGATCGCCGCAGCAATCCGCGCCGGTGTGCCGCTCTCGAGAGCCTGATCGCAACGCGGGCAATGCGGCACGCCGAGGCGCGTCCACAGGAGCCGCAGGTAATGCCAGATCTCGGTGAGAGTCGCGACGGTGGTCTTGGCGCTGCCGCGGGTGCGGCGCTGCTCGATGGCGATCGCCGGCGGCAGCCCGTCGATGCGGTCCACCTCTGGCTTGGCCAGCGGCTGCAAGAACTGGCGCGCGTAGGGCGAGAGGGTTTCCAGGTACCGCCGTTGGCCTTCGGCGAAGAGCACGTCGAAGGCCAGCGACGACTTTCCCGAACCGCTCGGGCCGGTCACCACCACGAGCTGGTTCTTGGCGAGATCGAGCGACACGCCGCGCAGGTTGTGCTCGTGCGCGCGCGTGATGCGGATGGGAGAGTCTGTTGCCTCAGGGGGCGCTTCCAACCCCCCGCCCCGCGCTGGCGTCACGTCGGGATACGCCGGGAGCGCGCCTTCGCCCACGGCCAGCTCGGCCTCGGATTTCCCTTCCAGGAGCGGGCGCAGGTATCGGCCGGTGATCGAGCGCGGGTTCGCAGCCACCGCATCGGGCGGCCCCGCGGCCACCACCTCGCCACCGCGCTCGCCGGCCTCGGGACCGAGATCCACCACCCAATCGGCGCGTTTGATCACCTCGCCTGCGTGCTCGACGACGATCAGCGTGTGCCCTGCTTCCACCAAGAGATCGAACGCCCTGAGCAGCGGCGGCAGATCGGCGGCGTGGAGCCCCGTCGACGGCTCGTCGAAGAGGTAGAGGTTCCCGCGCGATCTGGAGGGCGACGCTCCGTCGGCGCCAAGCCGCGACCGAGCGCGGCCCTCCACACCCGCGGTTCGCGTTCGCGGCGCCGAATCGGCGATCGCCGCCGCGAGCTTGAGGCGCTGTGCCTCGCCGCCCGAGAGCGTCACGATGCTCTGGCCGACGCGCAGATAACCGAGCCCCACCTCGCGCGCCGGTTCGAGGCGCGCCACCAGCTCGCGCTCGCCGGCGAAGAACTCCACCGCGTCGTCGAGGGTGAGCCCCAGGATCTCGGTGACGTTCTTGCCGCGGATCCGCACGTCGAGGACGTGAGGCCGGAAACGCGCACCACCGCACTCGGCGCAAGGCACGTGTACGTCGGCCAGGAACTGCATCTCGACCTTCTCGAAGCCCGCCCCTTCGCAGGTTTCGCAACGGCCGCCCGGTGAATTGAACGAGAGCGTCGAGGGCGTGATCTCGGCCTCGCGCGCCTCGGGGGTCGCGGCGAGCGCCTTGCGGACCTTGTCGTAAACGCCGAGATAAGTGCCGACGATCGACTTGGGCGATCGGCCGATGGGTGCCGTGTCGACGAACACCACGTCCTCGAAGCCGTCGCCGCCCTCGATGCCGTCGCAGAGCCCGGGGTCTTCCACCGGCTTGCCGCGCGCACGCAGCAGGTTGCGGTAGAGCACCTCTTCGACGAGCGTCGACTTCCCCGAGCCCGAAACACCGGTGACGCACGTGAGCGCACCGATGGGAAAGCGCACGTCCACGCCACGCAGGTTGTGGCTACGCGCGCCGCGCACGACCAGCGC
>CAYUSL010000387.1:0-6126 GCA_964447125.1 uncultured bacterium | reverse complement strand
GGCGACCGCGCGCGCCGCGTCCGCGAGGGGGCTTCAGGGATTGCACGCCTCGGCGTCGCGGCGCCACACCTCGGCGCCGGTCGCCGAGGTCGCGCAGCCGTAGCACTGTGCGGTGCCGACGTAGAGATCGCCGAAGAAGCTTTCGAGACCGCGGATGCCGAGATTCCGCCCGTCGCCGAACCCTGCGGGCGCGAGCTTGCCGCGCGGTCCCACCTCTTGCACCCACGTGCTGCCATCCTTGGTTCGATAGAGCAGGGCGCCGCGGCGAGCCGTGCTCGTCTCGGAGTCGGCGGACGTGTAGGTGCCGAGGTAGAGCTGCTCGCCGTACGGGAAAAGGCGCCAGCCGAATGCGCGACTCGGGTCGCCGTCGCCGCCGGTCATCACCGGTTGCCAGCTCGCGCCGAGATCGCGGGTTCGCCACACAGCGAAGCCGCTGCGTGGGTTGCCGGTGCTGGCGTAGAGCGCGTCGCCGAAGGCCGCCATGCTCAGGATCTCGACGTTGCCTGGATCGCCGAAGCCGGCGCTGGTTGCGGCGAGACCGCCGACCACCGGCACGATCGCCGATCCGTCGAATCGGTAGACGCGCGCGCCGCGGGCGTTCCACGCGGCGATGAAGAGCTGATCGCCCATCGGCACCATTTCGCCCACGGTGTGGTTGCCGGCGTCGTCCACGCCGCGCGACGCGACCCGCCGCCACGCCGTGCCGTCGAACGACCAAACCTCGGCGCCGCGGGCGTTGGCCGTGCCGAGCCAGAGCTTCTTTCGCCACACCACCGCGCCGCGCACCGAGACGTTCGCGCGATCGCCGAGCCCGGGCTCGCCCACGCGACTCCACGCGACGCCGTCGCTCGAACGCCACACTTCCGCACCCGTGGCGGGGTTGTGCGTGGCTGCGAAGAGCGCGTCGCGATAGACGACGAAATTTCGGACACCGAGGTTGAAGCGATTCCCGAATCCGTCGCCCACCACCTGTTGCCAGCCCACGCCATCTTGGCGCCAGACCTGCGTGCCGGTGGTGCCCGGTTCGCTCGCCGTCACGGGGCCGGCGAGATCCGGATCGTCGCTGGTCGCGCCGCTTCCACGATTGAGCGTCCCCACGTACAGGTGATCGCCGAAGGCCTTCATCGACCACGCCCAGCGATTGGATGGGTCGCCGAAGCCGTCGGCGTTGACCTGCGTGAAGCAACCGGGAGGAGGTGAGGTTCGATGATCCGCCGCGTTGGGCGTGGCCAGGGCCGTGGTGGAATCCGTCTCCGTTGCGGCGGAGCCGCACCCGACGACGAGCAGTAGCGCGAAGATCGAAGTCCGGAGCTCGAGCCGCACGCGCAGCATGCGCATCCCCCTCGCGACGCGAGCTGCGCGCCGCACGCACGACGGACCGGGCGGTGAGGCTTGGCTTGCTCGCGTCAGCGCCGAGCGGTCGTCGTATCCGGTTGCGAGCTGCAGCAAGAGCCGCGCCCGCGGAGGTGAGCGTCACGTCATTGACCGAATCGGCAGCGTGCGCGCCGCGCGGGGCGCGAAGGTGTCGAGCGATCGCGTCGTCCAAGGCAGCGTTCGCACGACGGAAACGAGCGAAAGCGTGCAGTCGTGCGCACGTGATGTGGGATCGACGTGCGCGCGCGGTCGCGCGCGCCGCGAGAGTCGAGAATCTGGCAGCCGCGTGCTCGTTGCATCCGTGGGTTTTCAGTGCCCGGATCCTGGGGTTTGCGGGCTGCCGAGCCGCTTGCGCTCGAGCCGGTTGTGGTCGATGAGGGCTTCGGGTATTCCCGCTACGTGCGCTTCATCCACACCGCCGATTGGCATCTGGGGCGACTCTTCTCGGGGGTTCGCCTCACGGACGACCAACGCCACGTGCTCGATCAGCTCGTGACGCTGGCGCGCGAGGTGCGCGCCGACGCGGTGATCGTCGCCGGCGACGTCTACGACCGCGCGGTGCCGCCGCCCGAGGCCGTGAGCCTGCTGGACGAGGTGCTCACGCGGCTGGTGCTCGAAGCGCGCATCCCGGTGATCGTGATCGCCGGCAATCACGACGGTCCCGATCGCCTCGCGTTCGGTTCGCGGATTCTGGCCGAACGCGGCCTTCACGTGCTCGGTGTGCCCGACGCAGCGCCACGGCCGATTCGTTTCACCGATGCCGCTGGCGTGGTGGAGGTGTTCGCCGCGCCGTATGCCGATCCCGCGACCTACCGCGCGCAGCTCGCACGCGACGATCTCCACGACCACGACGCGGCGCTCGGCACCTGGGTGGAGCGTGCACGCGCCGCCGCGGATCCGGCCGCGCGCACGGTGCTGGTCGGCCACGCGTTCGTACGCGGCGGTGTCGAGAGCGAATCCGAGCGTCCGCTGAGTGTCGGCGGCACAGACGCAGTCGACGTGTCGCGTCTCGATGGCTTCGCCTACGTCGCGCTCGGCCATCTGCATCGCCCGCAGGCGCTTCGCGCCGACGGTTCGATCGCCTACTCCGGCTCGCTCCTCAAGTACTCGTTCTCCGAGGTGGATCACGCGAAGTCGGTCAGCGTGGTCGAGATCGATGCGCGAGGACGCGCAAGCATCGAGCGTGTCGCGCTCACGCCGCGCCGCGACGTGCGCATTCTGGAAGGCCATCTCGCCGAGCTGCTCCGCGGCCGAACCTCCGCGGGCGAGGTCGAAGGCTCGCGCGACGACTACTTCCGGGTGCGCCTTCTCGACCGAGAAACACTGCTCGATCCGATCGGCAAGCTGCGCCACGTTTATCCGAACGTCCTCGAGCTCGGGCGAGTCTTCGATCGCGCTCCCGCTCAGCCAACTGCCGCGAGCGTGTCGCCGGTGGATCGCCGCCAGCTCGGTGACGTGGAGCTCTTCGAAGCGTTCGTCCGCGAGGTCACCGGAGAGGCGCTCTCCGAGGCGCAGCGCGAGCTCTTGCGCGGCGTTCTCGAGGTCGTCGACCGCGCCGAGCGGGACGGCGACGAAGGGACGATCGATGCGCCCTGAGCGCTTGATGGTGCGGGGATTCGGCCCCTACGCCGAGACGTGCGCGATCGACTTCCGCGCACTGGGAGCGAGCGCACTCTTTCTCATCCACGGTCCCACGGGCGCGGGGAAGACCTCGATTCTCGACGCCATGTGCTTCGCGCTCTATGGCGAGGCCTCGGGTGGCGAGCGGCGCGGTGACGAGCTACGCAGCCACCTGGTGGATGCGGGTGTGGAGACCGAGGTGACGTTCGATTTCCGGCTCGGCGCTGAGCGATTGCGCGTGACGCGCCGGCCCAAGTACCGCCGCCCGAAGAAGCGCGGCGAAGGCGAGGTCGACGTCGACGGCCGCGCGACACTCTGGGATCGCAGCGATTGCAGCGACGACGCCCAGGAAGGAAAGCCGCTCGCCACCAAGCAGGGCGAGGTCGACCGCGAGATCGCCCGCCGTCTCGGCTTCACCGCCGACGAGTTCCGCCAAGTCATCGTGCTGCCGCAAGGGGAGTTCCGACGCTTGCTCACCGCGAGCTCGGACGACCGCGAGCAGATCCTCGAGGTGCTGTTCCGCACCGCGCACTACCGGGCCATCGAGGCGGCGCTGTCGCGTGCGGCGCTCGCGGCACGGCGCGATCTGGAAACGCTCGAAACACGCCGCCAGGCCGTGCTCGAGCAGAGCGAGGCGACGAGCGAGGAGGAGCTGACGGCGCGGGCCATCGAGCACGGCGAGCGGCTCAACGCGACCCGCGCGGAGCTGGCTCGTGCGGTCGAGGAGGAACGACGGGCGCGCGGCGCTCTCGAAGCCGCACGTGCGATGGAAGAGCGCTTCATCGAGCGCCAGGACGCCGCTGCGTCGCTGGCGGCGCTCACCACTGGCGCCGGCGAGATCGACGAGCTGCGCCGTGAGATCGAAGTTGCCCGACGAGCAGCGCCGTTGGTGGAGCTGGCCACGGCGTGGCGGCGCGCCGAAGACGAGCGGCGCGCATTCGAGGAAGCTCACCGTCTTGCATCGACGCAGGCCGAGACGGCGCGTGTTGCGCGCGCCGCCGCCGAAGCCAGGCTCGCAGCAGAGGAAGCGCGCCGAGGCGAGCGCGAGGATGCACGGCGCACGCTCGAACGATCGCTCGCCCTCGGCGACCAGCTCGAGCGTTGGCGGGAGGCGCAGCAGGCGGCAGCCGCGGCGGCGGAGCGAGTCGCGGCGCTCGAAGCGTCGGCCGCAAAGGCGCGCGGGGCGATCGAGCAAGCCGAGCACCAACTCGCCACCTGGACGGAAGCGCGTTCGGCTGCTGCGATGGCAGCCGAGCGTTTGGCAGGTCTCCGTGCCGCTGCCCAGGAAGCGCAGTCGCTCTGCGAGCGGCGCTGCGCGCTCGCGCAGGCGGAGCAGGCTCTCGACGAGCAACGGGTGCGAACGGCGGCCGCGGTGGTGGAGCTGACGCGCGCTCTCGATGAGCACGAACGTGCGCGCGCGCGGCTTGCGGTCGTGGAGGTTGCATGGCGCGCGAGTCAGGCGGAGCGTCTCGCCACGACGCTGGTCGCCGGCGAGCCGTGCCCGGTTTGCGGCTCGCCAGCGCACCCGCGGCCAGCCACGAGCGCCGAGCAGATCGTGGACGACGCCGCACTCGACGCTGCTCGCACGGCGCTCGCCGCGTGCGAGCGTCGCCGCAGCGCGGTGGAACAAACGCACGCGGAGGCGGCGCAGCAATTGGCCACCCTCGAAGGGGCGCATGCGGCGCAGCGGGCGGCGCTGGCCGCCACCGCCGACGAGAGCACCGAAGCGCTCGAGGCGCGCTTGCGCGCGGCCATGACCGAGCGCGATCGAGCCGAGGCCGATGCACGGCGACTCGACGAGATCGACGTGGCGCTCGTTGCCGCACGCGCGGATTGCGAGGCGGCGCGTGCCCGCCTCGCGAGCGTGGAGGACGAGCTCGCGGGTGCGCGCCAGTCGAGCGCCAGCGCAGAAGGTGTGGTCGCGGAACGGGTGGCGGCGATACCGGAAGCGCTGCGGGACGCCGAGGTGCTCGCCGCTGCCACGCGCGACGCGAGCGCCCGCGTCGACGCTCTCGACGCAGTTCTGGCTGACGCCGAATCCGCCGCGCGGGCCAGCCGGGAAAGCTACGACACCGCCGCTCGCGCACTGGGTGCCGCCGAGTCCGCGCTCGCCCTGAAGCGCGGCGAATGCGAGCGGCTGGGGCCAGAGCTGGTGGCGAAGCGCGAGCATGCGGGATTCGCCGACGACACGGCGCTCCGCGGCGCGATGCGCGCGCCCGAAGCCGTTGCCGCACTCGACGATCGGATCAAGGCCTTCGACGCGGCTCTCGCCGCGGCCCGAGACCGCTCGCAGCGCGCAGAGGTCGCAGTGCGCGACCAGGAGCGGCCGGACATCACCGCGCTCCTCGCACGTCACGAAGAAGCGAGGCAGCGGGCGGAAGCGTCGAGCAACGCCATCGTGGCGCTCGAAGCCGAGCAGTTGCAGATCGCGAAGGCGCTCACGGCGTTGGGCGAGATCGGCGTGGACTACCGCACGAGCGAGGCGCGTTTTGGCGGGCTCGGCCGGCTTGCGGAGCTCGCCGACGGCAAGCGAAATGCGTTGCGCATGAGCTTCCAGCGCTTCGTGCTCGCGGCGCTCCTCGACGAGGCGCTCACGGCGGCGACGGCGCGGCTCGAGGCGATGAGCCGCGGCCGATTCGAGCTGCAACGCGCGGCCAGCACCACCGACCTTCGCCGCGCCGGCGGTCTCGATCTCGAGGTCTTCGACTTGCACACCGGGCAAGGCCGCTCGGCGCGGACGCTCTCGGGAGGCGAGAGCTTCCTGGCGTCGCTGGCGCTGGCGCTCGGGCTCGCAGACGTGGTGCAAGCGCACGCTGGCGGGATGCGTCTGGACACGCTTTTCATCGACGAGGGCTTCGGCAGCCTCGATTCCGAGTCGCTCGATCTGGCGATGCGCGCTCTCGAAGATCTGGAGCGCGGCGGGCGCTTGGTGGGGATCATCTCCCACGTGGCGGAGCTTCGCGAACGGATCGACGTGCGCCTCGAAGTGACGCCGTCACGCCGCGGGTCCACGGCCCGGCTCGTCCTACCGTGACGCGCAACCCGCGCGCGAAACGGAGTGCGCTCCGATCTCGCTACGCGCTTCCGCGCCAGCCGCCGGGCGCGAAGTAGCAGTAGGCGCGCTCGCACGCG
>CAYUSL010000386.1:0-6173 GCA_964447125.1 uncultured bacterium | reverse complement strand
GAGGATCGGCGGCGGGATCTTGCTAGAATCCGCCGCGATGGAAGCGTCGCGCGAGCTTCCCTGCCCACGCTGCAACACGGCGCTCGGGACCGAAGAAGCGGCCAGCCATTACGGCAGCCGCATCGAGGTGGAGCGCTGTGCCCGCTGCGGCGGTGTCTTCACGTCGTGGGGGCGGATCCTGGCGCTCTCGCCTCAGATCGTCGCCGAGTGGGACGATCGCGTCGCCCTCGAGCCCACCCGCACCAGCGATCCGGTGCGGCGGTCGTTCCCCTGCCCCGCCTGCCGTGGCGAGCTCACGCGAGTCGCCGGCAGAGACCTGCCCGCCAACCTCAAGGTCCCTGCCGATCTGGAGCTCCACCTCTGCGAGCGCGGCGACGGCTTCTGGATCGAGGCCGTGGCCTTGTCGCGCTTCAAGGAAGTCCAGAGCTCGAACCTGGAGCGAAAGCGCGTCGACTATGCCCACGAGCTGGAAAAGCGCGTGACTCGCCAGCGAACCCGCAACGCCACACTCGACTACCAGCGCGATCCCACCGTGCGGCGTGCGTATTCGAGCACCGTGATCTTCCTGATCTTCCTGATCCTCGCGGCTTTGGTGGGCACCACGCTGCTGCGCAACTACTCGCCCTGATGTACGACCTCGCCGACTGGGACTGGACGGCCGACGAGCCATCGCTCGCGGGACACGGGATCCGCGCGCCGGCACCGCTGCCCACACTCGAGCCCGCGCTGCTGCTCAACGCCACGTACGAGCCGCTGCGCGTGGTGTCCTGGCGCCGGGCGGTGGTGCTCACCTTCGTCGAGAAGGTGGAGGTGCTCGACGTGTACCCCCGCCGCGTGCATTCGGTCGCCACGTCGATGGTGTTGCCCGCGGTGCTCAAGCTCAAGCACCGTGCTCCGCTGCGCGTGCGCGAAGTGCCGTTCTCGCGTACCAACGTGTACGCCCGCGACGCGCTCACCTGTCAGTACTGCGGCGATCGCCTGGCGCCGCACCTCTTGAGCTACGACCACGTGCTGCCGCGCACCCGCGGCGGCCGCACCGATTGGACGAACGTGGTCACGTGTTGCATCCCGTGCAATCGCCGCAAGGGGGACCGCACTCCCGAAGAGGCGGGCATGCGGCTGGCGCGGCGCCCCCATCGCCCCAACCAGCTCTTCCTGGGTGGGCTGGGGCGGGTGCGAATTCCCCGCCCCTGGCAGCCGTACCTTCCCGCGCACCCTTCGTGATGGCCGGCGGCGCGTGGTAGGGTTCGCGCGCGAAGCGGCTTCGACGCCGATCCACCATCATTTGCTGCTCGTTCATGCTCACGCTGCGCATCGTCGACGGCAAGGACGCCGGTAGAGAGATCTCGTTTCCCTCGCTGCCCATGGTGATGGGCCGCGACAACACCTGCGACCTGGTGCTCGCCGATCGCTCGGTGTCGCGCCGGCACGCGCTGATCCTCGGCACCACCGACGCGCCGTTCATCCGCGATCTCGGTAGTGCCAACGGCACCTATCTGAATCGCCAGCGCGTGACGCGCGAGGTCGCGCTGGAAGCCGGCGACCGCATCCAGATCGGCACCACGGTGCTGGAGGTCGGTGGCGCCACCACCACCACGCGCCGCCCGCAGGTGGACGTGCTCGAGGACTTCGCCGAGCTCGCCACCAGCGTCGTACAAGCGCGCGTCGACGCCGAGCGCACCAATCTGAAGGAGCTGACGATGAGCCAGCTCGAGGCGCCCACCCTCAAGGCGCGCCTCGACTCGCTCTACCGCGTCACCGAGCTCATCGCCCGTTCCGGAAGCCAATCGCTGCGCAGCATCCTGGACGGCATCCTCGACATCGCGTTCGACGCGCTTCCCGCCGATCACGGCGCGATCCTGCTCATGCGTCCTGGCTCGCAAGAGCTCGCCCCGGAGGTCGCACGCACGCGCGGCGAAGCCGTGAGCGAGCCGGTCGCGATCTCGCGCACCATCCTGAAGCGCTGCCTCGACGAGCGCGTCGCGATCCTCTCGATGGACGTCCAGAGCGACGCTCGCTTCGGCCGCGACACCAGCGGCAACCTGCGGCTCATGCGCTCCGCGATCTGTGTGCCGCTCATCCGCGGCGAACGCGTGCTGGGCGTGCTGCACGTGGACACCCGCGAGACCGGCGCGCGTCTCGCGCAGGCCGACCTCGAGCTCCTGAACGGCATCGGCAACGAGGCCGCGCTCGCCATCGAGAACAGCCGTCTCGCGCAAGAGATGGTGGCCCGCGAGCGGCTCGCCACGGTGGGCCGCACGATGGCGGAGTTCTCGCACCACGTGAAGAACGTGCTGCAAGGGCTCGCGGTCTACTCGCCGCTCATCGACGACGCGCTCGCCGACGACGGCGGGCCCGAGCACGAGATGCTGAGCACGAGCTGGCGGCGCGTGAAGGGCTACCACGAACGCCTCGAGCGCACGGTGCTCGACGTGCTCTCGTTCGCGGGCGAGCGCACGCCGGTGCTCGAGCCGTGCGACCCGCGGACCTTGATCGCTCGCGCACGCGAATCGCTCGAGGACCGCGCCGCCATGGCTCACGTCCAGGTGGCGCTCGCCGCAGTCGATCCCAGCACCCCGTTCGCGTGCCGGCTGGATCCCGGCTGGATCGTGAGCGTGCTGGTCAACCTCGGCCTCAACGCCATCGAGGCCATGGAGCCCCAGGGCGGCGGCACGCTCACGTTCGGCGTCGGGGTGGACGCAGCACAGGGGCTCTTGCGCTTCGAGGTGCGCGACACCGGCCCCGGCATCCCGCCGCAAGCGCGCGGCCACATCTTCGAGTGTTTCTTCAGCACCAAGGGGCTCAAGGGCACGGGCCTGGGCCTGCCCATCGCCAAGCGCTTCGTCGAAGCCCACGGCGGCATCGTGGATTTCGAGACCGAAGAGGGCGTGGGCACGAGGTTCGTGGTGAGCTTGCCGCTCGACCTGGGATCGGGGGACGAGGCGCGACCCCAGGGCGGCCCAGGCACCGAGCGAGAGCCCGCCGCCTCACCACGCAGGCGCACCACCCAATCCGGCCTGCCTCAACCCTGAGGGGACACGAATGCTCTTCGAGGCACGCGGCAAGGGGTTGATCGACGAGCTACGTCGCGCTCCCTGGGTGAGCGAAGAGGAGCGCAAGGCCTTCGTCGAGCGCTTCGTGGCCGCGGGCGAGGTGCCGATCAAGCCGCTGGTGGCCGTGCTCCGCGAGCTCATGCAGGAGCCCAACAATCGGATCGTCGAGACGGCGCTCGCGACGCTCCAGGAAGTAATGGCCGGCATCGGACGCGCCGACCACGTCCCGCCGCTGGTCGAGCTGATACGTCCTGCGTCACCGCTGATCCGCCGCTACCTGGTGCAGACGCTGGCGCTGTTGCCGGTGCGTGAGCAGCCCGCGCCGGTGATCGAGCTCTTGCGCGGCGACAAAGAGGATCTGCGCCAGGCGGGGCTCGCGATCGTCACCGGCAAGGGTGGCCGCACCGTCTACGAAGTGCTGTGCCGGGCCGTGCTCGACGGCAACTGGGTGAGCCGCAAGGAGGCGATCGAGGCGATCGTGCGCATCGGCGGGCACCACTCGATCCCGGTGCTCGGCCAGCTTCTGCGCGGCAGCGACAAAGCCGACCAGCTCGTGGCGCTCAAGTACCTGAGCGACATGTCGATCATGAAGCAGCGCCAGCGCGCCGCCGTGGAGGCGATGCGCGCCGCCTGCACTCCCGACGATCCCGAGCTCACCATGCGCATCGCCGGCGCCATGGGCGAGATCGCCGGCCCCGAGGACGTACCGTTCCTGGTCGAGCTCTTGAAGAAGGCCGACCGCCGCTACCAGCAACCGCTCATCAAGAGCCTCGGCCTCATCCGCGCGCCGGAAGCGATTCCAGCGCTCATCCCGTTCCTGCGCTCCGGCTACGTGGGCGTACGCCTGGAAGCGATGACCGCGCTCGGCGGCTTCGAGAACGAGGTCGTCCTCGAGCACCTGATCGAGCTCCTCCGCGAGGAAGAGCTGATGGTGCGCCAGAAGGCCATCGAGGTGCTGGGCGCCCTCGGCCGCTCACCCAACGTGCGTCTCGGCAGGATGTTGGTGCTGATGATGCGCGACCGCGACGTGAACGTGCGACGCAGCGTCATCGAGGTCATCCGCGCCATCGGCGGCGAGCACGAGCGTCAGGCGTGGGCGCGGCTCGTCGATTATTTGCGCGACGAGGATTGGTGGGTGCGCGAGAGCGTCACCGACGTGCTCACCGAGATCGGCGGGCGCGAGATCCTGCAGCCCATCCTGGGGCTACTCACCGACAAGAACGAAATCGTGCGCCGCTACGCGCTCGAGATCCTGGTGCGGATCGGCGACCAATCCGTCGCCCCGGAAATCCTGCGCTGCACCAAGGACACCGACTGGTGGGTGCGCGAGCGCGCCATCGAGTCGCTCGCCACCCTCGGCGTCACCGAGGCCGTGCCGCACCTCCTGCAGCTCCTGCGTGCCGAGGAGGAGCTGCGCTGGGTCATCGTGAAGGCGCTGGGGCAGCTCCAGGATCCGCGCGGCCTGCCTGCGCTCTTGGTGCTGCTCACCACCGGCTCTGCCGAGTTCCGGCTGGAGGTGCTCGCGGCCCTCGAGAAGTTCGCCGACCCGCAGATCGCGCCACGCGTGCAGCCGCTGCTCGCCGACCCCGACAAGCGCGTTCGCCATCGCGCGCTCCAGCTCCTGCAGCGGCTGCAGGTGAAGCTCAGCGAAGAGGAGCGCAGCCGCGTCGCGTACCGCGACGTGAGCTTCATCGATCGGCTGCTGCTCGAGACTCGCGACCAGGGCGCTCACGACCTCTTCTTGCTCGGCAACCGGGCGCCGATGGTGAAGCACCACGGCGAGGTGCGGCCGATCCGCGGCGACGTGCTCACCAACGAGCAGATCGAGCGGATCCTGGTCGACATCATGAACCCCACGCAGCACCGCGAGTTCTTCGACGAGAAAAGAGACGTCGACTTCTCGTACTCGATCCGCGGCGAGAAGGGTCGCTTCCGCGTCAACGTCTACCGCCAGTTCACCGGTCACGCCGCGGCTTTTCGCGTGGTACCGAGCGAGACCCGCACGCTGGAGCAGCTCGGCCTGCCCGCGATCGCGAAGCGCTTCTGCCAACTTCGGAACGGGCTGGTGCTGGTGACCGGTCCCACGGCCTCGGGCAAGTCCACCACCCTCGCGGGGATGATCGACTACATCAACCGCACCCGCACCGAGCACATCATCACCGTCGAGGACCCGATCGAATACGTGCACGCCAACCAGCGCTGCACCATCAACCAGCGCGAGGTGGGCGAGCACACCAAGGGATTCGCCGAGGCGCTGCGTGGTGCGTTGCGCCAGGACCCCGACGTGATCCTGGTCGGCGAGATGCGCGACTACGAGACCATCTCCACGGCGATCACCGCCGCCGAGACCGGCCACCTGGTGTTCGGCACGCTGCACACCGTGAGCGCCGCCAAGACGGTCGACCGCATCATCGACGTGTTCCCGCCCAGCTATCAGGCACAGGTCCGAACCATGCTCGCCGAGACGCTGAAGGCGGTGATGAGCCAGCACCTGGTACCGCGCGCCGACGGCAAAGGCGTGGCGCTGGCGCTCGAAGTGATGGTGTGCACCGACGCGATCGCCAACGCGATCCGCAAGGAGAAGACCTACCAGATCCCCTCGATGCTCGCGACCTCCGCCGAGCAGGGCAATCAGCTCATGGACAACGAGCTGCTCAGGCTCGTGAAGCAGGGCGTGATCTCACCCGAGGACGGCTACAACAAGGCCGAGAACAAGCGCGAGTTCGAGGCGTACTTGCCCGGCTCGCCGGAAGTGGAGTCGGCGCGTGCTGCGGAGCGCGCCATGACTCCGGGCGGCGCAGCTTCGGCGGCGCGCGCCGGCGCCGATCGTCCCGCGCCGCCCGCCGGACCGCAGACTCGGCCGCCGGCGCCAGCCGGCCCGCCCACGCCAGCACGCGCTGCCGCCGGACCCGCTCGGCCTGCCGCTCCGGGCGGCGATCGTCCGCCCGCACCGCAGCCCGCTCGCCCGACCGCACCACCCGCGACACGATCGGGCGCCGCTCCGCAACCGCCCCGGCCCCAGGGACCCCATGGCAAAGATCGATAGCTTCCTGCGGCTGGTGAAAGAGCAGCGCGCCAGCGACCTGCACTTGAGCGTGGGCTCGCCGCCGGTGATCCGGT
>CAYUSL010000385.1:0-6190 GCA_964447125.1 uncultured bacterium | reverse complement strand
GTCAACGGGGTGATTCCTGGTATCTCGACGCCGCGTTCATGAATCGATCGGGCTAGGGGCGCGCACGCACGCTCGGCCCCGTGCGTTCCGCGCGGGTGAGCACCGGCTCACGCCGAGGGCCTCGTGCCCTCAAGCCTTTTCGACTGAATGCCGATTCCGTCGAGGAGGCTGAGTGGCGAAGCCGCTCGACGGATGGGGCGACCCGTCCGTGTCCTGCGCGCTTCGCTCGACCTTCGACCGAATCGCGACGCTCGAGATCGGCGTCGGCCGATCTCGCGGGCGCGGGGGCGACGACGATGGCGACCGGGAAGGCAGGCGCGCGGCATTCGGACTCCACCGCAGGGCGAGGAGCGCACGGTGGCGTCACCGCCGCTGCGGCGCTGCTCACGCGTTTCAGTCGCCGTCACGCCAGCGCGTTGATGCTGCTGGCAGCGTTGGTGGTGCTGCGGGTGTTGCTCGATGTGTGGCTCGCGGGCGT
Organism: uncultured bacterium; assembly: GCA_964447125.1. Classification (GTDB taxonomy): domain Bacteria; phylum JADJOY01; class JADJOY01; order JADJOY01; family JADJOY01; genus JADJOY01. The sequence continues at coordinate 5,712 of CAYUSL010000385.1, read as the reverse complement.
GATGAGCGAGGCCACCCGATGGATCGATCTCGCAGGTCGTCAGCGAATGCTGGTGAGTCGGATCGCGCTCAATGCCCACGCCTTGGAGTCCGTCCATCCCGAACAGGAGCGATCGGTGGCTGCGGTCGCCATCCGCGAGGACGCTGCCGCGCTCGTCGAAGCGCAGCGCGCGCTGACGTCCCGGGCGCGTTCGAGCGGGAACGATGCTGCGTTTTCGACGGAACTGTGGGCGCTCGAGTTCCAGGACCCCGCGCGCCTCGACGCTCGAATCGATGCCTACTACCGAAGCGCGCTACGGGTCGCGAAAGAGAAGGACGCTGATTCCGCGATCGACCCGGCGGACCTGACGGCGCTGATCGGCGGTGCACGGGGGGAGCTCATGCGGCTGCTCGAGCGCGCAGCCGCGCTCGGTGCCGAACGGGAGGGTCACCGCCGCATACGCGTGATCTTGGCGAGCGCCCTTGGCGCCTTCGCCGTGCTGCTGGCGCTCGCCGCGATCCATTGGACCGCCTTCCGGCCGCTCACCATCGCCATGCTGCGGGAAGCGAATCGCCTCGCCGAGGCGGAGCAGCGCTACCGCGTCGAGGCGCGCAAGAGTCGTTTCGGCGTCGATCTCCAGGAAGCGTTCGAGATGGTCGACTCGGAGCAAGGAATCCTCTCGGTCGTCGCGCGTGCTTGCGGTGAAATCGAAGCAACCATGCCGATGGAGGTGCTGCTCGCGGATTCGAGCCGTGCCCACCTGCGCGTCGCTGCAACCAGCCCCGGCGCGGGCGGCGCCGGGTGCGACGTGGCCACTCCGTGGGACTGCCCCGCGGTGAAGCGCGGGCGCACGCTGCAATTCACGACGGCGAAAGGGCTCAGGGCATGCCCTCGCCTGTGCGATCGCGCGACGGACGTCTGCGCGGCGTACTGTGTGCCGATGACCTTCATGGGAAGTCCGCTGGGTGTCATCCACGCCCTCGGTGCAGTCCCACCCGGTGATCCAGCGCTCTTTCTCTCCCGCCTCGAAACCGTCGCCACGCAAGCCTCGAACCGCCTGGGCGCGGCGCGCAGCCTCGCGCAGGCACAGCTTCAGGCGTCCACCGATCCGCTCACGGGGCTGCACAACCGACGCGCATTCGAGGCCGCGTTCCGCGAGCTGGAGTCGAGCGGGCATCCCTTCACGCTCGCGGTCGCCGACCTCGACCACTTCAAACGTTTGAACGACGCGCACGGGCACGACGCAGGCGACTTGGCGCTTCGCACCTTCGCGAAGGTCGTGCGGGAATGCACGCGTGCCGACGACATCGCGGTGCGCTACGGCGGCGAGGAGTTCGTGTTGGTGCTCTGCGGCATGAAGGCTGTCGGCGGCGTCCGCGTGCTCGACCGAATCCGCGCGCGACTCGCGGCGGCGACACTCAGTGGCGACACGCCCCGGTTCACCGCCAGCTTCGGCATCGCCGATCCGCTGCCGGGAGAAACGCTGGACGAGCTGGTGAGCACCGCGGATGCGGCGCTGTTGATGGCGAAGGCGGAAGGACGAGACCGTGTCGTGGTTGCGCCGCGCTCGCGTGATGCCGAGGTGCTCGCGACAGCGGGGGGCGCCACGGACGATTCGCCGATCGAGCCCGCGTCGAGCTTGGACATCGCACCGCGCTGTCCCAGCTCCACGGCCATGCACGTCGGCGACGCCTGACCGCGAAACGTCGCACGATCTTCGCGAACGCAGCCGAATCGATTCGCGGCGTGCGCGGACGGTGTATCGTCGCTCGTCCGCGCGCTCGTGGCGCGGCGGGAATCGTCTCGATGCGTTGGGTGGCCGGTACGCGGTGGGGGACGCTCGCGACGCTCGTCGGGGCGTTCGCCCTGGCCACGAGCTGCATGGTGCGCATGCCCGGACGCTCGTTCGATGGTGCAGTACCGGAGGCGACGGAGATGGAACGCGAGCTGGCTCGGGCGCTATTCGTTCACGTCGACGAGCTGGCCGGCAAGATCGGGGAGCGGAACACGCGTCGCCCGGAGGCGCTTGCACGAGCGCGCGACTACGTGGCGGCCCAGCTCGCGGCGAGCGGGCTCGGTGTCGAGCGCCAGGGCTTCGATGCGGACGGCGCGCGCTGCGAGAACCTGATCGTCGTGGTGCCGGGCCGGTCGCGGGCGAGTGAGATCGTGGTGGTGGGCGCCCACTACGACTCGGCGGAGTATTGCCCTGCGGCCAACGACAACGGCTCGGGAGTGGCGGCGCTGGTGGAGCTGGCGCGGCGGTTTGCACGCGAGCCGCTCGATCGCACGCTGCGCTTCGTGGCCTTCGTCAACGAAGAGCCGCCCCACTACCGAACCGAGACGATGGGCAGCCTCGTCTACGCGAAGTCTTGCCGCACCCGTGGCGACGACATCGCGGCGATGCTGAGCCTGGAGACGATGGGCTATTTCGTCGATGAGCCGGGATCGCAGCAATATCCGTGGCCGTTCGGGCTCTTCTATCCCAGCACCGGCAACTTCATCGGCTTCGTCGGCAACGTGAGCTCGCGAGCGTTGGTGTCGAGAAGCACCGCGGTGTTCCGCGAGCGCGCGATCGTGCCGTCCGAAGGCGCCGCGCTCCCCGGCTGGGTGCCGGGCATCGGCTGGTCCGATCACTGGGCGTTCTGGCAGGCGGGTTATCCCGGATTGATGGTCACCGACACGGCGCCGTTCCGCTATCCGCACTACCACCGACCCACGGACACGCCCGATCGGATCGACTACGTGCGGCTCGCGCGTGTCGTCGAAGGTGTGCGCGAGGTGGTGCGCGATCTGGGCGCTGGCGGAGGTTGAGCGCGGACCTCTCCCCGCGGCACCACGATGCTGCCCGCGCTGGGGTGGCCGAGCATGCGGAGCCTGCCGTCGAGAGCGAGAGCGCCGAGATACGCGCAGAAGATCGCGTCGAGGCGGTCCTCACGTTCCTTGTAAGCGCGGCCGATGGCTCGACTGGGATCGAGCTCCGCGCGAAGCGACGGATCCAACAACAGGCGTGGCCGGCGTAACGCCTCGACGTGCGCCAGGTAGCGCCGAAAGGCAGCGCGCGCAGCGGGCCACGCTTGCCGCTTCTTCTTGTACTTGAGCGTGGTCGCGAGGCCGAAGAGCACCACCTGAGCGGGGTGCGGATAGCACTCGAAGACCCAGCGTCCGCGACGTGCAGACCGGTGCGGCAGCGTGCCCGGCGGCCACGGGAATCCGAGCGCAGCCAGGTGCCGCGCAATCGCTTCGCCGCGCGGCACGCCGCCGGTGTAGGCGCCCATGGTGGCGCGGTTGGCGGGGTAAGCACCGGCCTCAGCGGCGCCGAATTCGACGTGGGTGAGGCGATCGCACGCCCGCATGCCGGTGTGGTTCGGCACCACCAACGGCGCATCGATCATCACGATGGTGGTGGGAGCGAGATGGGCGGTAGCGAACGCGACGATCTCGTCGTCGGTGCGCACGATCGCGGACGCGGCCACCACGAGGCCGCGAGTACGCGGTGTGAGCGCCGCCACGCCGGTTGCGTTCTGCGGCGACCACGCGAGATCGATTCCGATGAGCGAGACCGCCGCGTGCCGTGGTCGCGCCCGCTGCGCAGTCACGAACCGTTGGCTTCGACGGCGAGCTCGCTGGCGAAGGTCTCGAATGCCGCGAGCGTTCGAGGGCCAAGCGTCACTTTCATCAGCGAGCCGAGCCCTGGTGTGAACACCAACGCCGTGTAGTACCGAGAGGCTTGGCGCCCCTCGGGAACCACCAACTGCCAGCGTTCGCTGTTCTGATCGAAGGGGAATTGCCGGCCCCACGACACGGCTCGGACTTCGTCATCGACGACTTGGACGAGCTCGTGGGACTGCGTCATCGGCGCGGGCGGGTCGAGGAGCTGGATTGCGAGATCGATGGGAGCGCCCGCTTCGAGCGTGTCCACGTGCGCGGTCAGCGCCTGCGACCAATCGCCGTAGCGGTTGACGTCGCGCACCAAGCCCCAGACTGTGTCCGCCGGCGCGTCGATCGCGAGGTTCGCGCGCAGTGCGTAGCGCCCGTCGTCCTCGACCACCCAGTCGATGCCGTAGCGTTCGATCGCAGACTCTTGCGCCTGCGTCGAATGGGATCCACCGCAACCCGCCGCGAGCGCGGCAGCGACGCAGAGAAGGAGGAGGGCGAAGGCGCGCATCATCGATTCTCGGCCATGTGGGTGGATGGCTGTCACCGGTCGGGCGCTACCAACCCCCGGGTCGGCGCGCGCCAGGATCGCACACCGAGCCGCGTGCGTCGCAACGTGTCGTCGCCTCACACCTCCGGCCGAGGAGCCGCCGCGGGCCGCGGGTATCCGAGCGCCTCGAATGCGAACGCGAGCTCGGTGTCGATGCGATCGCGAAGCCGCGGATCGTCCGGAAAGCGGTGACCCTCGTAGCGCTCGATGCCGCGGATGTAGTCCGTGAACTTTGCTTCCATCGCCGCGAAATCGCCGAGCGCCAACGATTCGTAGATCGCACGCAGTCCTCGCATGCGGTCGGCGACGAAGTCTTCGTAGTGGATCTCGATCAGATTCTGCGCGGGAATCCGCCCGCGATCGCGCACGAACGCCTGCATGTAGCCGCGGTACTGCTCGATCGCGAAGTCGGTGAGCGCGTCGTCGCCGATCGTCTCCAGGCCGTACTTCCGCGCCATCGTGCGGTGCAGGTGGATCTGCGACGGGATCACCTTGTGCGGATTGCGCCGGATGTGGACGAAGTTGGCGTCCGGGAAGAGATCCAAGAGCGGCTCGATGTTGGCCATCCACGCTGGGCTCTTGAGCAGCGAGCGCTCGCGTCCCATCAGGAACGCCGCCTTCTTGAGCGTGCCCAGATACGCCCGCTTCCACGCCGAATACGTCCCTGAGCGCGGTGAGAAGTCGAACACGTAGTTGTCGAGCCAGTGCCGGTAGCTCCGCGGGAAGCTGTACTTGTGGTACTCGCAGTGGGGCGTGAGCTTGACCAGCGGGACCTCGTCGTCCTGCGGGCTTCCTGGGCCGACCTCCATGTCGTCGAAGGGCCGGCGGTAATCGATCGACCCGAGCAACGCATCGACGGCACGATCGAAGAGAACGCAGCAGCCCGGAAGCACCATCTGCGATGGCCGCGTGTACGCGAATTGCGGATCGAGGCTCATCAGGTTGAGCAGGTGGGTGGTGCCGCTGCGGTCGTGACCGAGAATCACGAGGGGGCTCGCGCTCAGCTTCTGGCGCGCAACGCGCCCGCCGAAGAGGACGTGCTCGAGGGCATTGAAGGGCAGCGCCACCCACGACACCGCGAACAGCACCGCAACGCGCGGCGCGAAACGCGCGTCGCAGCCACCATTGGCGCGGAGAATCCGCGCGAGCGTGACCGGGTCCGTGAACGCGAGATAGGCGGGGAAGGTCACGCGTTCACCCGGACGCCGTCGCGCCTGCGAGCGGCGCGGTCCCGGCGCCGTCGGCGATGGCGAGGATGCCCTTGAAGATGCCCAAGTAGACCGTGCCGTCGCGCGCGATCGCCGGCGAGCCCCAGTTGATGTCGAAGGCCTTGCCGACACCCACGAAGCGTTTGAACACCGGCTCGCCAGTCACGAAATCGAGCGCCAAGAAAGACCATGCGTTCTCGCCGTCGGGCTGCTCGTCGAAGGTGTAGGCGTAGACGAGGCCGTTGGTGGAGAGCTTGGTGACGACCGCGGGCACGCGCTCCGGCCGCGTCCACACCACGTCGCAACCGGAATCGTCGGGGC
>CAYUSL010000384.1:0-6198 GCA_964447125.1 uncultured bacterium | reverse complement strand
CGCTCGAGGATGTTCTCGAGCTCGCGCACGTTCCCGGGAAAGCGGTAGCGCTGCAACGCCTCGAGCGCGGCAGGGGTCATGCGGCGCGCACCACGCCCCATCTCCTTCGCGTACTTGCCGAGGAAATGGCGTACCAGGAGCGGCACGTCCTCCGCGCGCTCGCGAAGCGGCGGCAGACGGATCTCGATGACGTTCAGGCGGTAGTAGAGGTCTTCGCGAAATCGCCCGCCCTTCACTTCCTTCTCGAGGTTGCGATTGGTGGCCGCGATGATGCGAACGTCGACGCGGATGTCGTCGGTGCCTCCCACCCGCTTGATCGTGCGCTCCTGCAAGGCCCGAAGGAGCTTGACCTGCATGGCCAGCGGTAGCTCGGCGATCTCGTCGAGGAAGAGCGTGCCACTGTCGGCGACCTCGAAGAGCCCGCGCTTGTTGGCGATGGCACCCGTGAACGATCCGCGGACGTGGCCGAAGAGCTCGCTCTCGATGAGCGTCTCGGGGATCGCGCCGCAGTTCACGGTCACGAATGCTTCCGAGCGCCGCTGGCTCTGGTCGTGGATCGCACGGGCGACGAGCTCCTTGCCCGTACCGCTCTCGCCGGTGATGAGCACGTTGGAGCGCGTGGGTGCCACGCGATGGACCAGCTCGTGGATGCGCGCCATCCCCACGCTCTCGCCGATGAGCGCGCGGATCGGCGTGCGCCGATCCAATTCCTTCCGCAGCCGGATGTTCTCTTCTTCGAGGCGAGTCTTCTCGAGAGCGTTGCGGACGATGAGCCGAATCTCGTCGGTCTTGAACGGCTTGAGCACGTAGTCGTAGGCACCGCGCTTCATCGCTTCGACGGCGTCCTGTGCCGACGCATACGCCGTCATCATGATCACCGCCGTCGACGGGCTCACCTCCTTGATTCGCGCCAGCACGTCGAGCCCCGTGACCTGCGGCATCTTCATGTCGCACACCACGACGTCGAACACTTCGCGGTCGATGAGCGGCAGCACGCTCGCATCGCCGGGATGCAGCGCCACCTCGAACCCGTCGCGGGTCAGCAACAGCTCCATGAACTCCCGCATGCTCTCCTCGTCGTCCACGACGAGGATCCGCCCCTTGCGCATCGCCGAAGCTCCCTCACACCAAGCGCAGGCCCATCCGTTCGTGCCCGGCGAATTCTAGCCCTGAAGCAAGCGCTTCGCGCCTGCTCGAGGGCTAGATGATGTTGTCCCGGGGGGCTTTTCAAGCCCCCCGCCCCAAAAAAAGGTGCGGCTGTTGCGGGGCCCCACCCCCGAGCCGCTTCGCTTCGCTCGCGGCGCGCCCCTGGCGCGTGCAGTTCGCGGCCTCTGCAAACAGGCTCATTCTTCGATGCGCCGACTTCAGGGCTAGCTCGGCGGCGCGGGCAGCTCGATGACGAAGCGCGTGCCCTTCCCTTCCGGTCCCGGGCCGACCGAGATGCGCCCGCGGTGCGCCTCGACGATGCGGTGCACCACGGCGAGGCCGAGCCCCGAGCCCTTCGGCCGCGTGGTGAAGAACGGATCGAAGATCCGGTCGACCACCTCCGGTGGCACACCCGGACCGTCATCCGTCACCGCGATCGAGATGCCGTTCGCGGAGGCACGCGCGCCGATCCGCAACGTACCACCGCCGGGCTTCATCGCCTGCACCGCGTTCAGCATCAGGTTCCACAGCACCTGACGAAGCTGCTCGAGGTCCGCGAGCACGCGTAGCCCGTTCTCGATGTCGGTCGTGATCTCGACACCGCTCGCGTCGGGGTTGAGACGCAGCAGGTCGAGCGTCTCTTCCACCAGCACACCCAGCGCCACCGGCCGCGCATCGGGAGGGCTGGGTCGGGCGAATTGCAGGAAGTTCGCGATCAGCCGATCGAGACGATCCATCTCGCGGATCACGATCCCCATCAGCCGCTCGCTCGCGGCGTCCGGCGACAAGCCTTCGCGCATCATCTGGATCGAGCCGCTCATGCTGCCGAGCGGATTGCGGATCTCGTGGGCGAGCCCCGCCGCGAGCTCGCCGATCGCGGCGAGGCGGTCGGTGCGCCGGAGCTCGCGCTCCATTTCCTTCACCCGCGAGATGTCCTGGAACGAGAGCACCAACCCAACCTCGTCCCCGAAGCCGTTGTGCAGGCTGGTGAGGCTGAATCCCAGGTGGCGCGACTCGCCGCCACCGATGTGGATGACGCCTTCCCAACGATCCGCCACGCCCGTTCCTGGCTCGCGGCCGCCGGCATCGATCTCGGGCAGCACCTCGGAGAGCGAGCGTCCGAACACGTCGGCGAACCTGAGCCCGGTGATGCGTTCGGCCGCCTGGTTGAACGACGTGATGCGACCAGCCCGATCCACGGTCAAGAGGCCGGTGTTGAGGCTCTGGAGGATGTCCGAGGTGAGCGTCGCGAGCTCGGCGTAGTCGATCGTCTTCTCTTTGAGGACGCGACCCGTCTCGCGAAGCTGGCCCGACAGGTAGTTGGTGAAGTAACCGACGGCGAAGAACGCGACGCTGTAGATGACCGCGGAGTAGTAGACGTTCCCCGGCAGCCCACCGCCCTGACCGAGCAGCGACGCGAACGGCTGCACCCAACCGAGCTCTTGAAACGTGAGTAGGCCGGTGTGGGTGAGGCTGCAGAGCGAGGCCGAAAGCAGCCATCCGATGCGCTCGATGAGCACCGACGCGTAGATGATGCAGAAACAGTAGAAGAGGATGAAGACGTTGTTGACGCCACCGCCGGTCAGGTACACGACCGTGGTGGTGAAGAGGATGTCCCAGAAGAGCTGGAAGTAGACGAAGCGGTCGATCTGCTCGAGGCGACGCGCCGACGCCACCGACAGCACGGTGATGACGTAGGTGACGGCGATCAGGACGTAGAGCGAGAGCAGCGGTGGGCTCAGAAGCCCAGGCTCGGCTCGAAGCTGGAACCACGCCGAGAAGCCGAGCAGGAACGTGACGGTGAGGACCCGCGCCAACAGCACCCACAGGATGCGTCGGTAGCGGTCCTCGCCGCCGAAGATCGCTTCGTCTTGACGTACGCCAGCACCGCCGATCGAGAGCGACGCGGCTGCGGATCCGAGCTCGGGCTCGGCATCCGCTGGGTGCGAGGCGGGCCGGCCGGCGGCCGGCCCGAGGGAGAGCGGAGGGACGACTGCGAGCTCCGTCAGATCACGGTGGCGAGCTTGAAGATCGGCAAGTACATCGAGACGATCAGACCGCCGACCGTGATGCCGAGGAAGAGCATGAGCGCGGGCTCGAGCAGCGAGGTGAGGCTCTTCACGGCCGTGTCCACCTCGTCTTCGTAGAAGTCCGCGATCTTCTGAAGCATCGTGTCCATCGAGCCCGTGGCCTCGCCGACGGCGATCATCTGCACCACCATCGGCGGGAACGCCTTCGACTCGGCGAGCGGCTCGGCGATCGTCTTACCCTCGCTGATGCTGGAGCGCGTCTGCAGGATCGCGGTCTCGATGGTGCGATTGCCGGAAGTCTTCGCCGTGATGGTGAGCGCTTCCAGGATCGGCACGCCGCTCGACACCATCGTACCCAGGGTTCGCGTGAAGCGCGCCACCGCCGACTTGCGGATGATCGGGCCGATGAGCGGCGCCTTGAGCGCCATGTTGTCCATCACCTTGCGGCCGTTCTCCGTGCGGTAGAGCTGTCGGATGCCGAAGCCCATCGCGATCAGACCGACGATGATGAGCAGGATGTAGTTCTGCACGAAGGTGCTCAGCGCGATCACGATCTGCGTCGGTAGCGGCAGCGCTGCGTCGAAGCCTTCGAACATCTTCTGGAAGGTCGGAATCACGAAGATCAGGATGACGATCGTCACGATCGCGGCGACGGTGATGATCGCCGCCGGGTAGATCAAGGCACCTTTGATCTGGCGCTTCAGCTTGATCGACTTTTCCAGGAAGATCGCGAGCCGGTTCAAGATCGTGTCCAAGATACCGCCGATCTCACCGGCCTCGATCAAGCTGACGAAGAGCTCGTCGAAGCATTTGGGATGCTTGCTGAGCGCCTCGGCGAAGGTGCTGCCGCCTTCCACGTCCGCCTTCACCTCGAAGAGGACCTTCTTGAAGGTCGGGTTGTCCTGCTGCGAAGCCAGGATCTCGAGGCATTGCACGAGGGGCAGACCCGCGTCGATCATCGTCGCGAACTGACGGGCAAAGACCACCACGTCCTTGGGACTCACGCTCGGCTGGAAGAGCGCGATGCCCGCGCCCGAGCTGAGCTGAAGCCCACCTCCGCCCTTCTTGCTCTCCTTGATGGTGGTGGGCGTGATGTTCTGCTTGCGAAGTTGCGCGGTCACCGCGGCGCGGCTGGGGGCCTCGATCGTCCCCTTCTTGACTTCGCCGGTCCGGGTCTTTCCTTCGTAGGTGAATTGAGGCATCGGATCCTCCGGCTCGCCGGCTCAGCGCCGTGCGAACCCGTAACCATCACACCCGGCCAGCAGCGTCGCACGGTCCCTGCACCGCGCCACACCGGTGATCCGAGATCGGCCGCTCAATAAGCCGCCTGTGGTCTGGCGCCGCTCTTTCCGCCCGCGGCCCGAGCCTGCTCCTGCTCGGCGGCGTGCAACATGTTGATGAACTCCTCGATGTCGCCCGACCTCCCCATCGCCTCGTCGAGGGTGATCTGGCGTTTCATGTACGACGCGAGCAACGACTGATTCATGGTCTGCATGCCGAACTTCGACTGACCGACCTGCATCTGCGAGTAGATCTGGTGGACTTTCTCCTCGCGGATCAGGTTGCGGATTGCGGGGTTCGGGATCATCACCTCGATCGCGAGCGCTCGCCCCACTCCCGTGGACTTCGGGATGAGCTGCTGGCTCAACACTCCTTCGAGCACGAACGAGAGCTGCGCTCGAACCTGCGGCTGCTGGTACGGCGGGAAGACGTCGAGGATTCGGTTGATCGTCTGAACGGCCGAGTTGGTGTGCAGGGTCGCGAACACCAAGTGGCCCGTCTCCGCGACCTGCAGCGCCGCTTCGATCGTCTCCAGGTCGCGCATCTCGCCGATCAGCACCACGTCGGGGTCCTGGCGGAGGATGTACTTGAGCGCCTTCTTGAAGCTCGCGGTATCCGAATGAACCTCGCGCTGATTGATGACGCAGTTCTTGTGCTGGTGCAGGTACTCGATCGGGTCTTCGATCGTGACGATGTGCTCGTGGCGCTCGGTGTTGATCTTGTCGATGATCGCTGCGAGCGTCGTCGATTTCCCGGAGCCGGTCGGTCCCGTGACCAGCACCAGCCCGCGCGGTTTCTTGGCCAGCTCGCGAACGATCGGCGGCAGCCCGAGCTCCTCGAAACTGAAGATCTTGAACGGAATGGTACGGAACGCGCCGGCCACGGCGCCGCGCTGCATGAAGATGTTCGCGCGGAAGCGCGACAGCCCCTTCACGCCGAACGAGAGGTCGAGCTCGTCTTCCTCCTCGAAGCGGTGCTTCTGCGCGTCGGTGAGGATCGAATAGCAGAGCTGCTTGGTCTCTTTACCCGTGAGCGGGGGCATCTGAAGAGGGACCAGCCGCCCGTCGATGCGCAACTGCGGTGGGGTCCCGGTGGTGATGTGGAGGTCGGATGAGCCGCGCTCCACCATCACGCTCAGGAGCTGATGCATGTTCGCCACGACGTCTCCTCGTTCCTGAATCCAGGGTTTGGCGGCTACGGGCTCAAACCGTCACGTCCCAGCGCTACGACGCGTCAGATTCCCGACTGCCGATCCCATCGCTGGCACGTACCGTTCCTGACGAAGGCTCGAAATCCGCGAAGTTCCATGATTTTCGCGTCGCACGGCGTCTCACGCCCTGCCACCATCGCCCGCAACAGCAGAATCGGTGCCAGCGATCTCAAACCTGGCTCAAGAGTCCGCGATCGTGGTGCGCACCACCTCTTCCATCGTGGTGACGCCGTCCTTCAGCTTACCGAGCGCCGACTGGCGGAGCGTCTTCATCCCCTGTCGCATGGCCTCGCGCTTGATCTCCGTGGATGACGCGCCGTTCAGGATCAGCTCGCGGATTTCCTCGCTGCAGTCGAGCACCTCGTACATCGCGATACGTCCTTTGTAACCGGTGTCCGAGCAGACCTTACAGCCGCGGCCCTTGTGGACCGCGTAGTCGTTGACTTCGTCCGGCGGTACGCCGATGTCGATCAGCGCCTGCGGCGGCACCTCGAGCTTCTCCTTGCAGTTCACGCAGATCTTGCGGCAGAG
>CAYUSL010000383.1:0-6200 GCA_964447125.1 uncultured bacterium | reverse complement strand
AGTCGGGCGCCGAGCACCGCATCCTGTTCGTGGGGAAGCTCGGACCGAACAAGCGCTTCGAGGATTTGATGGTGTGCTTCGAGCACTACCGTCGAACCCGCGATCCCAAAGCCAAGCTGGTGCTGATCGGCGGCACCTTCAGCCCGCTCTACGAAGAGCGGCTGCGGGCGCTCCAGCACAAGCTCGGCCCCGACTCCATCGTGCTCAAGGGCGCCGTGTCGCAAGGCGTGCTCAACGCGTACTACCGGAAGGCGGCACTCTTCCTCTGCCTCAGCGATCACGAAGGCTATTGCGTGCCGCTGGTCGAGTGCATGTACCTGGGGTTGCCGGTGGTGGCGTATCGCCATCCGGGTGTCGAGTGGACGCTGGGCGCAAGCGGCGTGCTCCTCGACCGCAAGGATCCGGAGACCGTCGCGGCGGCGATGGAGCACGTGCTCACCGATGCCGCGTTCCGGAAGCAAGTGGTGGACAGCCAGAAGAAGCGCCTCGAAGAGCTCTCGCCCACACGGGTGAAGGCGCGCCTCGGCGAGATCCTCGACCGGGTGTTGGCGCTGCCGGTGCGTAAGCCCCGCGTGGCGTTCGTGGTCCAGCGCTACGGCACCGAGGTGAGCGGCGGCAGCGAGGCCCATTGCCGTTTGGTCGCCGAGCACCTGCGCGAAAAGGCCGACGTCGAAGTGCTCACGACCACCGCCCGCGACTACGAGACCTGGCGCGAGCATTTCCCTGCAGGCGTCTCGGATGTGAACGGGGTGCGCGTGGAACGCTTCCCAGTGCTCACGAGCCGGGACCTCGCGAGCTTCTCGGCGGCGAGCGAGCGCTTCTTCGCCGAGCCTGGGCGCGCCATCGCTGACGAGGCGCGCTGGCTCGTGGAGCAGGGACCGTTCGCTCCCGCGCTCGTGGACGCGATCAGCGAGCGCTTCGATCGCGTGGACGCGTTCATCTTCTTCACCTACCTCTACTACCCGACGGTGTTGGGGCTCTTGCGCGCCGGGCACAAGGGCCTCCTGGTACCCACCGCTCACGACGAGGTCCCGTTCCACTTTCGCACCATCCAGAGCGCGCTCCGGCGCGCAGCGGGCATGATCTTCAACACCGAGGAGGAGCGGGCGCTCATCGAAGGTGCCCAGGGCGGCTCCCGCGGGATCGGGATCATCACCGGTGTCGGGATCGAGGAACCCGAGGGCTACTCGGCGGCGCGCTTCCGCGAGCGCACCGGCATCGACCGGCCATTCCTGCTCTACGTGGGGCGGATCAGCGCCGCCAAGGGCTGCCTGCAGATCCTCGACTTCTACTCGGTGATGCGCGCGAGCTGGCCCGAAGCGCCCGAGCTGGTGTTCATCGGCAAAGGCGACATCGACCTCGACGGCCGGCCGGGCGTGCACGCCCTCGGCTTCGTCCAGGACGAGCGTGAAAAGTTCGATGCGCTCGCCGCGGCAGTGGCGCTGGTGAACCCGTCGCCGATGGAGAGCCTGTCGATGGTGCTGCTCGAAGCCTGGCTCGCTGGCACGCCCACTCTGGCCAACGCCGCGTGTCCACCGTTGGTCGGGCAGAGCCGGCGGTCGAAGGCCGGGCTCTGGTACGGCTCCTACGAGGAATTCGAGGCGCTGGTGCGATTGCTCGCGGGCGACGCCGAGCTCAGGGCGCGCCTCGGGCGCGCCGGGCGCGAGTTCGTGCGCGGGCACTACCATTGGGATCTCATCGATCACAAGTACCTGGTGGCGCTGCGCTACCTGGCGCTCGATGGCGAGTCGCAGGCGGCGGAGGCCGCGTGACCAACGAGGCGGAACGGGTTCAGCTCACGTCGCTCGACGAGTCCTTCGACGACGCGATGAAGGCGCTGCTCGCGGGCTTGGACGTGCGCACCGCTGCGACGGCGAGCACAGGCGAGGCGACGAGCCCCGGCGCCCTCGACGAAGTCTTCCGCTATCTCCGCGCCACGTTCGCCCTCGAACCGCTCACGGGCGGCGTGCCCACCGCACCGCAGGCAACGGGCGGAATCGGCGGCTGGGTGCGGCGCCTGGCGCGGCGGCTCTTCGTGTCGCGGACCTATCACGCGACGCTCGTGACGGCGTTGGCGGAGCTGACCGCGCGTCACAACGCGACCGCTCAGCGCCTGGAGGCGCTGGCCGCGGCGCAGAGTCTCGCCAACGAGCGCTCCGCCCGGGTGCTCTTCCGCCTGTGGGGCGATTACAACCACCTGGTTCGGGTGGTTCTCGACCATCACGTCAACGCCGTGTTTCGCGCCTTCCAGAGCCACTTTCACGCATTCGAGACCCACCACGCGGCCTTCCAGCAGCACTTCGCCGCGTTCGAGAAGCACTTCCACGCGTTCGAGGGGCATCACGGCGCTTTCGAGAAGCACTTCCAGGCGTTCCAGGAGCACTTCACGCAGCAGGCCGCCACGGTTGCGGAGCTGACGGAGGCCCTCCGGAAGCTCGAGCATTCGGTGCACCAGATCGAGGGCCCACACGACGATCTGGTGCGCTCGGTGAGCGAGCTGCTCGCGGCGCGGGTGCGGCTCGAAGCGCTGGCGCGTCGCGTGGAGGCCGTGGAAGCGACCGCCGACGACGGGAGCCCGACGGCGGCGCCGTGAGGATCGCCGCGATCGTCCAGCGCTACGGCAGCCGTGTGGCGGGCGGCGCCGAGCGGCTCGCCCGCGAGGTCTGCACGCGGCTGGCAGCAGCCGACTCGGTCACCGTGTTCACCACCACGGCGCTCGACTATCTGACCTGGCGCAACGCGTTTCCAGCGGGGCGCGAGGCCGACGAGGGCGTGGAGGTTCGGCGATTTCCGGTGGCGCACGAGCGCGAGCCGCAAGCGTTTCGAGCGCGCAGCGAAACGCTCTTCGCCGCCCCGGCGAGCCTCGATGACGAGCTCGCGTGGATACGCTCACAGGGGCCCGACACGCCCGCGCTCTACGCGGCCGTGGCCCACGAGCGGGATCGCTTCGACGCCTGGCTCGTGTTCACGTACCTCTACGCGCCGACGGTATTCGGCATGGCCGAGCTCGAGAGACGGGCGGTGCTCGTGCCGCTCGCCCACAACGAAGCTCCGCTTTACTTGCGGACCTTCAAGAACCTGTTTCGGCTTCCCGGCAGGATCGTGTTCCAGACTCCCGAGGAAAGCGAGCTGGTCGCGCGGGTGGTGCCGCGCTCCCAGGTGCCGAGCGAGGTGGTGGGTTACGGCGTCGACGCGCGCGCTGGCGACGAGCCACTCGCGTGGCCGGATTCCGTTCCCCAGGGCACTCGGTACGTCCTCTATCTGGGCCGCCTCGACCCGTCGAAGGGAGTGGGTGAGCTCCTGACGCAGTTCCGCGCCTATCGCGGAAGGCGCGGCGCCACGCTCGATCTGGTGCTCGCTGGCGAAGCGGCCATGGAGCTCGATTTGAGCGAGGGGATCGTGCGCCCCGGGTTCGTTTCCGAGAACGAGCGCAGCCGGCTGCTCGCCCACGCCGAGGCGGTGGTGCAGCCCTCGCGCTTCGAGAGCCTCTCGATCGTGGCACTCGAAGCGTGGTCCCACGCTCGGCCGGTGCTTGCGTTCAGTGGCTCCGACGTGCTCGCCGGTCAGATCGCGCGCAGCGGCGGCGGCTTCCTGTACGCGAAAGGCGACGAGTTGGAGGCGCTTCTCGACAGGCTCCACGATGGTGATCCGGCGCTGGCTCGCGCGGGTCGCGCCGGCCGCGACTACGTGCTTGCAACGTGCTCCTGGGATGCGGTGATCGGGCGCTATCGCGCTGCGCTCGCTGCCGTCGCAGCCGAGCGCGAACGCTCGCCACGCGACGCGGCGCGACGAAATTGACGACCATCCGGTCGGATGGTACATAGCGCGCGACTTCACACCGGAGGCGCCCGGTGCTCGGGATCGCCACGCGGGTTTCGACCCGACCTCGCTTCCCTTCGGGGGAGGAGGTTTTTTTTTAACCCGAGTGCCGGCTCGGTACACGCGAATGAGCGACAGCAATCCCAAGCGGAGACGCATGCCGACGGGCTATCGAATCGCCCGGACGCTCGTGGATTCACAGGGGATCGACGCGGCACTGACGGGGCTCGCGAACCAGATCCGGGAACACAACCCGAACCCGAGCCGCCTCGCGCTGATCGGCATCCGGCGCGGCGGCGTCCACCTGGCCGAGCGCCTGGCGGCACGGCTCGCAGGACCTGGCCAAGAGGTGCCGGTGGGCGTGGTGGACATCACCCTCTACCGGGACGACCTCGACCGCGTCGGCGCCAACCCCATCGTAGGCCCAACACAGATCCCGTTCGAGATCGAAGACATCACCGTGGTGCTCGTGGACGACGTGCTCTACACCGGACGGACCATCCGTGCGGCCCTGGATGCCCTTCTCGACTACGGCCGACCGAGCTGCGTCCAGCTCGCCGTGCTGGTGGATCGCGGCCATCGCCAGTTGCCGATTCAGGCGGACTACGTCGGCCAGCGCATCGACACTCGCCGCGACGAGCACGTCGAGGTGCTGCTCGTCGAGGAAGGTGGCGACGACAGCGTGGTGCTGCTGGAACGCCAAGTGGGTGCGGGGGGCGTGGGCCATGCGTGAGCGAGTGCTCGCCGGTCGACCGTCGGTCTCGCAGGTACCGCTCGACTTCGGTGCCGGCGAGGCTCACCCACCACTGCTGGGTCGGCACCTCCTCGGACTGGAGGGGCTGACCCGCGAGCAGATCCTGGGCGTTCTCGACGTCGCACGCAGCATGAAGGAAGTGTCCGAGCGCCCGGTCAAGAAGGTTCCCACGCTGCGTGGCAAGACGGTCGTCTGCCTCTTCCAGGAGCCCTCGACGCGCACCCGCGCGAGCTTCGAGATCGCCGCCAAGCGCCTCTCGGCCGATACCATCAACGCCGGCGGCTCGAGCTCGAGCTCGACCAAGGGCGAGACCCTGCTGGACACCGCGCTCAACCTGGAAGCGATGCGTCCCGACGCGATCGTGGTGCGTCACTCGGAATCCGGCGCGTGCCACTTCCTGGCCCGGCGAGTGGATTGCCCTGTGGTGAACGCCGGCGACGGCGCTCACGAGCACCCGAGCCAAGGCCTGCTCGACCTCTTCACCATGCAGGAACGACTCGGTTCGCTCGAAGGAATCAAGGTCGCGATCATCGGCGATCTGCTTCACAGCCGCGTGGTGCGATCGAACCTGATCGGGCTGCGAGCGGTGGGCGCCGAGGCTCACGTCTGCGGCCCGGGAACGCTCATCTCCTCGCATTTCGAGGTCTACGGTGCACGCGTTCACCGTCGCATCGAGAGCGCCATCGACGGCGCCGACGTCATCATGATGCTGCGCATCCAGCGCGAGCGGCAGGGCGCCACCACCATCCCGTCGCTGCGCGAGTACGCACGCTTCTACGGGCTATCGCGAGCGCGCGTGGCGCTGGCCAAGCCCGACGTGCTCATCATGCACCCGGGACCGATGAATCGCGGTGTCGAAATCTCGCCGGAGGTGGCCGACGGCCCGTACTCGGTGATCCTCGATCAGGTCACCAACGGCGTCGCGGTGCGCATGGCGCTGCTCTATCTCTTGATCGCGCGAGGATCCGATGCGCCTCGTGGTTGAAGGTGGGCTGGTGATCGATCCCGCGTCGCGGCTCGAGGAGCGACGTGATCTGGTGATCGAGGACGGCAAGATCGTGGCCCTCGCCGCACCTGGCGAGGTGGGCACGGCGGACGCGCGCCTCGACGCCACCGGCTCGTGGGTGCTGCCGGGATTCGTGGACATGCACGTGCACCTGCGCGAACCCGGCGAGGAGCACAAGGAAACCATCGCCAGCGGCACCCGCGCGGCGGCGGCGGGCGGTGTGACCACCGTCGCGTGCATGGCGAACACGATCCCCGTCAACGACAACGCCGCGGTGACGGACTTCATCATCCGCAAGGCCCGCACCGAAGGCGTGGTGAACGTGCTGCCGATCGGCGCCGTCACCCGCGGGCTCAAGGGCGAGGAGCTCGCCGATCTGGGCGAGCTCGCCGAGGCCGGCTGCATCGCCTACTCGGACGACGGCCAGCCGGTGATGAACTCGCGCCTCGCGCGCCACGCCCTCGACTACGCGCGCTCCTTCGAGCGGGTGGTGATCTCGCATTGCGAGGACAAGAACCTCACGCGCGGCGGATCGATGAACGAAGGTGAGCTCTCGGTGCGCCTCGGTCTCGGCGGCATGCCGACGGTGGCCGAGGACATCATGGTGGCGCGCGACGTGGC
>CAYUSL010000382.1:0-6252 GCA_964447125.1 uncultured bacterium | reverse complement strand
CACTTCATCGGCCGCGAGCAGACCATCGCCGAGGTCCAGCAGGCGCTGACCCGGGCGCGGCTCGTGACGCTCACCGGCGCCGGCGGATCGGGGAAGACCCGGCTTTCGCTGCAGACGGGCAGCGAGCTGCTCGAACGATTCGCGCACGGCGTGTGGTTCGTGGAGCTGGCTCCGGTCACCGACGAGCGGGGCGTCCCACAGGCGGTGGCCACGGCACTCGGCGTCCAGGAAGTCGCCGGCCGATCGGTGCTGGACGCGGTGAGCGCGCGCGTCGCCGACGAGGAGCGGCTGGTGATCCTCGACAACTGCGAGCACGTCCTGCGGGCCGCCGCCGAGGTGGCCTCGGCGCTGCTGCGCGCAAGCCCGCGCTCGCGGGTGCTGGTGACCAGCCGCGAGCCACTGCGGATCGCAGGCGAATCGACGTATCGCGTGCCATCGCTCGAGACCCCCGAGCCGCGCGACGGATCGAAGGCCGCACTCTCCTCCAGCGAGGCGGTGCGGCTCTTCGCCGACCGCGCCGCCAGCGCTGCGGCGTCGTTCGCGCTCACCGACGCCAACGTCCGGCTGGTTGCGGAGATCTGCAGGCGGCTCGACGGCATCCCGCTCGCGATCGAGCTGGCCGCGGCGCGGGTCGGGACGCTCTCGCTGGAACGGATCGCGGAGCGCCTCAGCGATCGCTTCCGCTTGCTGGCGCGCGGCGATCGCCTCGCTCTCCCGCGGCACCAGACGCTGCGCGCGCTCATCGACTGGAGCCACGAGATCCTGACCGAGCCCGAGCGCACGTTGCTGCGACGCCTCGCCGTCTTCGCCGGCGGCTGGTCGATGGACGCGGCGGAGGCCGTGTGCGCGGGCGGCAACGTCGACAGGCTCGATGTCCTCGACCTCCTCACCAACCTCGTGGACAAGTCGCTGGCCGTGCTCGAGCCCGGCGGCGAGCGCTACCGATTGCTCGAAACCATCCGCGAGTACGCACTCGAGCGACTGCAGGCCGCAGACGAGGAGGCGGGCGTCCGCGAGCGCCACCTCGAGTACTACCTCGCTCTCGCGGAGGCCTCCACCGGCACGACCTACATCGCCGACACCCGGACGTGGCGCGCCGTCGACGCCGACTACGAGAACCTGATGGCGGTGCACGGCTGGTGCGACCGCGCTCCCGACCACGTCGAGCAGGGACTGCGGTTGGTGGTGGCGCTCGGTCATTACTGGCGGCACCGGGGGCACCTCGAGCAAGGATTGCGGCTGACGCTCGAAGCGCTCGCCCGCGGTGGCGGAGAGGGGCACCGCCTGCTTCGCTGCAAGGCGCTCTACGAGGTGGCGCGCTTCACCTTCTCGATGGGTCGCTACCCGGAATCGGAGGCGGCGGCGCGTGAGAGCGTCGCGATCGCGCGGGAGGTGGGCGCCAACGCGTTCGCGTCGCTGGCGCTACGGTATCTGGCTGGCTTCGAGGCGATGCGCGGCAACCACTCCGCGTGGAAGGCGCACTGCGAGGAGGCGATCGCCCTGGCGCGGGGCCTCGACGATCGCATGACGTTCTACGCCGCGCTCCAGACCATGGGCGAGCTTCACCGCCTCGCTGGCGAGCTCGACCTCGCTGGACCCGTCTACGAGGAGGTCCTCACCTTCCACCGCTCGATCCAGGACCCGATCGGAATTTCCATCCAGCTCAACAACCTCGCGATGCTGCACGTGAGTCGCGGCGCGCCTGATCAGGCGATCGCGCTGCTCGAAGAGGCGCTCGCGATCACCGCGAGCACCGGCCTCAAGATGGCTGGCCAGGTGGCGCTCGATACCTGCGCGGGTCTGGCCGCTGCGCGCGGCGAGTGGGTGGTCGCGGCGCGGATCTTCGGTGCCTCGGAAGTCGAGCGGCTGCGGATCGACGTCCACCGCGATCCACCCGACGCAGCCTTCCTGATGCCGTTGATCGCGCGCGTCCGCGAAGCGCTCGGCGAAGGGTTCACGGCGCTCGAAGCCGAGGGCCGCGCGCTGGCATACGAAGAGGCGCTCACCGAGGCGCGGCGCTGGGTCGCGCTGTTGCGCTGAGCGATTCGACGCGCGGATTGCGCGACGCGCGGGGAGACGCCGCGTCAGCGCGGGGCGGCGGCCCGCCGGTCGCGCCGGCGCCGGATCGTCAGCACGAGCGCCGCGACCGGAACCACGAACATACCGAGATCGACGACCGGTGAGCCTCCCCGAGTCGCGCCACCAGCGACGCTCGCCGCCGCGACTTCCGGACCCACGCACGCACCGGGCGTCGCGGCATTGCAGTCGTCGTCGATGCCGTTGCCCGGGATCTCGGTCGCACCGGGGTGAACTGCGGCCTGCGTATCGTCGCAATCGAGCTCGAAGACGGCGCAGTCCGGAGAAGCGGGGCTGCCGTACCCGTCGCCGTCCGCGTCATGGCACGCCACCGGGAAGCCGTTGAGCGCGTCGACCGTGTCGAAGAGATCGCCCACCTCGTAATAGTCCACGTGCACGAAGTTCGGCGTCTTGCCGTAGAGCGCGGCGCACTCCTGCGCCTTGTCGAGGAGGAACGGGTTGGTGTTCGCCTGAGCAGCGAGCGCCGTCGTACCGCCGCCCACGAGCGTCTGGAGCCTGTGGTTGAGCCAGAAGAGCGCGTTGGACGGGCTGCCGCCGTCGATCTCGCACGTGAAGTCACTCAGCTGATACGTGTCCCACGTGGTGTCGAAACCGTGGCGGAACTTGAACATGTACCAGGGATGCGTCGCTTCCTCGTCGTCGTTCGAGAAGACCAGCAGTCGCTCGCCGCTGTCGATCAGCTCGCCCAGCGTCGGCCAGTCCCCGCCGGGATGCGCGTAGAGATAGTCGCTCTCGGGGTGGGCGGAGTCGAGAAGCCCGGCCGCTTCGAAGACCGATCCCGCCTGATCCGCAGTCACGAACGAATCCAAGTAAATGGTGACGACCTCTTCCGGATGTGCGTCGAGGAACGTCTTGACCTCGAGCAATCCCTCGACGGCGGGCTTGTTCGCGATCAGGCACACGCCGTGACAGAGCGCGATCTCGCCGTTGTATTCCCAGAAATCGAGCTCGAGCCCCCGCACGCCGGCAGCGAGCTGCTGCGTGATCGTCTGCGATTGGCTCGCGTTGATCGTGTAGCCCTCGGTGGTGTTGGCGTGGGAGTTGTGCGTGCTCGGGAACGTGACTGTGTCGTAGGTGCGCCCGCAGAGCTCGGCGCGGCCGTTGCACACGCTGGCGGCTCGGGCGTGGTTTGCGCACGTGACAGTGAGCACGCCGATCAGAGCGGCACAGCGAAGGCTCGATCCGATCCGCCGAACGAGGTTGGTCATGAATGTCTCCATCGCGTTCGCGAAGGTCGAGAAAGACTGGAGGGTACCGAGCGATTCGACGCTGGCGCAACGCCGCGACACTCGGCGCGACACACGCTGACCTCGATCGGCGCGGAGTCGGTCGATCGCAGCCTTCAGCCCGATCGATTCATGAACGCGGCGTCGAGATACCCGGAATCACCCCGTTGACACCTGCAATCGTCGCAAGTGCCGTTCGCTCGTGCCCGCGACAGCGCGTCGGCGCCGACGGAGCGTCGCCCTCCATCGGTTCGCGCGTACAAGACGCGTGGAGGGCCGCGCTCCGTCGCGGCCGCAGCGATGTTCGTGAATGATCCAGGTTAGCCCCCTGACGCTTGGCGCGCGACGAGTCCCCGCGCTACGAAACCACCGCGGCGCGGGATCGAATACCCATGGGCGATCGACCTTCCGGAACGGTCACCTTCCTCTTCACCGACATCGAGGGCTCGACCCAGCTCTGGGAAGAGCGGCCGACCTGGATGGCGGCGGCGCACGCGCGTCAGGAAACGCTCCTGCGCGAGGTGTTCGCAGCTCACGACGGCTACCCGTACAAGATGATCGGCGACGCATTTCAGGTCGCTTTCGACACCGCACCCGCGGCGATCGCCGCCGCCGTCGCCGCGCAGCGCGCGCTGGCGGCCGAGCCCTGGGGTGAGGCCGTGATCCGGGTGCGCATGGCGCTGCACTCGGGAGAGACCGAGGAGCGCGACGACGATTACGTGGGTCCACTCTTGAACCGCGTCGCGCGGCTCACGAGCGCCGGCCACGGCGGCCAGGTGTTGCTCACCCAGGCGACCTACGAGCTGGTGCGCGACCGGCTCCCGCACGATGTCACGCTGCGCGACCTCGGCGAACGCCGGCTGCGCGACCTCAACCGCCCCGAGCGCATCCACCAGCTCGTGGCACCCGACCTGCTCCAGGACTTCCCGCCGCTCAAGACCCTCGACGCGATCCCGAACAACCTGCCGGTTCAGCTCACGCACTTCATCGGCCGCGAGCAGCCCATCGTCGAGATCGGGCAGGCGCTGGCGCGCTCGCGACTGGTCACGCTCACGGGCTCGGGCGGCGCAGGCAAGACGCGTCTCGCGTTGCAGGTGAGCGGCGAGCTGGTGGAACGGTTTCCGCACGGCGTGTGGCTGGTGGAGCTGGCAGCGCTCACCAACGAGCGCGAAGTTCCACAGGCGACCGCGACCGCGCTCGGCGTGGCCGTGCCGCCCGGGCGCCCGGTGCTCGATGCGCTGACCGCGCGCATCGCCGCCGAGGAGCGGCTGGTGATCGTCGACAACTGCGAGCACCTGGTGGGCGCCGCCGCCGAGCTGGTCGCGGCACTACTCGCCGCGAGCCCGCGCTCGCGGGTGCTCGCCACCAGCCGTGAGCCACTGCGGATCCCCGGCGAGGCCACCTATCGCGTGCCGTCGCTGGGTCTCATCGACCCCGACGAGGGCGCGTCCTTCGCCGAGCTCGCCCAGTCGGAGGCGGTGAAGCTCTTCGTCGACCGCGCCATGCAGGTGGCCTCGTCGTTCACGCTCACCGAGCGGAACGCGGCCGTGGTCGCCGACATCTGCCGGCGCCTCGACGGCATCCCGCTGGCCATCGAGCTGGCGGCGGCGCGGGCGTCGAGCCTCACCCTGGAACAGATCGCCGAGCGTCTCGGCGATCGCTTCCGCCTCCTCACCCGCGGGGCGCGGGTCGCCCTCAAGCGCCAGCAGACACTGCGCGCGCTCATCGACTGGAGCCACGACCTGCTCACCGAGCCCGAGCGGGCGCTGCTCAGACGGCTCGCGGCCTTCGCAGGCGGATTCGCGTTGGAGGCGGTGGAAGCGGTGTGCGCTGGCAGCGACGTGGACGCCTACGACGTCGTCGATCTGCTCACCAACCTGGTCGAGAAGTCCCTGGTGGTGCACGAGCCGGACCGCAGTCGCTACCGCCTGCTCGAGACGATTCGCGCCTACGCGCTGGAGCGGTTGCGCGAATCCGGCGAGGACGCCGGGGTCCGCGACCGCCATCTCGATCACTACCTGGCGATCGCCGAGCGGGCGCCCGAGACCGCGCACGCCGGCGACGCAGGGGCGTGGCTGGCATTCGATTCCGACCTCGAGAACCTGCTCGCCGCCCACGCGTGGTGCGACGAGGCGCCGCGCCACGTCGAGCGCGGGCTCAGGCTGGTGGTGGCGCTCGCCAGCTACCTCCGACAGCGCGGTCGTCTGGAACACGGACACCGGCTGCTGCGTGAGGCGCTCGCCCGCCCCGGCGCAGAGGCACGCACCGCGCTGCGCTGCCAGGCGCTCTACGAGTGGATGCGCTTCGGCTTCTCGATGGGCCGCTACGCCGAAGCGGAGGAGCCGGCGCGCGAGAGCCTCTCCATCGCACGCGAGATCGGCGCCGATCACTCGGCGGCGCTCACTCTCCGCTACATCGCCGGGTTCGACGCCGTGCGGGGGGATTTCGCGCAATCCCGTGCCCACTCGGACGAGGCCGTCGCCATCGCCCGCCGCCTCGGTGACCCGGAAACCCTCGGCATGACCCTCACCACGGCCGCCGAGCTCCATCGCTACCAGGGTGAGCACGACACGGCGCAGCCGCTCTACGAAGAGGTGATCGACTGCTGGCGACGGACCAACGATCGCTCCAACGTCTCGATCGGGCTCTTGAACCTCGCCATGAACGAGGTGAGCCGGGGCGAGCCGGCGCGAGCGATCGAGCCGACCCGCGAGGCGATGGCGCTGACGCTGGAATTCGAGCTGCGGATGACCGGCCAGCTCGTCCTCGACGTGTGCGCCGGCCTCGCCGCCACACGCGGCGAATGGGAGCTCGCCGGTCGCTTCTACGGCGCTTCCGAGGCCGAGCGCGATCGCACCGACTTCCACCGCGACCCGCCCGACGAGAGCTATCTGCGGCCACTCGTCGATCGGGCGCGCACGGCGCTGGG
>CAYUSL010000381.1:0-6255 GCA_964447125.1 uncultured bacterium | reverse complement strand
TCCCGTTCTCCGAGTTCCCCATCCCGGATCGTTCGATCTACCCGAATCACCTCTACTTCTCGCACGTCTCGCAGCGAAAGAACTTCACCATCGGCATGTCGGAGGTCGGCTGCCCGTATCCGTGCTCCTTCTGCTGCATGCGGAACTCGGGCTTCGATGCGCGCACGCCCGAGCAGCTCATCGCCGAGGTGGAGGATTGCATCGCGCTGGGCATCCACGAGATCGATTGGTTCGATCCGCTCATGCTCCACGACCGCGAGCGCGTGATCGAGTTCGCGCGCGAGGTGAAGCGCAAGAACCTCGACATCATCTGGTCGTGCCGATCGCGAGTCGATTCGCTGTCGTGGCACCGCACCGAC
Source organism: uncultured bacterium (assembly GCA_964447125.1). Taxonomy (GTDB): domain Bacteria; phylum JADJOY01; class JADJOY01; order JADJOY01; family JADJOY01; genus JADJOY01. The sequence goes on along the minus strand of CAYUSL010000381.1, from coordinate 5,896 downwards.
AAGGAGCCCGACGAGGAGCTGATCCGCACGCTCGTCGAGGGCGGCTGCCGGCGCATCTTCTTCGGTGTCGAGTCGGGCGACGACGAAGTGCTGGCGGCGATGAAGAAAGGCCAGAAGGCCACCAGCCACATCCGCCGCACGCTCGCGTGCGTGAAGGAAGCCGGCATCATGGGTCTCGGCTTCTTCATCGTCGGCGCGCCGGGCGACACCGCGGAGAGCTGCAAGAAGACCATCGACTTCTCGCTCACGCTGCCGCTCGCCTACGCCCAGTACCAGATCGCGATCATCAAGCCGCACACCGAGCTCGAGCAGAAGTACGTGATCGAGGGCACCGGAATCGATTACTGGCGCGAGTACATGCGCGGCACCCTCGACGAGCATCTGCTGCCCACGCCGTGGACCGAGCTCACGCGCCCCGAGCTGGAGCGCCTGGCGCGAAACGCGTACTTCCGCTTCTACGGCCGCCCGCGCTACGCGCTCTGGATGCTGACGCGCATCGAGTCGTGGGACGAGCTGATGCGTTACGTGCGCGTCGGCACCCAGCTCCTGTTGCGGCCGCTGCGCCCACCCACCGGCAAGAAGCTGCCGTCCTGGCGGCGCGCCGGTCGCGCGGTGGCCACGTTCTTCGAAGCGCTCATGACCGCGGCCAACCCGGGTGCGCGCCATCCGGTATTCGGCGCCGGCGGCGGCGTGAAGGGCGCGTGGACGCTCGCGAAGCGCGAATACAACCGCGTCGAAGCCGATCCCGTGCTGACGCCCGAGCGCGCCGCCGAATTGCTCCGCCTCATGGCCGAGCGTGGCCAGACCGTCTCGCCCACCACCCCCAAGGTCGCCTACGCCAGGTACATGCCGGCGTTCGAAGCGATGCGGATCGAGCACGAGAAAGCCGCCAAGCGCGCGCCATCCACACCGGCACCCACCGGCGCCGAGCCCGCCTTGCCCGCCGGCGTGCGCTTCGCGACGGCCCTCGGGGATTGATGGCGATCGCCCGCCTTCCGGGCGAGCTCGAGCGCCCGCGATCGCGAGTGCGGCGAGCGGAGGTTCGGTCGCCCGAGCCCGCAGCAGCGAGGGCGCTCGTTTGTCCGGGCTGCGACGAGCCGCTCGTGGCGCTACCCAGCGGACGCGTGCTCACGTATCGGTGCGCACGGTGCAACGGCATCGCCGCAACCCTCGCAGCACTGCGATCGCGTCACGACAGCACCGCCGTGAACGCGGTCTGGAATCGCAGCGCGCCATCTGCGACTGCTCGCCGGTGCCCCGGCTGTCGTGATCACATGCGCGTCGCGACGGTGGCGATCCCCGCGGAGGGCTCCCTCGAGCTCGACGTCTGCAAGCGATGTCATCTCGTGTGGTTCGATCGCGACGAGCTCGCGCGATTTCCCAGGAGAGCGGACGGTGCCGAACCGGAGTCACCGCCGCGCATCGTCTCCACGGCCGATCTCGTGGTGACCACCGAGCGCCTCGCCGAGCGCACGTCCCGTGCACCCGGGTTCGATTCTGCGGATGTGGTCTGGTTCGTCGCAGAGGTCGCCCTCGAAGCGATCCTCGACGTGCTCGACTGACGAGTCACCGCGCTACGGACCTCACCGCAACGCGGAGCCGAAGAGGCTCAGCGCGTTGCGCGCGCCGATGGCGAGGCCGCCGTCGCGCAGCGCTTCGCGCGCGCGCCGCGCCAGGTAGCTCGGCCGCCCGTAGAAGCTCCACACCGCTCGGTTGCGCAGCCGCCACACCTGCTCGGGCGTGAGCACTTCGTCGCCCAGACGCGGGATCTGGTTCGAGCCGTCCATGCCTTCGGCGCCAGAATCGAGGACGCTCCCCAGCGCGATCTGGTCGCGGAGCTGGGAGCCGAGCCGGGGTGTGGCGACGTTGAACGACGCGTAGTCGAGGTCGAGCTCGAGAGCGAGGTCGATGGTCTCTTCGGCGGTGCGCTTGGTCTCACCCGGCATCCCGAGCACGAACGTGCCCAGCACCTCGAGCCCGGCGCCCTTGGCGGCAGCCACGCCGGCGCGGATCTCCGCCACCGTGATGTCCTTCCGCGAGCGCGTGTTGAGCTCGTCACTCGCGGTCTCGATCCCGAACATCACCAGGTAGCAGCCGGCCTGCTTCATCCGCGCGAGCAACGCCGCGTCCACGCGGTCGGCGCGCAGGAAGCAGTTCCACGCCACGTCCCAGCGTTCCTCGATCAGCCGGTCCAGCAACGCCTGCGTGTAGCGGGGATTGAGCCCGAACGTGGGATCGCGAACGTAGACTTTGCGGATGCCGCGGGCACGTAGGTACGCGAGCTCGTCGAAGACGCCGTCCAGATCGCGAAGCCGGTACGGCATCTCGGCGGTATTGCAGTACGTGCAGTGAAACGGGCACCCGAAGCTCGTGAGCAACGAGCCGAATCGCTCGGCCCTTCCGAACGGCAGGCGATAGGCGTCCATCTGCAAGAGATCGTAGGGCGGTGCGCCGTACGCGAAGGTCTTGGCGCCGCCGCGAGCGAGTGGATCGGTGCCGAGCACGCCGCGCGCCGAGCCGTCGGCGAATGCGGATACCAGCGCCGAGCTCACGAAGTCGGGCAGCGCCGCGTCGATCCAGGGGTATGCGGCAAGGAACCGTTCCGCCTCCCACAAGAACACGTCGCCCATGCCGACGAGCGTGAGTGCGGGATCGTGCTGCTTGAGATCAGTGAGGAAGGCCAGGTCTTCGGCGTACGACACTGCTCCCGAAAGGAACACGATGGCGTCGGGCGCGAACGCGCAAATCCGGTCCCGCGTCTCCGCGGCGCCAAGACCCTCGGCGATCGCGTCGAGGAACGCGACGTCGAAGTGCGGCGCCAGCAGCGCCGCTTGCGCGAGCAGGTCGAGCGGATGGTAGAGATACGTCCCCTTCGAGCTGTGACTGCAGTAGACGTCGCGCAAATATCGCCGCGTACCCGGAGGATTGAGCAGCAGAACCCGGCGGATCTTCGGTCGAGGCATCGCGGAGTCGGCGGCGGCACGCAGCGGGAGGGCGTTCAACCTAGCGACGCTTCGCGACTCGCCTCAAGCGCGGGTCCGGGCGCCGCCTGCTGCTCGCTCGGCGGCGCGGCCCCGTCGCGGCGGATCTCGAAACGGTACTCGAGTGAAGGCGGAGCTTCGATCACCAGGTAACCGCGCTTGCGCTCGACGACCACCGGCAGCTCGACCGCTCTCGCCGTCTCGGTCGCGATTCCGAGCTCGCGCCCACCGAGACGGACCCGCGCGGCTTCGGACGCGGGCAACAGGAAGCGCGACACGCTGGTCCCCGCCGGCATCTCGACCACCAGATCCAATCGTCCCGACTCGACGTCGTGACGAGCGTTCACGCGGATCGGCCCCCACGCCGTCGGGCGCACGCCGGAGACGTGCGTGAGCGCACCGAGCACCGGCGCTACCTCGAAGGTCCGCGGCGCCACAGCACGAATCCCCAGCACGCGCTCGCTCAGCACCGTGGTCACTCCCACGGACCACGCGTGCGCGAGGCTGGTGCGCGCCAGCTCGGGATTGCCGTCCGGTCCGATCCATTCCCAGAAGGTGTTTCCAGGCTCGTGCGCAAGCATGTGGCCCCAGGTGCGCCGCAAGAGCTCGAATCCCCGCTCCGGATCGCGGCCGGGGCGAAGGCGCGCGTCGGCCTCGAAATACGCGAGAAACGGCCACACGCGGCCGGCGTGCTCGGGTCCGCTCACGCGCGCATCGCCGCGATCGACGTTGAGCGGCCCCCATGGTCGCCACAGCTTGTGCTGGATCGCCGCCAGCACCCGGTCCACGTCTTCCTCGGGCAACCAATCGAGCCAGAGTGGCAGCACGTTGGCATCGAGCGAGAACCGCTCGCGATCGTCGAGCGCCGTGGCGAAGCGCCCGGCCACGGGATCCCAGAGCCGCGACAAGACCGCGGCGCGCAGGCGGATCGACTCGAGCTCCCACTCCGCCGCGTGTTCGTTCTCGCCAGCCGCCCGCGCCAGCTCGGCGGCGGCAGCAAGACCATCGCTCGCCACCGCATTCACGTACGCGAGGGCTCCCGTGCGCCCCAGCGAGTAGCACCACTCGAGCTCGTCCGCGCGCTTGTGAATGAAGCCATCCGCCTCGATACGCCCGAGTGTCCAACGAGCTTGCGCCACGATCTTGGGGAAGAGCCGCGCCACGAACGCGGTGTCCCCGGTCTCGCGCCACAGATCGCGAACAGCGCTCAGCCACCAGCCGCCGTACTCGACGAGCTCCAAGTTCCCGCCGGCGTGATCGGTAGCGGCGACGGGCTGCCGGCCACCCGTGCCGTCGTCACGCAGCTCGGCGAGACGCTCGAGCGAGCGCGCCACCGGCGCGCGGTCGGCGCTCGACGCGTAGAGCGCTCGCGCTGCGATCGCCACGTCGGCGGCCCACACCGCGCGGTCGCGCTTAGCACCGTCGAGAACGAGCGGCTCGGCATCGGCAGAAAGGCAGAGCCGCGCGGTCTCGACACCGGCCTGCCACGATCGCGCGAGCCCTGAGTCGGAGCACGTGAACTCGCCGATCCACGGCACGGACGAGGGCCTGGCTGCGACGCCACCCGTGCCCTGGAGCACGTCCAGCGCCACCCGCGCGCGGCGCTCGTCCGCCGACCACACGCGCACCCGCGCGAAACGAAAACCCGTCACCGGCGCTTGCCATCGCTCACCCGCTACGGCGTCGATCTCGAAGCGACGCGGGAACTCTTCACCATCGCGGGCGAGATCCAGCTCGCCGCGCGACTCGCCGAGCGTCAGCTCGATCGTACCCACGGATCCGCCGCCGATTCGAAGCTCGGCTTGGCGTGCGATCTCGCGACCGAAGTCCACCACGATCTGCGGTGCCGAATCCCGCGGTGCACCCTCGGTAACGCCGGGGGGCGCTTCCAGCACCGCCCAGCGATCGTCACGGGCGAGGATCGCAGCGGGATCACGGATCGCACCCTCCCCGTCCAGCACATCGACCACCCGCACCGGGCGCGATTCCGCGGGCGCCGCCTTGCGCACGTTCCCATCGCTCGATCGCTGCTGCGCTCCCGCACGCCGCCCGCCTGCGACGCAGCTCGCGAGCGCGGCCGTCACGATCAGGACGGCGAGGGCACCGTGGTAAGCTCGCCGCACTCTTCCCCGTCGCGTCACGCGCGTCACGTCTCCGTGGTGCTGGGCAGCCCGGATCTCGAGGGCGGCCGTCTTTCGATGCTCGTGAGCACGCTCGTCTCGAAGCTCGCCCATCTCGCCGCCGTGGGAAGCGTCCCACTGCCGCGGGCCGTCCTGCGTGCGCTCGTGCTGCCGCTCGAGCATCGCTTTGGCCGCGGCCTCGCGGCTCGGCCGCTTGCCATCACCTGGGAGATCACCAATCGCTGCAACCTCGACTGTGCGTTCTGCTTCCTGAAACCCGACACGCTGAACAGCGCTTGCGACGAGCTCACCACCGGCGAAGCGCTGGGAATCGTCGACGAAGCCGCGCGCCTCGGCGCGGGACTCTACCTCACGGGCGGCGAGCCGCTGATCCGTGCCGACCTGCCGGAGATCGTGGCGCATGCGCGGCACTCGGGAGTGCGAGTGGGCCTCAACACCAACGGGCTCATGCTCGCCGGCGAGCGCGGCCGCCGCCTTCTCGACGCACGGCCGCATTTCCTGCTGGTCTCGCCGCATTCGCTCGATGCGGGCACCAGCACCGGCGACGCGGAGCGCGCCGGCCTCGAGCTGGCCGCGCGCCATCGCAACGGCACCCGGATGCTTCTCAACTGTGTTTTGCCTCACGCCGACACGGAGGGCGCGCTGGCGCTGGCCCGCCGGCTGGCGCTCGATGGAGTGACCTTCCAGCACCCCACACTCTTCTCGCCGACGCTGCGCGCAACTCACGCTGCAGCTTGGACGCGTCATACCGGCGAGCCAGACCCGGGCCTCGCC
>CAYUSL010000380.1:0-6261 GCA_964447125.1 uncultured bacterium | reverse complement strand
CCGAGAAGCTGCGCACGCAGCCCGTTCGCGTCGCTCGCCGCGGGCCGACACAGATACATCCCCTTCAGAATTCCTTCGCGTGCGCCGTCCGGCATGGCCGGCATCGGATACGGCTCGTTCGTCACCGTCACGTAGTAGAAGACGCTTTCCCGATCGACGTACATGCGACGGATGCCGTCTTCCACGATCACCGCGATCTCGTACGCGAACGCAGGATCGTAGGTGACGAGGTTGGGAACGGCGTACGCCAGCAGATGGCTCTGGCCATCCTGATGCTGCAAGCCTTCGCCGGCGAGCGTGGTGCGACCCGAGGTGCCGCCGATCAGGAAACCGCGACAGCGCATGTCGGCAGCCGCCCAGATCGAGTCTCCGATCCGCTGCAAGCCGAACATCGAATAGAAGATGAAGAAGGGGATCGTGTTGATGCCGTGGGTGGCGTAGGCCGTGCCTGCGGCGATGAACGACGCCATCGAGCCGGCCTCGGTGATTCCTTCCTCCAGGATCTGCCCGTCACGCGCCTCGCGGTAGTAGAGCAGGCTGTCGGAGTCCACCGGGTCGTACTTCTGGCCCACGTGCGAGTAGATGCCGCACTGGCGAAAGAGCGACTCCATGCCGAAGGTGCGCGCCTCGTCGGGCACGATCGGCACCACCAGCTTGCCGAGCGATTTGTCGCGCAGGAGCTTCGCGAGGATCTTGACGAACGCCATGGTCGTGGCAACGTCACGGCCGTTGGTCCCTTGGTGGAACTCGGTGAAGAGCGAAGGCGACGGCGGCTCGATCGGCGGCGCACCCACGCGGCGACGCGGCAAGTAGCCGCCCAACGCTTCGCGTCGCTCGCGCAGGTACTGCATCTCCGGGCTGGAATCCGGCGGCCGGTAGAACGGCGCCTTGGCCACGTCCTCGTCGGAGATCGGAATGCCGAAGCGAGTGCGGAACTCGCGCAGCTCGTCCTCGTTCAGTTTCTTTTGCTGGTGGGTGATGTTGCGCCCCTCGCCGGCCTCGCCGAGCCCGTAGCCTTTCACGGTCTTGGCGAGAATCACGGTGGGGGCGCCGGTGTGGCGGGTGGCTGCATCGAAGGCGGCGTAGACCTTCTCGGGATCGTGACCGCCACGTTTCATGCGACGGATCTGCTCGTCGGTCATGTCCTCGACGAGCGAACGCAAGCTCTCCGACACGCCGAAGAAATGCTCGCGCGTGTAGGCACCTGGCTCGACGCTGTACTTCTGGTACTCGCCGTCGACGACCTCACCCATGCGACGCACCAGCGCGCCGTCGGCGTCACGGGCGAGGAGCGGATCCCAGTCGCTGCCCCAGATCACCTTGATGACGTTCCAACCCGCGCCACGAAACGCCGCCTCCAGCTCCTGGATGATCTTGCCGTTGCCGCGCACGGGGCCATCCAGACGCTGCAGGTTGCAGTTCACCACGAAGATCAGGTTGTCGAGCGCTTCGCGCGCCGCGAGGGTGATCGCGCCAAGCGTCTCGGGCTCGTCGCTCTCGCCGTCGCCTACGAAGCACCACACGTGAGAGCGCGAGGTGTCCTTGAGACCACGGTCTTCGAGATAGCGATTGAAGCGCGCCTGGTAGATGGCCTGGATGGGCGACAGGCCCATCGACACCGTGGGGAATTGCCAGAAATCCGGCATCAGCCACGGATGCGGATACGACGAGAGACCGCCGCCGCGGCGCAGCTCACGACGGAAGCTCGCGAGTTGCTCGGCTTCCAGCCGTCCTTCCAGGAAGGCACGGGCGTAGATCCCCGGTGCCGAATGGCCTTGAAAGAAGACCTGGTCGCCGGAGTCGTCGCCCGCGGCAGCGCGAAAGAAATGATTGAAACCGATTTCGAGGAGCGTGGCCGCGGACGCATAGGTGGAGATGTGTCCGCCAATGCCCGGTTCTTCGCGATTGGCGCGCACCACCATCGCCATCGCGTTCCAGCGCACGCAGCTCTTGATGCGCCGCTCGATCTCGCGGCTGCCTGGGAATCGCGGCTGCTGGTCGCGAGGGATCGTGTTGATGTACGGAGTGTTGGCAGAAAACGGGATGGCCACACCCGCTCGGTACGCGTGCTCTTCGAGGGCGTCGAGGAGCCGTGCGGCGAACCCCGCACCGGCGCGCTGGATCACTTCGGCGAACGACGTGAGCCATTCGCGCGTTTCGAGGGCCTCTTCGTCGGGCGCGGACGGAGTCGGCGGTTGGCTCGTCATGGCGCGTCGAGTCGGGGCACGGTGTTCGTCGGTCCCGAGACCCGCGCCGAGTATATCGGCGCATTCCCCCGCTCGCATGAGAGGGGGGTAGTGGTTCACTTTCACGTTGAACCCGCTCGGGGCGTGCGGGGCTGGGGGGACGTCGAAGGGCGCTCCGCGGCCGCGCACCCCGGTCACGCTCGTGGGGAGTGAGCCCCATTCGCGCGGCCGAGGCTCGAGGCGAGCCGCCGGTTCCACGGGATCGAGTTGGGGCGAGCCGTGCCCGCCGACGGGCCCCCAGACCCGCACGACTCGGCCGAGATGATCCCGGGTGATGTCAACCACCACCGAGAGGGGAAACCTCTTTTCTCGGCGCGAAGAGCCCGCCTAGAATGCCGTCTTCGTTGGTCGGCGCCGCGCCGACGCGAGTGCCGCATGGCAATACGGGACCCCGAGCAACAAGCCGCGCTCGCCGCGCTCGAGCGGCTCAAGATCTTCCCGCTGCCCGGGTCGGTGCTGGTTCCCGGCGGCTACCTGCCACTGCACGTGTTCGAGCCGCGCTATCGCGAGATGATCGCCGATTGCCTGGCCGGCGATCGCGTGCTCGCCGTGGCGACGCTGGCACCGGGCTGGGAGACCAACTACGAAGGCCGGCCAGCGATCTTCCCGATGATGGGCGTGGGGTACGTGGAGAAGGACGAGAAGCTCTCGAACGGCCGGTTCAACATCCTGCTGCACGGCCTCCTTCGCGTGCGGATGCTCGACGAGCACCCCGCCACGCGCGCCTATCGGGAGATCCGCGCGGCGCTCGTTCCCGACGCGGTGCGCCCACAAGATCGTGAGCCGCTGCTGGCTCTCACCATCACCCTGCAACGCCTGGTGCTCGACCTCGCGACGGCCATGCCCGACAGCAGCGCCCGTCCGCTGTCGCGCGCTGCCGCTCAAGAGCGCGACCCCGCGAAGCTCGCCGACCTGGTGGGAGCAGCCGTGCTCACCGAGGCCGAAGGCCGTCAAGCGTTTCTCGAGGAGCTCGACGTGCGGCGGCGCCTGGAGGCTGCCACCGATCGTGTCAGCCAGATGCTGTTGCGGGTATCGCAGCCCACGGGCGGCGAGTCGTGATTCGCATGCCGCGCCAGATCGAATCGCGGCTGCCGAAGCTCTCCGCACCCGTCCCGCCACCGCTCGAGTCGTAAGCTCCAGTCCGATCTCGGAGCATGCGGCACTCGGTACGGGCGTGAATCCGAAGCTCGCCTTCTGGGGTGCGATCGTCGTCCTCGCGTCGTGGAGCATTCGGCGGCTCGGGCACGGCAGTCTGCGGGCCGGCGTCCGCTCGTTGCGGAACGACTGGGCGCGTCACGCGAACCCGCCTTCCGATCCGTTTTGGGAGCACATGGCCACGGCTTGTCCATGGCTGGTGTTGCTCACGATTCCACTCGGCTGGGCGTACGCGAGATCGACTTACGGGGTCCTCGGCGGCGACGGCTATTCGTGGATCACGCAAGCGGCGCGGATGGACGTCTGGGATGCGACCACCCTGGTGACGCCGTTTCACAACTTCGGCTGGGCCGCGATTCTGAGCAACGCAGCGCGACTCCCCGGGTCCCTGCTCACGGTGAGCCGGGTGGCCTCGGTCGGGTTCGCGACGCTGGCGAGCCTGGTCGCCGTCGAGATCACGCGATCGCTGGCGTCCACACGCGCGCTCTTCTTCGCCACGCTCTCGATCGTCCCCGGCCTGGCCTCGTACGCGGCCAACGGCGGCACCGATCTACCCGCGACCACGATGCAGCTCGTGGCGATCTATTTCTTCTTGCGCCCTCGACCGCTCTGCCAGTGGCTCGCCGGGGTGGCGATCGGCATCGGCTTCCTGTTCAGGCACCAGTCGCTGTTGGTGCTCGTGGCCATCTCCGCCGTGTCGATCTTCGATGCTCGCGGTCGACGCCGCCACTGGCCGCTGCTGGTGCTGGGCACGCTGTTCGGTGCGGCTCCGCAACTCCTCGCCAACACGTTGGTGACGAACAACCCGCTGTGGAGCGAGCACACCAAGAATCTCGCCTTCGCCCTGTCCGGAGGTGCCGACGTTCGCGACTGGACGCGATTTCCCGATGCGGCGACACCCACGCTGGCGTCCTTCGTGCCGTCGATCCCGCAGCTCGTCGCGCGTGCGGTCCGGAATCTCGGGCACGACGAGGAGACGCCGTCGTCGTTCGCGTTGCTCGCCTTGGTCGCGTGCATCCGCGACGGCCGCGCAGCCCGACTGCAGGCTGCCGCGATCGCATTCGTCTACGCCTTTCTCGTGGCACCCTTCTGGCTCGAACCGCGCTTCCTACTCTTCACCAGCACGACGCTGAGCTTCCTCGAGGGCTATGCGTTCGTCGCCGTGGCTTGGGTCGTCGAGCGCGGCGTCCTGCGGTTCTTGCCGTACCAGCGAGCCCGCTCGTTTCTGGCGTTCGCACCGCTCGTGGCTGCTGCCGCGGGCGGCGCTCTCGGGCCGCTGGTCCACGCACCGACCGACGAGAAGCGAGCCCTCTGCGATCGAGCGAGTCGTTGCCTCGGCAGCTACACGGATGCGACGGCCTCGACGGTCCTCAGCTTGAGCTCGGTGCGCGTCGACGTCGCATCCCACGACCTCTGGACGCCCTTTCGCACCGCCGAGTCGCGCGGCGCCCAGGGCCTCGCGGCCGCCGTCGACGATCCGCGTACGACCTTCGTGCTGCTGAGCCGCGAGAGCCTGCGGTATGACGAAGAAACGATGGCGTGGCTGGAGGCTGCGCTCAGAGCCCGCTTCGAGCCGATCTGCATGCCCGATCTCGATCCTGCAAGCCCTCAGCTCGCGGCGTTCCGGCGCCGTGCGCGCTCCGAGCCGCGCCCGCTGCCGGTACGCGCGAACGACGACCTCACCACTTCTTCACCGGTCCCTGCGGCCGACCTGCCCAACGAGACTCAGCCATGACCCGACCCCGCGTCCGCTCCGGCGGCGGCCTCAAGGCCGTCGCCTACATCTTCCAGAAAGGCCGCGAAGCCGGCGGCGTGCTGCCGCTCTACCAGCGGCTGCGCTCCCGCAACGCGTGCAAGACCTGCGCGCTCGGCATGGGCGGCCAATCCGGCGGCATGGTGAACGAGACCGGTCATTTCCCGTCGGTCTGCAAGAAATCCATTCAAGCCCAAGCCGGAGACATGGCGGGCGCGATCGACGAGCAGTACTTCCGCTCCACCCCCATCGCGGAGATGGCGCGGCTCACCTCGGCGGAATGCGAGCGCTTGGGGCGCCTCGCGTTCCCGATCCTCGCCGAGCCGGGCGACACCCACTTCCGGCGCGTCGCGTGGGACGAGGCGCTCGATCGCTCCGCCGCGGCGTTCCGCGAGGCACCGCGCGACGAGGTCTTCGTCTATGCCTCGGGGCGATCCAGCAACGAGGCAGCCTTCTTGTTGCAGCTCGTCGCGCGCGCGTTCGGCACGCCGAACATCCACAACTGCTCGTTCTACTGCCACGCCGCGTCGGGGGTAGCGCTGCAACAGGTGATGGGATCCGGCACCGCCTCGGTCACGCTCGAGGACCTCGAAGAAGCGGACCTGGCGATCGTGGCCGGCGCCAATCCCGCGAGCAACCACCCGCGCCTCATCACCGAGCTCATGAAGCTCAGGCGACGCGGGGGCCGCGTGATCGTGGTGAATCCGCTCCGCGAGCTGGGACTGGTGCGGTTCCGGGTGCCATCGGATCCGTGGTCGATGCTCGCCGGCTCGACCATCTCCGACCTCTACCTCATGCCACACGTGGGCGCGGACGTGGCCGTATTCAAGGCGTTGCTCAAGGGGGTGATCGAGGGCGGCGGAGTCGATCGCGAGTACGTCGCGAGCTTCACCAGTGGTTGGGCCGCGGTGGAAGCCGATCTGAACGCGACGAGCTGGGACACGCTGGTCGCGGAGAGCGGCCTCACGCGCCAAGATCTGGAGCGCGCGGTGTCGATGCTGGTGAGCGCCAAGCGCGGGCTCATGTTGTGGGCGATGGGGCTCACCCACCATGTCCACGGCGTCGACAACATCCTGGCTCTGGCCAACCTGGCGTTGGCACGGGGCT
>CAYUSL010000379.1:1855-6303 GCA_964447125.1 uncultured bacterium | reverse complement strand
GCGCTTCGCCCAAGGCGCCGGGAACTACGCGATGGACAAGGTCCACGCCCACGTGACCCAGCGCCTGGTCCGCTGAGGGGTGTAGCGCCTCGGCTTCCCGGGTCTCGGTACCGGCGCCGAGCGCAGCGAGTCGCCTCGGGGGTGGGTCCCATCGTGGCTTTGCCGCGATGGGCGGGGGGCTGGAACAGCCCCCCGAAGAAAGCTCCTCAGGCGTTGGTTTCGGCGTCGACGAAGGCTTGATAGGCGTCAGCAGGCATGAGCGCGTCGACGTCGGCGGTGTTGCCAATCTCGATCTGAATCAACCACGCCTCGCCGTAGGGATCGGCGTTGATGCGCTCGGGAGCGTCCGCGAGGGCGGTGTTCACGGCCACGACCTTGCCGGCGACCGGCGCGTAGATCTCGGACACCGCCTTCACGGATTCGACGGTGGCGAAGGTCTGGTCCTTGGCAAGCGTGTCACCTGCCTTGACCTGGATCTCCAGGTAGACGACGTCGCCGAGGTGCGACTGGGCGTAATCGGTGATGCCCACCTTCGCCGCCGCGGCGTTGCTGGCGTTGATCCACTCGTGTTCCTTCGAGTAGCGCAGATTGCCGGGGATTTGCATGCGATCTCCTTCGCAGGGTCTTCGAGAGGAACGGGATTCTCACTTCTTGGTACGGGCCGGCACGAAGGGCGGCTTCACGACCCGTGCCGCGAGCGCCTTGCCTCGGACGTCGATGCCGAGCTCGCTGCCGAGGGCAGCGTGCGCCACGTCCACGTAGCCCATCGCGACGCCTTTGCCGAGGCTCGGCGAGGACGTGCCGCTGGTGACCTCGCCGACCACCGTTCCGTTCGCGACGATGGGGTATCCGTGGCGCGGCACGCCGCGCTCGGTGAGCTCGAGCCCCACCAGCTTGCGCGCGGCACCGCGGGCGCGGGCGGCCTCGATGGCGCCGCGCCCCACGAAATCGCCCTTGGCCGGCTTCACCACCCAGCCCAGGCCCGCTTCGAGTGGCAAGGTCGACTCGCTGAGCTCGTTGCCGTAGAGCGCGTAGCCCATCTCGAGGCGCAGCGTGTCGCGCGCGCCGAGGCCCACGGGCTTGATGCCGAGGTCGGCGCCGGCCGCGAGCAGCGCGTCCCAGAGCGCCCCCACAGCGGCAGCGCTCGAGAAGAGCTCGAATCCGTCCTCGCCGGTGTAGCCGGTGCGCGCAATGCGCATGGCTTGTCCCGCGACGGTCGCATCGGCGACGCCGAAATAGGGCAGGCTCTCGAGCTTCGCGTCGCTCACCCGTGCCAGGACCTCTGCAGCCTTCGGACCTTGGAGCGCGAGCAACGCCAAGTCACCGCGCTCGATGGGTCGCGCGCCGCCGGCGGGAACGTGGCTCGCCATCCATTCGAAGTCCTTGCTGCGATTCGACGCGTTCACCACCACCCAGAAGAGCTCCGCGCCAGCGCGGTAGATGATGAGATCGTCGAGGATCCCGCCGTCGTCGCGGCAGAGCAGGCTGTAGTGGGCGCGGCCGACCTCGAGCTTGCCGACGTCGTTGGTGGTGAGCCAGTCGAGGGTGCGCGCGGAACCCGGTCCCGCCACCTCCACGACCCCCATGTGCGCGATGTCGAAGAGCCCGGCGGCGCTGCGCACCGTCTTGTGCTCGTCCATGATGCCGGTGTACTGGACCGGCATTTCCCAGCCCGCAAACGGCACCATCCGACCGCCGAGGGCGACGTGCCGATCGGCGAGCGGGGTGCGCTTCAGGGATTCCGTCATGAGCTTCTCTCCGAGGTGTCGGCGGCGTGTGTCGCCCGCGCAGCCTCGAGGGTGTTGTGGAGCAGCATGGCGATCGTCATGGGGCCCACGCCGCCCGGCACCGGAGTGATGTGGGAAGCGCGCTCTTTCGCTGCGGCGAACTCGACGTCGCCCACGAGCTTGCCGCTCGGGAGGCGATTCATCCCGACGTCGATCACCACTGCGCCGTCGCGAATCCAGGCACCGCGCACGATTTCCGGCTTGCCGACCGCTGCGACCAGCACCTCCGCGCGGCCGACTACCGACGCCAGATCGCGGGTACGCGAGTGGCAGATGGTCACGGTGGCGTGGCGCTCGAGGAGCAGGATCGCCACCGGCTTGCCGACGATCTCACTGCGCCCGACGACCACCGCTTCTTTGCCAGCGAGCGCCACGCCGACGGAATCGAGCATGCGCATCACGCCGTGCGGTGTGCAGGGCCGAAACCGCGGACGACCTTGGACCAGGAGCCCGACGTTGTCGGGATGGAATCCATCGACATCCTTGCGAGGTGAGATCCGGTCCAGCACCACCGTCGGCCGGATCTGCTTGGGCAACGGGAGCTGAACCAAGATGCCGTGCACGGCTGGATCGGCGTTGAGGCGGTCGAGCAGGGCGAGCAGCTCGGCTTCGGAGGTGGTCTCCGGCAGGTGATGCTCCACCGCGGCGATCCCGACCGCCTCGGATGCGGTGCGTTTGCCGCGCACGTACACCGCGCTCGCCGGGTCCTCGCCCACGCGAACCACGGTGAGCCCGGGCCGTGGGCCACCGCTCGCGATGAGTCCCGCGACGCCCCGCTCGACCTCGGCTCGCACCTCGGCCGCGAGCGCCTTGCCGTCGATGATTTCGCCCATCGTCCTCGTGACCGGTGCGGAAGGGCGCGCCAACATACGGGAGCGGCCCCGCCCCGTAAAGCAGCGCCCAACGCGGGCATCGTGCGCAGGTTGTCAGCGCGGCGCCGTGAACGCGTAGCCCGTGGGTAGCGGCGCACCACGAGCGACGCGAACGGCCGTCGGGACTTCCGCAACCAGCGACACGACCGTGCCCACTCCGGCCAAAACGAGTGCGGTTCGTCCCGCGACTCGATCGGCGGGCAGGAGCGCCACCATGACGATGAGCGCTAGCGCGCTCGCCGCGAATCCGCCGTACGACATCGCGAGGAATTGCCGGCGGTCGTTGCGCTCGACGTCGAAATGGAAGAGCAGCGGTGCAGCGAGCCGGTTCGGGAAATGGACCCGGCTCCCGGCGAGCAGGGCGCCGGCGAGGTGGCCCCATTCGTGGGCCAGGAATCCGACCAGCGCCGTCGCGAGCCCGGTCACGACCCCGAGCACGGGGATCTCGCTGCCGGCCCGGCCAGCGAGCGCGGTGTCGACCACCCAAGCCGCGACGGTGAGCACCACGATCGACGCGTCGCGCGCAACCGTGACGCGCGGCAGCGCCGCGTGAGGCTGGGGATCGAGCGAGCCGGTCGCGTTCACGATCGAACGGTGTTCGTCGCCGGCGACCCCATGCCGCGTGCGGGAACGCGGCCCAGACGCGCGTGCGCTGCGCTCAGCTCGATGCGCTCGCGCTCGACGAGGTGCTCTTGGTGCTGCCTGAGCTTTCCTTGGTCGACGCGGAATCCGATTTGGTCTCGGTCTTGGTCTCGGACTTCGCGGTCGAATCCGACGCCTTCGACTCCGATCCCTTCGCACCCTTGGCGTCCTTGCGGGCGTAGTCGGTCACGTACCAGCCGGAGCCCTTGAGCACGAACGAGGTGCTGGAGATCAGTCGCTGGACCTTGCGCCCGCCGCATTCGGGGCACGTCTTGATCGGCGGCGCGGTGATCGACTGCTGCTTCTCGAAGGTGGCGTTGCACGCGGGGCATTGGTACTCGTAGATCGGCATGGTGAATCCTCGGCGGTCCGAACCTCGGCGCGATTGGGGCTCGATGCAGCGCTGGACCGCGAAAATGCATCGGGAGCGGGCGGAATATAACGACGCCCCTCCCCGGGTCAACCGGCGTCCCCCCCGGAGGCTCGGCGCGAGGTGCCGACTGCGCCCAAGCGCGCCGTCGCTTGCTCCAGGGTGAGCCCCACCGCCTCGACCCGCTTGTGGCGCGAGCGCTCGCCACGCACGATCGACACGCCGCGCTGCGGTACGCCGAGAGCCTTGGCCAAGAAGCGGATCAGCTCCTCGTTGGCTGCATCGTCGACGGGCGGTGCTGCGACCTTCACCTCCAAGGCTCCGTCGCGCAGGCCGCCGAGCGCAGACTTCGACGCTCGGGGTTTGACCCGAATGGCGATGGCCACGCCACCCGCGACGGCGCTGAGTGCGCCGGCCGCGTCGGTCACAGGCGGTGGGCCGCGTCGATCAATCCGCCTGCGGCCACCGTGCGGACGAGCTGGATCAGGATGAGGAGCGCCATCGGCGACAGGTCGACTCCACCTTGGACCAGGAATGGAGCGTGGCGGCGCAGTCGCGACAGCACGGGCTCGACGAGCTGATCGAGGAGGCGGACGACCGGGTGCCCGCGGTCGACCGGTAGCCACGAGGCCACTACCGCCGCGATCACCACGTACGTGTAAAGCTGCAGCACGACACTCGCGAAGAGCCCGATCGTGAGCAGAAAGTTGCCGAGCAGAAATCCCATGAGCGCGTCCTCACTCTCGAGCAGGTGACGCAGATCGAGAACCAGGGGCG
>CAYUSL010000379.1:0-1755 GCA_964447125.1 uncultured bacterium | reverse complement strand
GCGATCGTGGTTCCGCCCGGAGACGTGACCTGGTTGCGGAGCGCCGCGAAGCTCGCGTGCGTCGTTTGCACCATGCGCGCCGAGCCCAACACCGTCTGGGTCGCGAGCTCGTCGGCGAGATCGCGTGGCAGGCCCTCTCGCACGCCTGCGTCCGAGAGCGCTTCGAGGAAGAGGAAGACGTACGCAGGCCCCGAGCCCGAAAGACCGGTGACGGCATCGAGGAGTGCCTCGCTCGCCACTTGGCGCTGGCGACCGATGGCGCTGAACACGCGCGCAACGATGGCAGCGTCGTCGTCGTGGACCGCGCCGCGTGCGCACCACACGGTGATTCCTTCGCCCACGAGGGCGGGTGTGTTGGGCATGGCGCGGACCAGTCGCCCCGCCGCGACAGCCTCTCCCAGTCCTCGTTCCAATCGCGCGAGCGTCACGCCAGCGGCGATCGAGATCACCCGATGCTCGGGCGTCACCGTTCCGGTGAGCGCAGCGAGCACGCCGTCCATGGTTTGCGGCTTCACCGCCAGCACCAGCGTGTGCGCCTCTGCGGCCACGCGCGCATTGTCCCCGTGGACGCGAACGTGGTGCTCGGCGGCGAGTCGCTCGCGCGCACCGGCGTCCGGGTCGCTGGCCACGATCTCGGTGGCGGGGTGAACGCCCGCGGCGAGCAGCCCGCCGATCATCGCGCGAGCCATGTTGCCGGCGCCGATGAAGCCGATGTTTCTCGCTGGATGCATGCGTACCTCGTGGGGCTGGCGCGGCCTAGCGCGCGGTTGGAACGTCAGCCACTCGCGATGCGTGATTCGTCGCGCGCCGGCCGCGGGCCGAAGATCGCGGTACCGACTCGCACGCGCGTAGCGCCTTCGGCGATCGCCACCTCGTAGTCGTGGCTCATGCCCATGGAGAGTACCGGCGCCGCCGGCAGAAGGCCACGCGCGCTCGCTTCGCGGGCGGCGCCCGCGAGCGCCCGGAAGTACGGGCGCGCGTCTTCCGCATCGTCTGCGTCGGGAGGGATCGCCATCAAGCCGCCCACGGCGAGCGCCGGCTGGCCAGCGACGAAACGCAGTAGCTCGTCGAGATGCTCGGGAAGGACTCCCGCCTTCTGGGGCTCGCGGCCGATGTTGACCTGAACGAGCACAGGGAGGGTGAGGCCTGCGGCTGTCGCGCGTTTTGCCAGCGCCGCGGCCAGCTCCGTGCGATCGACCGACTCCACCACGTCGAACGAACCCGGCACGAGCTTCGCCTTGTTGGTTTGTAGCGGGCCGATGAGGTGCCAGCGTGGCTGCGAGCCTGGCAGCGCCGCCGCTACCTCGGGGATCTTGCGCCGCGCTTCCTGGACGTAGTTCTCACCGATGAGGAGCGCGCCGGCGGTGATGGCCTCGACGATCTCGGCGACACTGCGGGTCTTGGTGACCACCACCAGCTCGACGGTGGCGGGATCTCTGCCCGCGGCACGAGCGGCGGCATCGATGCGAGCTCGAACCTCCGCGAGTCTCGAGGCGATGGTCTCGCTCACGGATCGAGCTCGTCGGCTGCGATCGCGCCGATCGCGAGCAGCGACTCGAGAACCTCGACGAGCGGCAGCCCCACCACATTCGTGTACGAGCCGCGGATGCCGCGGACCAGCACGGCACCGCGGCCCTGGATGCCGTAGGCACCGGCCTTGTCGAGGGGTTCGCCGGTGGCCACGTACGCATGCGCCTCGGCTTCGCCGAACGCCCGGAACTCGACCTCCGTGCAGACCACGTCCGAGGCGAGCAC
>CAYUSL010000378.1:0-6318 GCA_964447125.1 uncultured bacterium | reverse complement strand
GCCCCCCCCGGGGCCCTGTTTCGGTGTCGGGTCAGCCCCCCCTGGGTTTTCGGGGGGGGCTGCCCCCCCCCCCCGCCGGCCGCGCCCCCCCCGCCCCGGGTCCCACCCCCAAGTCGCCTCGCTTCGCTCGCGGCGCGCGGTGCGATGGAGCGGTGAGCGTGGAGCACAGAGCTCCAATCGGCTGGAGGGCCATCGGTCTCTCGACGGCCCCGCTGACGGGATCGCCGACTTGTGGCCTCGAGCCGCCCGCACGTCGGCGTGGAGCCTCGCCGGGCAACGAAGCACCTGGCTGGTTCGCGTTCCCGGCGCCGCTGGCTCTCGGCGATCGGCGGACTCGCCGGACATGTCGCCCGGAAGCCGCATCGCTCAACGTCCCGCCGTACGGCGGTCTTCTTCGATCTTGCCGTCGCGGAGCCGGATGACGCGGTCGCCGAACTCGGCGGCGCGCGGATCGTGCGTCACCATGACGATGGTCGGCGCTTTTTCTCGATGCACCGAGCGCAGAAGCTCGAGGATCTCGGTGCTCGTTGCCGAGTCGAGATTGCCGGTGGGCTCGTCGGCGAGCAGCAGCTTGGGATCGACCACCAGCGCTCGGGCGATGGCCACTCGCTGCATCTCGCCGCCGGAAAGCTCGTCCGGGCGATGCGTGCTGCGATCGGCGAGTCCCACCACTGCGAGGAGCGCTTCCACGCGCTCGCGCACGTCCTTCATCCGCTTGCCGTCGAGCAAGAGCGGAAGCGCCACGTTCTCGGCGGCGGTGAGCGTGGGCAGCAGATTGAAGAACTGAAAGATCAGGCCGACGCGCTCGCGCCGAAAGATCGTGACGTCGGTGTCCGGCATGTCGCTGAGCGCGACACCATCCACGCGAACGGCCCCGGTGCTCGGCCGATCGAGACCAGCCATGAGGTGAAGCAGCGTGCTTTTTCCGGAGCCGCTCGGGCCCATGATCGAGAGGAACTCGCCGCGCGGCACACCCAACGTGACGCCGGCGAGCGCCCGCACCTCACGATGGCCCTGCGGATAGACCTTGGTGACCTCGTCCACCTGGACGAGCGCTTCCGCGAGCTTCGGTTCCGCCACGCCTCACCCCCCGCTCGTGCGCGAGCGGCGCGCAATATGGATGCGCTGGCGGAACCCGGGCAAACCCTCGCCTGCAGTCCCGCACGCTGCCTGCGCGAGCTCGCGCGAGTCGGTGCAGCCGAGCGTAGGGGCGGGCGCAAGCCCGCCTGCAGTTACGCCCGCGCCCTCAGCTCTCGCCCCTCGAACCTGCCGCTTGCGCCAGCCCTGCGGCCGTGAGCGACGCCAGTGCCGCCACGTAGAGCAGCCCTTCGGTGCCGATCCGCTCCAGCGCCAATGCGATCGCGCCACCCGCCACGATCGCGCCCATGCCGTATGACCCCACGGCGAGCACACCTTGCGCCGTGGCTCGAATGCGCTCCGGCGCGTTGCTGCGCAAGATCTCGACCGATGCGATCCAGAACGCGCCGAAGACGAGCCCGTGCGAGGCCTGCGCGACCAGCAGCACGGCAGGGCTCGCGGTGCTCGCCGTCGCCACCCAGCGCAGTGCGCCCAGCCCTGCCGCGAGCACCAGCACGCGGAACGGGGCGATGCGGGTGAGCAGCCGTTGCCCGAGCCACATGAGCATGATCTCGGTAGTCATCGCCACGCCCAGCGCCGCACCCGTCCAGCGCGAGGAAAGGCCGATCGAAGCCACGTGGATGGCGATCAAGTTGTCCCACGTCACCAGCGCGAATCCGTGGAGGACCACCGCCGCGACAAACGGCCGGAAGAAGCGCTCGCGAGAAAACGCCCGCATCGCTTCCCAGACCGGCACGGGCTTCGAGATCGGGCCGCGCGGAAAGGCGAGCGTGAGCAAGGCGCCGACGATCCACACCCCGATCGCCAGATCGAGCGGCGCCCGCGGATGCAGATCCGCCACCCAACCTCCCACCACGCCGAGCGCCATGAATCCCACCGAGCCCCAGAGCCGGATGCGGCCGTAGTGACGCGCATCCAGCCCACGCCGCTCGAGCGCCAGGATGGTCTCGGCGTCGAGGAGCGGACCGATCGGCCCGCGCGCTCCGGCGAAGACCACCAGCAGCGCAGCGAAGGCCAGCGGAGGTACGGGAGTCCAGATCGCCGCGATCGCGCCGAAGAGCGACACGAAGCTGGTGAGTACCAGCACGCGCTCGCCACTGCGGAAACGATCGGCGAGCCCCGTCCAGAACGGCGCCCACAGCACCCGCGCCAGCGTCATGGCCGCGAGCAGCAGCCCGAGGGCGGTGCCGCTGTAGCCGACGCGTTTCAGGTAGAGCCCGAAGTACGGCACCCAAGCGCCGGCGCCTCCGAGCACCAGAAAGAAGGTGGCGGCGATCACGGGCACCGACACCACGCGTTCGGACTTGGGTTGTGAATCGTTCACGAGCGGTCGCGTCCCGACAAGGAGCCCGGCAGTCTGCGAACCCGCCACCGCAATTCAACTCACGGTAAACCGGGGGCGTGTGTGGCGCGTAGCTCGTGAAGCACGTGCCCGCGTGTTTGGTGCCCGGGCGGGGAGTGGCGATGCTTCGGAAGATCGGATGTGCGGCGCTGATGAGCTGGATCGGGATCGTCACTTCGGGGTGCTCGCACCTCGTGTATCGGGTGGGGATTCCGTTCTTCTACGAAGAGGCGGAGCTGCCAGCGAATCAGGTGCTTCGCGATCTCGCGTACCGCTCGGACGCGGACGCCGATCCCGTGAAGCACAAGCTGGATCTCTTCTTGCCGGCGCCCTCGGTCGAACGGCCGCCGGTGCTCGTGTTCGTTCATGGCGGCGGCTGGCGCACCGGCGACAAGTCGCTGGCTCCGGGTGGGCACGACGTGTACGGCAACATCGGGCGGTTCTTCGCCGGGCACGGCATCGCCACCGCGGTGATCAACTACCGCCTCATGCCGAAGTTTTCGTTGGAGGACCAGGTCGACGACGTGGCGCACGCGGTGGCCTGGGTGTATGCCCACGCGGCGGACTACGGCGCCGATCCGGACGCAATCTTCCTCTCCGGGCACTCGGCGGGAGCGCACCTCGCGGCCTGGGTGACCCTCGATCGCGCCAAGCTCGAAAACGTGGGAGTGCCCGCGACGGCGATTCGCGGGCTCATCGCCGTGAGCGGCGCCGCCTACGACGTGTCGGACGAGAAGACCTACGACCTCGGCACCGACCTCGACTACTACGAGGCGCGCTTCCGTCACGGGGAATCGGACGTGGACTGGAAGGAGCGCTCGTCGCCGATCCGTCTCGTGCGCGCCGACGCCCCGCCCTCGCTCGTGCTCTATGCGGACGGCGAGACCGAAGCGCTCAAGCGCCAGGCCAAGCTCTTCGCGGATGCGCTGGCCGGCGCGGGCGCGAGCACCAAGCTGCTCGGCATTCCCGCCGGCAGCCACGAGCGCATCGTGCTCACCTTGAGCCGCGACGATCGCGTGGCGGCTCCCGAGATGCTCGCGTTCATCCGTTCGGCAGGTGGAACGTCTCGCCTATCGCGAGCACCTTGATGCGCTCGGCGAGCTCGGGGCGCG
Source organism: uncultured bacterium (assembly GCA_964447125.1). Lineage (GTDB taxonomy): Bacteria > JADJOY01 > JADJOY01 > JADJOY01 > JADJOY01 > JADJOY01. The sequence goes on along the minus strand of CAYUSL010000378.1, from coordinate 2,766 downwards.
GCGCCGCTGCGCGTGCCAGCTCGCGCGGCGGCTCGTCCATCGGCTCGTCGGAGAGATCGAAGGTGCCCCAGTGGATGGGCACCATCCAGCGTGCGCCCAGCTCTTCGAAGGCCGTGAACGCTTGCGCTGGATCCATGTGCTGGTACGCCATGAACCAGCGCGGCGCGTAGGCGCCGATGGGCAAGAGCGCCACGTCGATGGGGCCGAAGCGCCGGCCGTACTCGGCGAAGCCGGGGAAATATCCGGTATCCCCCGCGAAGTAGTAGCGGCGGCCGTGGCCCTCGACGAGCCACGACGCCCACAGCGTTTCGTTCCTGTCGATCGAGCGCAGGCTCCAGTGCTGCGACGGCAGACACGTGATCGTCCAGTCGCCGACGATGGTGCTCTGCCACCAGTCCAGCTCCACCACGTGCTCGCGGCCTTCGTCGTGCATCCAGTCGGCGAGACCGAGCGGCACGATCATGACGGTGCTCGCAGGCAGAGCCTCGATGGTGGGAGCGTCGAGGTGGTCGTAATGGTTGTGGCTCACCACCACGAACTTGGGCGCAGGGATGCGATCGAGGGGGATCCCCGGCGGATGGAGGCGTTTACGAAACCCGAAGATCGAGGCCGAGAACATCGGGTCCGTGAGCCACACGTCGCCTTCGTCTTCGACGAGTGCCGTGGCGTGGCCGATCCACGTGACCGACGGGTCCTCGAGATCGGCGAGCAGCGTCGAGCCGTCGTTGGGCACCGCAGGCACCGATGGTGCGCGCTGCTTGGCGTCGGCGAATTCGTTGACCGAGAGCTTCCAGCGCAAGAGATCCGTGAAGCCCGTGGTCATCTCGGCCCAGGGGTTGAAGAACGCAGCACCGCGCCGGTGTGGCGCGTAGAGCGCGCGCACGTCCGGCTCGTCCGCCGCGAGCGCCGTGGCCGTCTCGGGAATCGAGCACGCGGGCAGTGCGCCGAACGCCAGGCCGGCGAGGCACGCCGCGAGGCCGAGAGTCGCGCAGCCTCGCACCGCCGGCATTCAGCCGCCGCTCGCGGTGACGCGCCGTGCCTCGGCGGCGCGCGTGTCGGGAACGCCGCCTTCACCGCGCGGGAAGACGATGCGCGCGTCGAAGGGCTGATCGCCGTCGTCGTCGAGGTTCGAGATCCCCTGCCATTCGAGGAGCTCGTGGGTCTCGCGGTCGTAGGTCAGCGTGATCGGGTCGAGAAGCCAGCGCACCAGCGGGGTGGCCAGCTCGACGGCCACCACCATGGCCGGGCGTCCGGCGAGGTCGCGCTCCCCGATGCGCCGCGCCTGGAAGCGGTAGGTGTCGAGGCGAGTCGGCGCCGCGAAGTCGAATGCCAGGGTCTCGCCACGGGCGATTGCGTCCCAGTGGTTGCGCATGAAGTAGTTGAAGCCTGCGTCCACGACCAGCTCGGCAGGGCGCGGCAACGTGGCGCGCTCGAGCTCGGCGTCGCGCTTGTCACGCTGGAAGAGCTCGATCTCCGTCGATCGCACGCTCACGCCCTCGACGTAGCCGTCGCGGGCGTCGTCCATGCGGAACGTCGGGCGCTCCGAGCCGTTGGCGAAGTCGAGGGTCTTGGTGGCCATCACGCTGCCGTTCGGCGCGCGATAGGTGACGCGCGCCGAGACCAGACGTGATCCGTCCCAGAGCTGCTCGTGCTCTTCGGTGTAGAGGAAGTCGCCGCTCTTCCGGTCGTAGGCGAGGCCTTGGAACGCGCGGGTGGTGGTCGCTTGACCGTCGGAGACGGAGGGCGCTGCGGATGCCGTGGCGGCGGCCAACCAACTCGCGACGACGATCCCTGCTGTTCGCTTCATCGTGCAGCTCGCTTCCTGAATCGACAGTGTGCCACCAACCGCCGCCGCCAGCCGCCTTCAGCGTCCGCGACGGGGAAACCAAGGGACGAACGCCGAGGTGGTTCGCTGGTAGTCCCGGTAGTCCTCGCCGCGGCTGCGGATCGCTTGAGCCTCCGTGTAGGGAATGCCCGTCACGCGAAACAGGAAGACCAGCATCAGGACGGGTCCCAACCAGGTGAGAGCGGTGCCGCGGCCGACGAGCACGTAGCTCCACCAGTGGAGCCATTCGAAGAAGTAGTTGGGATGGCGCGAGTAGCGCCAGAGCCCGGCGCGGCACGTCTTGCCCGCGTTCGTGGGATCGCGGCGGAAGCGGCGGAGCTGCTCGTCGGCGACGGTCTCGCCGGACACCGCGGCGATGGCGAGCGTCAGCCCAGCCCAGCACCAGCGGTCGAGCGGGGCTGCGCCCATCGCCGCGAGCGGCGGGACGGAAAAGAGCACGGCGAGCGCGGCCTGCACCTGGTAGATGACGAAGAATCGAGGCTGCGCGGCGGTGCCCCAGGCCTTCCGCATCCTGGCGTAGCGCCCGTCCTCGCCGACGTGGGCGAGGACGCGGTCGCGAAGCAAATGGCCGCCGAGGCGCGCAGCCCAACCTGCCGAGAGCACCGCGATCAGCGCTCGCCGCGCGGGATCGCCCGGCAACTCGATCGCGTAGACCACGACCAGAGCACCGATCATGAGCGTCCACAGCACGTCGACGCTGCTCGCGTCTTGGGTGACGCGCTGTCGCGCCCACGCCAGCCCGAACAGCGCGGCCGCGGCGGCCCAGGAAGCGAGGATCGTGGTGTTCATGGCTGAAGTCACGCGTCAGGATATTATCTAGACAATAGCTAGGCAATACATGTTCATCTTCGCATTAGGTCAACGCGCGGACGATCGAGCGGAGCGCATTGCGCAGCGCCGGTTTCTTGCCCGCGCCGCGC
>CAYUSL010000377.1:0-6321 GCA_964447125.1 uncultured bacterium | reverse complement strand
ACGCCGGCGCCGACGCGACGAGGGCAACCGCGCCGTGCGAGGTGGAGGCACGCGTTCCGCCTCAGCACCTCACGCGCTTCGTCGAGCACGCGGCACTCGGCACCACCGAGGTGCTGGTGGGGAGCTGGGTGCGGGAAGCGCGCAACACCGGCGATGCGCTGCTCGGATTCGAGCCGCGGGGCGATGCCTCGCTGGCGCTCGCTGCGTTTCGGGAATGGCTCGCGGAGGCTCGCCAGCTCGCACGCGCGCTCGGTGGCTACGTCCTCGTGACCCGCACTCCCGGCGAGTGGAAGCACGCCTTCGACGTGTGGGGCGATCCACCGCCGTCGATCGCGCTCATGCGCAAGCTCAAGACACTCTACGATCCGGCACGCGTGCTCAACCCCGGCCGTTTCGTGGGCGGACTGTGAGGCGCGCGCTCATCGCGACGCTGCTTCCGTCCCACCCTTCCCGCCGAGCGCCGAGGAGAGGCAGTAGAGCTTGTCCTTGGCGCGAACGTAGACCCGATCGCCCAGGAAGACGGGATTCGAGCGGAACGGCTCCAGTGGATTGAGCCCCACCTGCTCGAACGAACGCCCGGGCTTCAGCACCGCCGTCGTTCCTTGGAAGCCGCTCGCGAAGACGTGGCTACCGCCGCGGGTCAGGCTCGAGTAGACACCGTCGACTTCGGTGACCGCGTTGAGCGCGAGTCGCTGTGTGTAGACCACCTCGCCCGTCGTCGCGTCGAGGACGCTCACGATCTGCGTGCGCGTGATGGCGTAGAGGAGTCCGTCCACGAACACCGGCGAGCCGTAGTAGCGCTCGCGCTCGAGCTTCGCGGTCCACAAGGATTCGAATTTGAGCGAATCGCTCATCTTCTTGGGGATTCGAAACGCTCGCGCCGTGGCCTGGATCATGTAGAGGACGCCGTCGCGAACCAGGGGTGAGTCGTACTCGAGGTCGCCGAGCCCGCTCGCGAGAACGGCACCGTCGGCGACCCGGACACATTGACCGCTCGGCGTGATCACCACCGCCTGCCCCTCGACGTCGAAGGCCACCGGTGATCCCGGACGTGCCGGGCTCTCGACCCGCCATTCGACGGCGCCCGTCGCAGGATCCAGCGCCACCAGGTCGTTGAGCAGCACCACGAGCTTGCCGCCGGCGAGCAGCGGCGACGAAGCGGCGCCGTTCGGCACCAGCGCGCGGTCCACGAACCGAATCCAGCGACGGTTCCCGTCAACGTCGTAGGACGCCACCACACCAGTGCCGAAGAGCACGTACACCGAAGTACCGTCGCTCGCAGGCGTGGGAGTCGAGAAGCCGTTCGCCTCGTGGACCGCCGGCGGCGTGGAGCCGCGCGCGAGCCCTGCGAGCTCGTGGCGGAGCGCTTCCGCCTGCTTCACGAGCGCGGCGCTCTCGGCGCTGGGCGTGCCACTCGCCTGCGCCCCGCGCGCCTTCCGGCGCAACACCGTGAGGGAGTACTCCGCCGCCGCCAGCGCCTGCTGAGCCTGACGAAGCCGCGTCTCTTGCTGGTCGTCGGGCTGCAATCGAATCACTGCGGTCGAGACGTCGTCGAGCGAGACTTTCCGCTGCCACAGGATCCGGCCGTCTGCCGCAGCGATACAGAGCAAGAGGTCAGGCTCGGCAGTCACGAAGATGCGATCGCCGACCACGATCGGCGACGCGTTGCTCCACTTGGGCATCGCCGCCGTCCACAGCACGTTTTCGGTCACCGACCACCGCAGCGGCGGCTGCGCACGAGGGAATTCACCGGTGCCGTCCATGCGCCAGCCCAGCGGCTCGCGCACCGGCGTCCCCGCGGCCCACACCGGCGCGGTGCTCCCGAGTAACGCCAATCCCGCTGTCCACGAGGCGGCGAGACATCGAACGGGACGTGACGCGAAGCACCCGTAACGGCTTGATCTCATGTCCACTCGCTCATCGTCGGCAACGGCGCCTGATACGCCAGCGACGGTTCTCGGCTCGTCCACGGTTCGCGGCGGGATGTGCGCCGGGGCGCGACGATACTGCGGTCACGGCAAGTCACGCCACGCAATGAGCGCAGACGAGCTGCACCTCGGGACGCGGCGAACGTCCCAGCTCCGTTGCGCTCACCGCGATAGGCTCATGCTGCGATGAGCGACATCGAGATCTCGAGCAGGCTCGGCGGCGGCCCGGCGACCCAATCGAGCACGCCGCTGGCGCTCGCGAGCATGCCGGCGTTCCAGGCCAGCCTGGACTGCGTTCATTGCGGCTTTTGCCTGCAATCGTGTCCGACCTACCAGGTCACCGGGCTCGAGCCCAGCTCGCCGCGCGGCCGCATCGTCCTCATGAAGGCCTTCGCCGAGGGCCGCATCCGCCTCGAGGGCGAGGCTTCGGGCCATCTCGACGACTGCATCGGCTGCCGCGCCTGCGAGCCCGTCTGCCCCGCAGGCGTGCGCTACGGCGAGATGCTGGAAGCAGTGCGTGAAGCTCGCGAGGAGCGGGTCCGCGCGGCGCCGACGACCCTCGCCAGGCGGCTGCGTGACCTCGCTCTCGATTGGCTTCCCAACAGGCGCATGACGCGGACGGCGACACGCGCGCTTCACCTCTACGTGCGAAGCGGCGTGGGCGCGCTGGCGCGGCGACACCGCTGGATCGCGATGCTGCCACCGGCGCTGAGGACGATGGAGGGCCTCATCCCTGCCGAGATCACTCGTCCGGCGCCGTCCAGCAGCGCACGTGCGAGCCGGTCGCTGCCCGATGACGCGCCCGCGACCCGACCCCGTGTGGCGCTCTTCCGTGGCTGCATCGGCGACGCGCTCTTCCCGGACGTCAACCAGGCCGCCGCAGCGCTTCTCGATCTCTACGGCTTCGACGTGGTGCCCGTGCCCGATCAGACCTGCTGCGGCGCACTCGACCTCCATGCGGGACGCCTCGGCCGCGCGCTCGCGCTCGCGCGACGCAATCTCGACGCTTTCGAGAACGCGGGGCTCGGACAGCGCGGTGGCCCGGAGCTCATCGTGTCGACGGCCGCAGGCTGCGGCGCCATGTTGCGCGACCTGAGCCGGCACTTCGGTGATGCCCCGGGCGTGCGCGCCACCGCCGAACGGTTCGAGCGCCGCGTCCGCGACGTCACCGAGCTTCTCGCCAGCGCTGAACCTCGGACTGCGCCGGGACCGGTGCGCGCGATCGCCACTTACCACCCACCCTGCCACCTCCATCACGTTCAGCGCGTGACCGAGGCACCGTTCGAGATCCTGCGCCGCATTCCGCAGCTCGAGCTCAGACCGCTGCCGCGCGCCGAGCTCTGTTGCGGCAGCGGCGGCCTTTACAACCTCGTGCGCCCGGCGATGGCGAGCGCCGTGCTCGCCGACAAGCTCGACGCGATCGAGAGCACGGGCGCCTCATTACTGATCACGGGCAACCCAGGCTGCCACATGCACCTCGCCGCGGGCTTGCGCGCTCGCGGGCGCGACGTGACCGTCCTTCATCCGGTCTCGCTTCTCGCCCTCGCGCACGGCTTGGCGCCTTCGCGCTCGTCAAGCACCTGACGATCGCGCAGCGAATCCCGTCACGCAGTCGGATTTCCGCCGTCGCGATGTAGTGACGACTGTCTCGGATGCGTGGCAATCGGCGCGCATTCATCGACACTCGCCGATCTGTCGTGACCCACGCGCCGTCGCGCAGACGGTTGCGGACTTCCCAGCACCAGCAAATTCGCCCCGCGAGTGGGCTGCAATAGGTCGCACCGTTGGCTCGCCGATTGCCTCACGAGACCGCGACGGGTTCGAGCTCCATCGCGGCCAAGAACGGCCCTCCAACCTGCCAGGGGACGGCGGACATCATGAGCGGGCGAGCGTACGACGCAGTCGCGAAGCGGCATTCCCTCTTTCGACGAAGTGTGACATCGACGGCGATCGGCGCAGCGTTGTTCGCCGCTTCCGTCGGCCACGCGCACGCACAATGCGGCGCGGCGCCGGAGATCCCCACCTTCGGCGAGCTGGGCGTCCAGGGCTTCCGATTCGACCTGGCGCTGGCGACTGGCCTGCACGCGCACCAGCTCATCGGCAAGACCACGTCGTGGGCCGAGCTCCAGCCTGACGGCGTGCACTTCGACGACACCGCGCTCCTGACCCTCGATCGAGAGGTGAAAGAAGCGATCGCCGACGGAATGAAAGCCATCGTGATGCGCGTTCGCCCAGGTGGCGGCGGGATGGAGCCGTTCGCCGGCGCAGAAGCCGAGTGGCCGCTCGACCTGGCCACGTACCAGAGCAAGGACGGCGAGTGGCTCGGCGACCGCTATGCGCCGGGTCTCGAGTCGCAGACTTCGTTCCCACCGCGCGTGCTCACCCGCGACGAGCCCGGCAACACCTCGCCCTGGTACGAGTTCGTGAAGGCGCTCGCGATTCGCTACAGCGGCTGCACGCTCGATCCCGATCCGCTCTTCGCCGGCCGCTATCTGCCGCGTATCGACTACTGGTCGTCGGTGCACGAAGCCGACACCAAGTCGTTCTGGTACGGCACCTCGAAGGACATGTTCGGCGGGGTGGGCGGCGATCCGGCGGTGGGGCTGCTGCCGAGCTTCTACCGCGCCGTGAAGGCTGCGAATCCCCAGGCCCAGGTGGTGAGCGGTGGCGCCACCAGCCAGAACCTCGGCTACTACCTGACGTTCCTGCGCGCCCAGCAGGCTGGCAACAAGTACACGACGACGGTCCGCAACTGGGGGAAGAGCTACTTCCACACCAGCGTGCTCTTGTCCGCGGTGTTCGATCTCTATGCCGGCAACGACGCGGGCCTGTATCAGCACTACGCGACCGATGCGAACGAGATTCGTGCCCGCACCCTCATCGACGCGATGTACAGCGAGAACGCCGACGCCTACTACGACGTGGTCGGGCAGCACTACTACGACAACCCGCTGATGCTCGAGGACGCGATCGCGTTCATCCGGGCACGCCAGCACGTCTCCAAGCCGATCTGGCTCACCGAGCTCGGCGTCGTGAACCAGAGCCCGACCTTCAACGTCGACGATCAAGCACGCTGGCTCGCACAGAAGATGGTGATCGCCGTCGCGAACGGCATCGAGCACTCCACCTATTCGCCGATGATGGCCTCGATCGCCGGTGCGACGCTCGCACCGCTGTTCGACGGCATGCCCGGCAGCATCTCGTGGCGACCCGCCGCGTACGCCGCGCAAACGGTGACGAACGCCATCAACGAAGACAGCGGCTACGCCTTCTCCCGCAAACGCACGGTCAGCGACACGAGCTTCTACGAGTTCGCTGAGGGCGGCGGCTCGGGGCATGTCGCGTTCGCATGGCGCGCCAGCTCGAGCGCGAGCGTCGACCTGCGCGCAACGCTCGGCATCCCCGCCAGCGCGCCGATCGACATCGTGAACCATCTCGGGCAGGCGATCTGGACCCAATCGCCGAGCTCCACGTACACGATCGGTGTGTCGCCGATCCTGATCCGATGGTCCGGCGCCACCGGGCCGGGCTGCGGCCGCGTCGGCGACCGCTCGCAGCCGCTGCGCGGGATGACGGACTTCGCACTGGCGCTGCTACCGCTCGCCTGGCTCACCACGCGCCGTCGCGGCGCGCGGCTGGCTCAGGTGCCGCTGCGGGCGTTCAGCCAGGCGACGAGATCGGCGACCACGCGCTCGCGCTCGGGCTCGTTCAAGGCCTCGTGATAGAGGCCGTCGTAGACGTGAAGCGTCTTGTCGGTCGAGCGAGCACGCGCATGAAGGTCGCGGCTGCCTTGGCAATCGGTGAGCTTGTCTTCGGTGCCGTGAAAGACCAGGAACGGTAGCGTGACGTCTTCCATGCGGTGGTGGATGCGATCCATGGCACCGAGGATCTCGGCGCCGGTCCGCGCCCGCACCCCACCGTGATAGACGAGCGGGTCCGCGTCGTACGCGGCGACCACCGCCGGATCACGCGACACGAACTTCGACGAGAGCTTCTGGGTGGGGGCCTTGGGCAACACCCGCGCCAGCATCCGACCGATCCGGATCACCAGCGGCGAGAAGCCATCGGCCACCTTGAGGCCAGGGCTCGACAGCACGAGACCGCGCACCGCCGGCGGGCGCGTCAGCGCCAGGGTGGTCACCACCGTGCCACCCATGCTGTGACCCAGGATGAACATCGGCTCGGGCGGGCGGCGGGCGCGGACGTGGGCGACGTATGCGTCGGCATCGTCGACGAGCTGGTCGAAGGAGTCGATGTAGCCACGCACACCGCCGGAACGGCCGTGGCCGCGGTGGTCGTAGCCGAACACCGCGAAACCGGCGGCGTTGAGCTCGGACGCGACGCGATCGTAGCGGCCGATGTGCTCACCGAGGCCGTGCACGATCAGCACGGT
>CAYUSL010000376.1:0-6338 GCA_964447125.1 uncultured bacterium | reverse complement strand
GCTACGAGATCCTGCTGGAGATCGGCGCCGGCAACTTCGCGTCGATCTACCGCGCACGGCACCTGGCGCTCGATCAGGAAGTGGCGGTGAAGGTGCTGCGCGCCGAGATCGCCGACCGGACCGACGCCTTGGCTCGCTTTCGCGCCGAGGCAACCTTGGCGCGGCAGCTCAACCACCCCAACGCGATCACCGTCCTCGACTTCGGCGTCACGCCACAAGGCCTGCCGTATCTGGTGATGGAGCTGCTCCACGGGCGCTCGCTGGCGGATTTCCTCGACCAGCACCGAAGCCTGAGCCCCCGCAAATGTGCGGAGATCCTCCTGCCCGTCTGCCACGTGCTCGCGGAGGCCCACGAGCAGGGCATCATCCATCGTGATCTCAAGCCGTCGAACATCTACCTGGCGCGCGTCGGACGGCGCGAGATCGTGAAGGTGGTGGATTTCGGAATCGCCAAGCTGCTCAGCGAGCTCAACAACGCGAGCACGCTCACGATGGAAGGCTCGTGGGTGGGAACGCCCGCATACATGGCGCCCGAGCGGCTACGCAACGAGCCCTACGACGGGCGCTCCGACGTCTACAGCCTGGGCATCATGCTCTTCGAGATGCTCGCGGGACGGCTGCCGTTCGCATCGCATGACGACGACCCCGTGGCGGTCGCGCTGCAGCAGCTTTCCGCGGTCCCGCCGCGGCTCCGCAGCCTGGTGCCGGGCATCGACTCGGACGTGGAGACGGTGGTGATGCGCTGCCTGGCCAAGGAGGCGACGCTTCGCCCTTCGGCGATCGAGCTCGCCGATCTCGTTGCGAGAGCCATCGGCGTCGAGTACTCCCCGGCCACCGAGCACGGTGGCGAGGATGTCGTGACGGACGCACCGATCCGCCGGCCCATCGACGAGCCGTCCTGGATGCGCACGACCCGCCACGCCGTCCAACCGTCCGGCGAGCCCAAGCGCAAAGCCTGATCCGCCCGCGCCGTCCACCGCGCAACGCGAAACTGCGCCACGGCGAAGCGAGGAGCCATGCCCACTGCTTTCGTTGCGGGAGCCACTGGATTCACTGGCCGCGAGGTGGTGCGCCTGCTCGCAGCCGCAGGCGTGACCGCGGTGGCGCACGTCCGGCCCGACTCGCCGAGCCTGGGCACATGGCGCGATCGCTTCGCCGGCCTGGGCGCCAGCGTCGATGCCACGCCCTGGACGCTCGACGCGCTCGCCGCGACGCTCCGCCGGCTCGAGCCCGACTGGGTCTTCTGCTTGGTCGGGACCACGCGGAAGCGCGGACAGCGCGCCGCCGCGGCGGGACGGACGGCCGAGACGTACGAAACCGTCGATTACGGCCTCACGAAGCTGCTCGTCGCTGCCACGGTCGCGTCCGGTCGCCGGCCGCGATTCGTGTATCTCTCGGCGGCCGGAGTGTCGCCTCGTGCAGGCGGCGCCTACGGGCGCGCACGCTGGAAGGCCGAGCAGGCCGTGCGCGCGAGCGGCCTCGAGTTCGTCATCGCGCGGCCCTCGTTCATCATCGGCGCCGATCGAGACGAGCCGCGACCTGCGGAGCTTTGGGGCGCACACACCATCGACGCGTTGCTCGCAGTCGCCGGCGCGATCGGCCTGAGCCGCATGCGCGACCGCTATCGCTCCACCACCAACACGGTGCTCGCTCAGGCATTGGTGCGGCTGGCGCGCGATCCCGCAGCGCGCGACAGCGTGGTCGAATCCGAAGACCTACACGGCTGACGCTTCGCCACGCCCGCGCGCCACCCCTTCGGCAACGCGCACGGGCTCAGAACCGAAGCCTCCACGTCACGCGGCTGAACGCGTCGCCGGGCTGGGGCGGCCGGGAATCCTCGATCCGGAATCCGATGCGCAGGATCGAGGCGGCGCTGCCGGCCGGCGCAGTGCTGGTGACCACATCCTCGACGCGAACCCCGTCCGGCGCCTGGATATCGACGCCAGCGAACGCGAACGCGCTCGGCACGTGGAACGCGAGCCGATGCTCGAACGGCGCGTGCTGCGTCCCCACCGACGCTTCTTCCACGCCGCTCAGCGTGTGCGTCGTTGCGTCCCAGTCGAGCGAATCGATCACCCCCACGCCACCGAGGACGTGGCGATTGGTGCCCAGAAGCTGGGGCCTGCCGAGCTTGGGTCTGAGCGCGATCGCCCGCGCGGTGTGCGGCGGAACGTCGAGCGCGAGCGTGCCGCCGATCTCGCCCAGGAACGACTCGGTCCAGAACTCCCACGCGAGCAACGGCGAGGCGGGATCGAGGCCCGCAGCAGCAAGGTCCACGTCGATCCGCCGCTCTGCATCGGGCATGGCTGCGTACGGATTCACGCCGAAGTCGCGATTGCGGCCCCAGTTGGTGAGGCCGATCACGTGGTACGGCTCGGCGAAGTCGGGCACCGCGAGGCTCTCGATCTCCGGATACTCGCGGGTGAGCACGTCGAGCGGCCGCGCTGCGCGACCGTGAACCGGCAACAGCGCGCGCACGGACGCGATCGCTTCGGGTGACAGATCGACCAGCTTGTCGCCGAGCTTCACGATCCCGCCGCTCATCGCCACGAACTGACAGAGCGCCTGCGACTCGCCGAGAGTGAGCGGCGGCAAGCGCGTGTCGGCGTGGGAGCGGAAAAAGATCAGATCCGGGTGCACGAGCCAGAGCCGGTCGTGGAGGAACCAACGTCGCGCGGCAGCGCGCACCGTGGGCTTGATCCCCTGATTCGAGAGATCCTCGAAGACGTTGCTCGGCTCTGGGTCCTCGCCGTCCCACACGGGCTGCGTGTCGAGCGTGAGCCGATTGGCGTCGACGAGATCGTAGGTGGGTGCCACCACCGAGACCGTGAGGAAGAACGTGTCGGGACCGATGGCGTCGCGCACCACGCGGTGTGCTGCGCGAAACGCTTCCACGCGCGTGACGTCCTGTTGCTGCCAGTCGCGGCTCATCAGGAAGTAGTAGCCGAAGTCGAGCTTGATCCAGCGCGCCCCCCAGCCCACCACCTTGCGCATCAGGGAATCGAGCCACGCCCGCACGTCCTCGCGGGTGAGATCGAGCGGAAGCTGGTCGTCGTCGATGCTGAAGGTGCCCACAACGCTCTTCTTGGCGAACCAATCGGGGTGATCGTGAACCAGGCGTGAATCCACGCGCGCGGAGTACGGGCTGATCCACACACCTGGGCGAAAGCCGCGGCGCGCGACCTCGCCCATCAGCCACTGGAGGCCGTTCTGATCGCCGTGGGGCGGAAAGCGGTCTGCGCGCACGTCCCAATCGCCCTGGGCCACCTGCCAGCCGTCGTCGATCTGGAACCAGTGCATGCCCCACTTGCGCAGCTCGCGGTCCGCGACGTCGAGATTCGCGAGGATGATCTTCTCGTCGATGTCGGTGCCGTAGCCGCCCGAGCCGCTCGATCCCGTCCACGAGTTCCAGCCATCCGGCACGCCGATCTCGGGGTGGCGCTCTGTCCACCGCACGATCCCGAGCCACGTGCGCACCGCCTCCGCGTAGCGTTCGAGCGCCGCGTGCAGATCGCCCGCCTGGATTTCGACGTAGAGCGGCTCCGCCTCGAGGCTTTCGCTGGGGTCGAGGGTGAGCGCAGGCGCGAGCACGTTCTCGGCCTCGATGGCGAGCGCCCCTCCCGGCGTGCTCGACGGCGCCGTGGTGATGAGCGGCTCGCCGCGCGCGAACGAGAGCCCGCCCACGATCACGCTCGCCTCGGCGCGCGTCAGGTCGGTGATGCCGGTGCTCCAGTTCGCCGCGGTGGGCGCATCGCCGGGAACGACACGCGGCGCGAAATCGAAGTAGCTGAGCGCGCCGTTCTCGAGGATGCGCAGCGTCGCGGGATCACTTTCCGGCAGAAGCCCGCCGGCCCGGTCGCGACCGGCGACTACAGCAGAGAGATCGCCGATCTCGATCGCTTCCGCGCCGCGGTTCGTCGCGCTGAGGCCCACGACCGCACCGCCGAACGGCCCGGCGAGTGGCAGCGCGATCGTCTGGGTGAGTGCCAGGTCCGCGCCAGACCGCGTGACGCTGAGCGAGGCCATCGCACCGAGCGGCGAGTCGACGCGATTGACGTGCCACTCTTCGAGCGCCAGCTCGTCGCTCGACCATCGCGCGCTGGCGCGGAAGGCTTTGCCGCGCGCCTCCGAGCTGGCGTCCACGAGCACCGCGGTGACGCCGCCACCCGTGCGGCCGCTCGTCGTCCCCAGCGAGAACCTACCGTGGTCGAGGTCGTAACCGAGATCGAGCGCATCCGTGACGACGTGCACCTCGCCTGGAGCGCGAATCACCCGAAATCCTTGCGCCGACGACGAGCCGCTCTCGCCGGAGCAGGCGCCGAGCGCGCTCAGGGCAACGAACGCCGAGACGAGCGTGAGCCCGCGGCCCGCGCCGCTCATGGCTGGAACCAACAGCCGTCCGCGACCGCCAGGAAGCGGCGATCGAGGGCGTCGATGACGCCGGTGCGATCGAGATCGGCACCGTCGCACCAGGCGTTTCGTGCCGTGCACCGGCTCGCGCCAGCCGCGGCCACGGCCGCGTCGAAGCGCTGGACGTCGTTCGCATCCACGCGCCCGTTCGCGTCGAGATCGGCGCGCTCGCAGCCCGCAGCCGCCCACGTGCAATCGAGAATCTGGGGCGCGAACGCGCAGAGCGGCAGCTCCTCGAGGAGGCTCAGCCCGCCGATCGAGCGATGGTGTGGATTCTCCACGGGCCGCCACATGCCATCGGGACCTTGGGCCTCGTAACCGTCGGCGGTGCGCCGCACCGGCGGTTTTTCGCCGAAACGCTCGCGATAGCGCGTCACCCGCGCAGCGTCGTACTGCCCTGCGCCTGCAAGCAAATCTTCGATCGCCGACACGATCTCTTCGTCGGTGCGCAACGGCCGCGGCTCGGTGTCCGGCATGGTGAGCAAGCTCTCGATGCTCGCGATGCGGGCCTCGGCTTGGGCGAAGTCGCCGAAGTCGGCGCGCGCCACCGGTAGGCCGGCGATCGCGTCGTGAAGCGCCGCCTCGTAAAGTTCCGCGTCGCGCTCCGCTGGCGAGCGGCTTCCGTAAAGCAGATCCGCGAACGCGCGCAAAAGATCCGTCTCTTGCTGCAACGCCGAGCGTGCCTGCTCGGCAAGCGCCGGCTCACGGGCGAGATCGGCGTAGCGAACGAGCGCTGCGCCCGCCGCGACGATCTCGCGATAGTCGTCCTGAAACGAGCCGAGCAGGCTCGCGGCCGTGCCGGGAGCGAGCCGTTCCACCAGCGTGATCGCATCCCACCAGGGAATGCCGAGGATTTCGAGGCGCGGGAATTCAGCCACTGTTGCGCCGCAGTAGGCGTCGTCGAGGCTCGTGCAGAGGCGCTCGCCGGTGGGGATCTCGCAGCTCGTGAGACGCACCAGCGGACCGAGAGCCGCTTGGATGAGCGTTTCGATCGATCCCGGCAGCGGCAGCGCGGGTACCGGTGTCGAGAGTCCCGGCGTCGAGATCGCACGTGCCAGGTAGGCGCGCGGACACTCCGACATGCTTCCCAGATCTTCCGGCTCGCGGACGCCGTCGGGACGCAGCTCTCCCGAGACCGTGAGCGTCTCGTAGTCGTGGAACTCGTCCACGGTCATGATCCGCCCGCCGCTCTCCTCGACGAGATCGCCGACGTCGTGGCCCACGCCGAGGGCGTGCCGCGCTGCGTCCCGAACGATGGGATCGGCGCGCTCGTCGCCCGCGAGCTCCATCGCCGTGAGATATCCGAGCGCCAGATCCTGCGAATTGTCGCGGGAGTTGTGATTGCCCCAGAAAGCACCGGCCCAGTCGTAGCCTTCGGGCGTGCGCATCAGCGACGAGCAGCAATCGCTGGAGCGGATGAAGCGCGGCAGCTCGGAGAAGACGTAGGTGATCGAGTACGACGTGGGGTCCTGACCGGGTTTGAACGAGAAGTAGAGCTCGGCAGGGTTCTCGCGGTACGTGATCGAGACCCCCGCGTAGAAGCTGCGGACGATCTCGGCTTCGAGCGCGGAATCGAGGGGCCGTGGCGAGGCCACGGACGTGCCGTCGCGGAGGCGCGTGACGGTGCTCGAATTGCCGTCGACGGTGCGGGTCCAACCGGGAAACGCCTCGCGTGCCGTCACGCCGCGATGTCCCGTCACGTCCGAGATGAACGACAGGCCGTTGAGCATTCGCACCAGTGTCAGCGCCAGCGTCCGCGAGCGATAGAGCGCGTATGCCTGAGCGACGGCGAACGTGGAGGCACCGATGCGGTTGTTGTCGGCGGGGCCGGGCACGATCTCGAAGTGGTTGCCGTCGCGCGCCGCGGCCACGGTGCTGATCGTGGTCGCGGCACCGGTGTCGCCGACGAGCACGAAACGGTTCCACGC
>CAYUSL010000375.1:0-6355 GCA_964447125.1 uncultured bacterium | reverse complement strand
AACCTCACGAGCTTCGGCGACGAGCGCTTTTACGCGTTCACGCTCACGGCGAACGGGCAGATCGGAATCGGCTTCGACGATCAGGGCATCGGGGACGGCAACAATCTGGTACGGATTTACCCGGCCGCCTCCTTGGATGCAGTGATCCGCAACCCCAACACCGCGGCGACCTTGCAGCTGCCCGCAGCCACCGGCGACGGCGACCTCGATGCAGGGCCCCTCACCGCTGGTGACTACGTGTTGGTCGTCGACAACGACAAGACCGGCCAAGGTGCCTTCGCGCTCTGCGTCGGCCCCGGCGTCGACGCCAGCGACGAGGACGGCCAGACGATCTCGATCACCAAGGACTTGGTACCGGCGGACCTCGCGGTGACCAAGACCGGCAACCTGCGTTGCGGCGACACGGACTCCTGGAATCTGGTGGCCACCGTCACCCAGCTCCTCAAGATCAAGGTCGAGGAGACGCCGCCAGGTGAAACCGGCAGTGTCGAGATCGAGCTACTGGTGGAAGACACCAACAACCCGGGCGTCTACATCCCGGTGCCGAACACCGCCAAGTCTGGCTCGTCGAGCGCCACGATCTCGTCGGTGTCGGTGACCGCCGGCAAGAACTACCGGCTCAAGATCGACAACTCGAGCCTTGGAAACACTGCGTATCTGATCACGATCACCGACTCGGCCGCCTGACGGCCGGATCGTCCCGCCATTCGTCGTTGCGCGGCGAGGGGGCCTCTCGGGTCCCCTCGCCGCTTTCGTTCCGCAAATCCTTCACGAGCGCCACCTCGCGTCGCTTGGATGCTCGCGATCACCGTTGCAGCACCAACCATCTCCGCATCGGCGAGATGCCAGCCCTGTCGTCGGTCGCGGGATCGGCCAGACTGGCGCCCCGCTCACGAAACTGCAGCGCCTACCGATGCGGCGCCGGCCGAGCCGAGATCATGACCGACGACGATCCAATTCGCGGCCGCTGCGTGGCGTTCGCAGCCTCGGCCGAACCCGGACGCACCACCGTGGCCGTCCGACACGAAGGCGGGATCGTGCACGCCGAGGTCCCAACACCAGGCGAGGTGCGGATCGGCGATCTCGTCGAAGTTCTGCGTGGCACCGTCCGCGTGATCACGCCCAATCGAAGTGCTCGCCAAAGCACGACCTGGATGGAACGCGTGCTCGACCCGCGCCGGCTGCACGCGCTCGCGGTGCGCGAACGCGTGGAAGCGGCGATCCGCGAGTTCCTCGCCGGTCGCGGCTTTCGCGAAACGCGCACGCCACTTCTGGTGCCGAATCCGGGCATGGACCCGCACGTGCGCCCTTTTCGCGTCCACCCCCACGCACGTGCGTACCCGGACGAAGCGATCGCCTATCTACCCACATCCCCCGAATTCGCGATGAAGCGGCTGCTCGCGGGCGGACTCACCCGCATCTTCCAGCTCACGTCCGCCTTCCGCTCCGAGCCCGCATCGCGCACCCATCGCCCCGAGTTCACGATGCTGGAGCTCTATCGGGCGTACGCCGACGACGCGGCTCTGCGATGCGACGTGGAGGCGCTGATCGCGCACGTCGCCCAGCGCGTGCACGGGCAGCCGGTGACGAGCTTCGGCGGCCAGCGAGTCTCGTTTGCACCGCCCTGGCCGCGACACACGATCCGGGATCTCTTTCGCGATCACGCAGGCATCGACCTCGCGGTCGAAAGCGACGCAGCTCGGCTGGGCGCGGCGTGTGCT
This sequence comes from uncultured bacterium, assembly GCA_964447125.1. Taxonomy (GTDB): domain Bacteria; phylum JADJOY01; class JADJOY01; order JADJOY01; family JADJOY01; genus JADJOY01. The sequence continues at coordinate 4,634 of CAYUSL010000375.1, read as the reverse complement.
CGCCTCGGCATCGCATCGCGTCCCGAGGACACGTGGGACGACCTCTTCTTCCGCGTGTGGCTCGACCGCGTCGAGCCCGCGCTACCCGTGGATCGCGCGGTGTTCGTGTGCCGCTACCCAGCGTCGCAGGCGGCGCTCGCCGTCGTCGACAGTGATGCCGACGGCAGCCGCTGGGCAAGGCGATTCGAATGCTTCGCCGGCGGGTTCGAGCTCGGCAACGCCTTCGAGGAGCTGACCGATCCCGTCGAACAGCGGCGGCGCTTCGCCGAAGACATGCGCGAGCGCGCCCGCGCTCACGGCGACGAGATCCTCGTGAATGAGCCCGATGAGGGCTTCCTCGCCGCGCTCGAAGAGGGGATGCCGCCGTCGGCGGGGATCGCCATCGGCGTGGATCGGCTCGTCATGCTGCTCGCCGACGAGCCCGACATCGACTTCACGTTCTGGCTGCCCTCAGCCGGCGGCTGAGGCGAAGGGCTCCCGTCACGCGAGCCAGTTGCGGATGCGCGGGCCGAAGAGCTTGAGCGCGCCCTCGATTTCCTTGAACGACTTGTCGGTGAACGGGTACCACGCGCGCTCGCGCTTGGTGTTCCAGCGGTGGATCAGGATCGGCAGCGCGTGCGAATAGTCCTTGAGCGCATCCACGCCGTTCACGCGCCCCACGCCGCTCTCCTTGAGCCCGCCGAACGGCGCCTCGGGTACGCCGTAGATCACTGCGGCGTCGTTGATCGTCACCGATCCGGTCGCCATCCGTTTCGCGAGGCGGATTCCCTTGTCGATGTCCTTGGTCCACACGCTGCCGCTCAAGCCGTACGGGGAGTCGTTGGCCATGCGGATGGCATCGTCCTCGTCCTTCACCCGCTGCACCGCGACCACTGGGCCGAAGGTTTCGTCGCGCATCACCGCCATGTCGTGATTGAGATCGACGAGCACGGTGGGTTTGAAGAAGAGCCCCGGCCGGCTCGCATCGCGTTCACCGCCGACCACCGCGCGGGCACCCGATTTCTTCGCTTCCTCGACCTGGCGTTCGACGATGGCGAGCTGCTTGTCCCAGAAGAGCGGCCCCACGTCGGCAGCCTCGTTGGGAGCGCCCCAGCGCACCTTGCTCGCCACCTCGGTCACCTTGGCGATGAACGCATCCGCGACCGCTTCCACCACGTAGATCCGCTCCACGGACATGCAGATCTGTCCGGTGTTGAGAACGGACGCGAACACCGCGCCGTGTGCGGCCCGATCGAGGTCCGCATCTGCGCACACGATCATCGCGTCCTTGCCGCCCAGCTCGAGCGTGCACGGGATGAGCTGACGCGCGCACGACGCGGCCACCTTCTTGCCGGTGGCCACGCTGCCCGTGAACGAGATCTTGTCCACGCCTGCGTCGACGAGCGCGGCGCCGGTCTCGCCGTCGCCCTGCAACACCTGCAGCACACCGGCTGGCACGCCGGCCTCGAGCAACAGCTCCGCGGCTGCAGCCCCCGACCGCGGCGAGATCTCCGAAGGCTTGAGGATCACGGCATTGCCGGCGAGCAGCGCCTGCACCGTGGGGTTGAGCGACAGCGCCAACGGCCCGTTCCACGGGGTGATGATCCCCACCACGCCGAGCGGCCGATAGGTGACCAGCAGCTTCTTGAGAGGCCGCATGTAGCCGTGGAGCTTGCGCCACTCGTCGGCGAGATCGTCGGGCGCACGTGCGCTCCAGTAGTTGAGAAAATCGCAACACGCCACCAACTCCATGGCGGTGGCCTCGGTGCGGGTCTTGCCGGACTCGCGAATCAAGATCTCGACCAGTTCGTCCTTGCGGCGGATCAGCACGTCGAGCGCGCTGCGTACGATCCGGGCACGCTCGGCCACGGGCGTAGCACCCCATGCCGGCTGCGCGGCGCGGGCCGCAGCCACGGCGGCGCGCACGTCGTCGGCGGTTGCGACCGTGATCTCACCCGCCGGTTCGAGCGTGGCCGGGCTCTTGAGCCCGATCCGCCGCCGTCCGTCCGTTCCTCGTGCCAACTCTTCCGCGATCGCCATGGTCACACCCCCGCGCCCTGCGCAGCCGATTCAGCCCTGCACACCGCCCGTTTCCAGGATTCCCCAGCCCGTCCGTTCGCCCGATCGGTAGCGGGCGATGCCGTCGTGGAGCACGGTGTTGCGAAATCGCGCCGGCACGGCGACGCGCACGTCTTCCACCACGATGCGGTGCTCGCGACCTGACGCGCTCACGACACGAAGCTCGCCGCCGCGTGCGGGACCGATCGGATCGTCGGAGTGCACTCGGATCTCGACCGTGCCGAGCGGCTCCGCCTCGCCACCGCTCTCGGATACACAGCCGATGTGGATCGGCGGGAAATCCGCGCCGAAGCGGATCTCGACCGCGTTGAACCAGAGGCTCTCGTCGGGACTCTCGCCGACACGGCCACTCGCGTAGGTCCAGCGCCAGAATTTGTCCCAATCGCGCTCACCGCCGAACGAATGGTCGCGGTGCGCCCAGCCGGAGAAGGCGAACGATTCGCCGTCGAGGGTCACGGTTCCAGTCGCGCGGCCTGCGTGCTCGATGTGGCGCGGCACCTGGTCCACCGTGCTGCCGGGTGGCGGCGGATATTTGTAGGGAGGCGCGATCCCTTCCCAGAGCAGGTCGAAGCCGTAACCCTCGCCCGCGTAAGCGAGCGCGAAGCTCCGGAGTGGCTCGCGCCACTCGATCGTGACGCCCGCGGCGAGCACCAATCGCTCGCTCTCGAACGGCACCGGCGGCAGGCTTTCCAGCATCACGTGGTGGACCAGATCGTGCCCGCGGGTGATGCCGAGATAGAGGTTGCTCCGCCCCAAGTTGGGCTGCAGCCCCGCGCGGAACACCACGCCGACGTCGAGCGCAGGGTCGTACATGGGAAACCAGAAGCTCTCGTTCCAGAGCGGCAACGAGGCCGATCCCGGTTCGTGCCGCCGATCATCCTCGACCGTGATCTCCCGGTCGCTGGAGTCGACCGCTTCCCGCGCGGTGTAGGTAGCACCGGGTCCAGCGAACACCAAGGCGCTGATGATCTCCTCGAGCTGCATCATCGTGGAGATGTCGCCGTCGATCACGAGCTTGCCGGAGAGGAACGTCTGTGCGCGATCGAGCTCGCCGCGCTGGAGCGCATGCCAGTCGTCGGCATCGCAACGAACGGTGATGTCCGGATCGGCGACCTCGCCGTCGACGCGAGTGCCCGTGCCGCGGTCGGCGATCAAGTACCAGCGGTAGCCGTGCGGTCCGGTCAGATCGAACTGAACCTGCACCACCGTCGCCGTGATCTCGGTAGTGCCGCGCGCCAGCGCCTGGCCCGGTGGCTCGAGCCCGAGGAGCGCGGCGATCCGCTGCGTCGGCGCGTTGTTGGTCTCGAAATCGGGCGTGGGTAGCGGCGTTCCCACGGCTCGCATGATCGACGCGACGCGCACCATGATCACCGCAAAACGCATCGCCGCGAACACGTCCCAGTACTCGAGGTCGGACGCGGCGAAACCGACGCCGCGCTCCCAGCGCGCGATGGTCTCGGCACGGCTCGGCAAGCCGGCGAGACGTGGAATGCCGTAGCCCTCGCTGTGATGCCAGTCGAGGAAGAGCCACCACGCGAGATCGGCGCTCGGCTCGCCGAGGAAGGCCATCTCCCAATCGAGCACGGCGGCGACGCGATCGCCATCGAAGATCAGATTCGGCATCCGCGCGTCACCCCAGCACAGCCGGCGCCGCACCGTGGCGGGGCGCTGGGCGCTCAGCCACGCGAGCGCGGCCCGCGTCGTGGGGTGACCCGCGGTGTCACCCGCCGCCCAATCCAGGTAGCTCGACCAGTACCCGAGCTCCTGGTCCAGCAGATCACCGGACCGATCGTGCTTCTCCAGGAAGCCGAGACCGATGGCGTCGGGATCCAGCCGATGGATCGCGGCCAGTTCGTCGATCCCCGCCCACCACATCGCCGCGCGCTGTTCGGGCGAGGCGTCGCGAAGCAGGCCGGCGGCGTGATACGGCGGCACGTCCGATGGCACGACGCCCGCCACGCGTCGCATCACGTAGAAGGGCGTGCCGAGCAGCCCTCGATCCTCGCTCGCCCAACACACTTCGGGGACGTGAACGGGCGACGACGCCAACGCCTGGAGCACGCGTCGCTGGACGCTCAAATCGTAGTCCGGGAACACCAGGTGCTCGGTGGGCTGGGCACGCAGCACCAGCGGCTCGACGACCTCGCGATCGGCGCGCACGTAGCGCAGGTCGAAGAGCACCGTCTCGTTCGAAAGGCCGGCGCTCGGCACGCGCAGCCCTTCGATCGCCACGCCGGCGGCATCGCCGAGGCGCGGCGCGATCCATCCGGCGAGCTTGTCGGCGAGCGGAGCGAGATCCCGCTTCGTGAAGATCATCCGCCCCGCTCCGCTCCGTGCTCAGGAATTCTCGGCCTTGTGCATGATGGTCCAGAGCAGGCCCGGCAGGAAGCGCCGGAGACGCAGCAACACCTTGGCCTCGGCGAGCGGGTAGAGGATCTCCTCGCCGCGCTCGATGCCCTTCTCGATCTCCTCGACGATCACCTTGGGATCGGCCATTCGGTTCTGCTCGATGCCGATCTGGACCGTGCGCGGGTTCGAGGTCTGGACGGCCTGCTGGATGAGCGGCGTGTTGGTCA
>CAYUSL010000374.1:0-6379 GCA_964447125.1 uncultured bacterium | reverse complement strand
GATCGTCCCCACGTTCACGTGCGGCAGCTTTCGATCGAACTTCTGCTTCGACATGGCTCGTTCCCCCCTGTCCGGATCTACCGTTCTCGGCGACCACCGATCCGGATGAGTGCTGGTTCTCTCTGCTCAATTCTCGTAGTGGTGAACCAATCGCTCCGCGACCGACTTCGGGACGGCCTCGTAGCGGTCGAACTGCATGGTGAAGCTGGCGCGGCCCTGCGTCGAGCTGCGCAACGACGTCGCGTAGCCGAACATCTCGCACAGTGGCACGAGAGCACCGACCACCTGCGCGCCAGCGCGTGCCTCCATCCCGGACAAGCGGCCCCGTCGCGACCGAACATCCTCAGTCACGACTCCCACGAATTCCTCGGGCACCACAACCTCGAGCCTCATAACCGGCTCGAGAAGCACCGCTTCGGCGTGCACCGCTGCATCGCGCATCGCAAGCGATGCGGCGATCTTGAAGGAGAGCTCGGAGGAATCGACGGGATGGAAGCTGCCACCAACCAGGCGTACACCAACGTCCACCACCGGATAGCCCGCGTAGGGGCCGACGTCGAGCGACTCACGAACTCCCTGCTCGACGGCTCCGATGAATTCTCGCGGGACCACGTCGCCACTCACCGCGCTCTCGAACGTAACCCCCGCTCCGGGCTCGAGCGGCCTCACTTCCAGTCGTACGTGTCCATACTGGCCGTGACCCCCGGTCTGGCGAACGTGACGAGCCTCGCCGGTCGCTGCGCGGGTGAACGCTTCCTTGAAGGCGACCTGAGGTCGACCGACGTTCACGCCGACACCGAAGTCGCGTCGCAGCCGCTCCACCAACACCTCGAGATGCAACTCCCCCATACCCGAGATGAGCGTCTGACCCGTCGTCTCGTCGGCACTGACACGAAACGTCGGATCTTCAGCAACGAGCTTCTGAAGCGCAACCGACAACTTATCTTGGTCAGCCTTCGTCTTTGGCTCGATCGCCTGGGAGATGACGGGGACGGCGAAGTGCATCGACTCGAGCAGCAACGGGGCGGCGTCGTCCGCGAGAGTGTCGCCGGTAGAAGTGATCCGGAGACCGACGGCGGCGACGATGTCGCCCGCGTACGCCTCCTTCACCTCTTCGCGTCGATTCGCATGCATCTTGAGAAGGCGACCAATCCGTTCGCGCTTGCCCTTGTTGACGTTGAGCACGGCGCTGCCGGATGTGAGCGTGCCAGAGTAGACGCGCAAGTACGTGAGATGACCGACGAATGGATCCGTGAATATCTTGAACGCCAGGGCGGAAAGCCGCTCCGTGTCGCGCGCTTCCCGCTCCTCGTCGGGCGCCTCCGTGGGCGAGGACCCGACGGAATGCCCTCGAACTGGGGGAATGTCAGCCGGCGATGGCAGATACCGCACCACCGCATCGAGAAGCGGCTGAATGCCCTTGTTCTTGAATGCGGACCCCACGAAAACAGGATGAATCGCACCCTTGAGAGTCGCACGCCTGACTGCGGCGATGACGTCGCCCTCGGTCATCGGACGACCACCGAGATACCCCTCGAGGAAGACGTCGTCGCTGTCGGCGAGCACCTCGAGCATCTCGAGCCGCATCGCCTCGGCTTCGTCGCGCAGCGACTCGGGCACGTCCGTTTCCTCGAACCGCGCACCGAGCGACCCCTCGTCCCACTGCACCGCGCGCATCCCCACGAGATCAACCACGCCAGCAAATCCCGACTCTTGCCCAATTGGGATCTGCATGGGAAGCGGCTTGGCCAGCAGGCGATCCTTCATCATGCGAATGACACGCTCGTGGTCGGCGCCGATGCGGTCCATCTTGTTCACGAAGGCAATGCGAGGCACTTGGTATCGCTCAGCTTGGCGCCAGACGGTCTCGGACTGCGGCTCCACCCCACCCACTGCACAGAAGACAGCGATCGCACCGTCCAGAACTCGAAGACTTCGCTCGACCTCGGCCGTAAAGTCGACGTGACCCGGCGTGTCGATGATGTTGATCCGATGATCCTTCCAGAAGCAGGTCGTTGCCGCCGACGTAATGGTGATGCCGCGCTCCTGCTCCTGCTCCATCCAGTCCATCACCGCTGAACCGTCGTGAACCTCACCCATCCTGTGGGACACACCCGTATAAAACAGGATGCGCTCGGTGGTCGTCGTCTTTCCCGCGTCGATGTGCGCCATGATCCCGATGTTTCTCGTGCGGGACAGCGGTACCGTGCGCGGCATGGTGAAACGACCCGAAACCCTCGGACGCGCCCACTCGTGATCCCAGCCCGAGCATTACCAGCGGTAGTGCGCGAATGCCTTGTTCGCCTCAGCCATGCGGTGCGTGTCCTCACGCTTCTTGATCGTCGCACCACGACCATTGGCGGCGTCGATGAGCTCGCCAGCGAGACGCTCTTCCATCGACTTCTCGTGACGCTCGCGCGCAAACTGCACGAGCCAGCGACTGGCTAGCGCGACCTGGCGCGCATCGCGCACCGGAACCGGAACCTGATACGTCGACCCGCCCACGCGCCGAGACTTGACCTCGAGCTGCGGCTTCGACCGATCGAGCGCCTTCCGGAAAAGCCCCAGCGGCTCTTCGCCGGTCTGCTCCTGCATTCGATCGAGGGCTCGGTAGAAGATCATCTGCGCAGTGCTCTTCTTTCCGTCGCGCATGATGACGTTGACGAACTTGGAGACCAGATCGTCCCCGTACTTGGGATCCGGCAGCGTGCTGCGCTTCTCGACTTCTCTTCGTCGCGGCATTGGCGAATTCCTTGATCTCGTCTTCCACTCAGACGCGGCGGCTCACTTGGGCCGCTTCGCACCATACTTCGAACGCCCCTGGCGGCGATCCGACACCCCGAGCGAATCCTGCGTCCCACGAATGATGTGGTAACGCACGCCCGGCAGATCCTTCACGCGACCGCCGCGGATCAGGACGACCGAGTGCTCCTGCAGGTTGTGACCGATTCCAGGAATGTACGTCGTGACTTCCATCCCGTTGGTGAGCCGCACCCGCGCGACCTTGCGCAGGGCCGAATTCGGCTTCTTCGGGGTCGAGGTGTAAACGCGCAGACAGACGCCTCGAACCTGCGGACAGCTCTTGAGTGCAGGCGCAGCGGTCCGATTGCGGATCTTCTTGCGGCCACGCCGGACAAGCTGATTGATCGTCGGCATCCTGGACCTTCCCGAAGCCGACGCAACGCCTCGGCCGCGCTGCAGCACACGCGGTCGTTACGCGCTGCGTCGTCGATCAGTACGAGAAAAAGCTAAACTTATTCGATACGAGTGACTGCGTCAAGCCACCTCGAAAAACCACCTCAGGCGCCTTCGGCACCGGTCGTTGCCAGCTCAGGTCGCGGCCCGGCTGCAACGGCCGTGAGCGGCGCGTATGCGATCTCCTCATCGCTTCCCTCGACATCCACGTCGATCCGCCGCGGCCCGTAGTTGGGCAAACCGGTACCCGCTGGGATCAGCCGGCCCATGATGACGTTCTCTTTCAGGCCGCGCAGATGGTCCACCTTACCGACGATCGCCGCCTCCGTCAGCACCTTGGTCGTCTCCTGGAAGCTTGCGGCGCTTATGAAGCTCTCTGTGGAGAGGGACGCCTTGGTGATCCCGAGCAACAGTGGCTCGCCGGTGGCGGGTCGACCACCTTTTCCGATCACGGCGGCGTTGACGTCCTGAAACTCGTGCTTCTCGACCTGCTCGCCGATGATGAAGTCCGTATCGCCCACGTCCGTGACGCGCACGCGGCGCAACATCTGCCGAACGATGACCTCGATGTGCTTGTCGTTGATGCGCACACCCTGCAGTCGGTAGACCTCCTGAACCTCATCCACCAGGAACTTCATGAGGTCCTTCTCGCCCTTGACCCGCAAGATGTCGTGGGGGTTCGGAGAGCCGTCCATCAGCACGTCCCCGGCCCGCACGAAATCACCCTCCTGAACGCGAATATACTTACCTCGTGGGATCAAATATTCGGCGGCCTCTCCGCGCTCCTCCGGCGGAGTGACCACGACCTTGCGCTTACCCTTGGTGTCGCGGCCGAAACTCACCGTACCGTCGATGTCACTGATGAACGCGACTTCCTTCGGCCGTCGCGCCTCGAAGAGCTCGGCGACTCGTGGCAAACCGCCTGTGATGTCCTTGGTCTTGGCGGTTTCGCGCGGAATCTTCGCGATGATGTCTCCCGCCTGCACCTCGTCGCCTTCAACCTTCGTGATGATGGCGCCAACGGGAAGTAGATAGCGCGCCTGGCGCGCGGTTCCCGGAACGGGGAGCGTGCGCTTGGTATCGCTGAGATCCTTGATCGACACGCGGGGACGCAGTTCCGCATCCCGACTCTCGATGATCACTTTGCTGGAAAATCCCGTGACCTCGTCAACCTGCTCGCGCATCGTGACGCTCTCGATGACGTCACCGAACTTCACGATGCCGCCGACTTCCGAGAGAATCGGATTGGTGAAGGGATCCCATTCGGCCAGCAATGCGCCCTTCTTGACTCGAGTCCCCTCTTTCACCTTGAGCCGCGCACCGTAGGTGAGCGGATATTTCTCACGTTCACGGCCGTTTTCGTCACGGATGATGAGCTCGCCGTTGCGGCTCATGACGATGTCGTGCCCCTCTCGATTCACGACCACCTGGCACCGCTCCAGCTTGATGATGCCGTCGGTGCGACCCTCGAGCGTGCTCTGCTCGGCACGCCGGCTGGCCATACCTCCGATGTGGAAGGTCCGCATCGTGAGCTGCGTGCCGGGCTCGCCGATGGACTGAGCGGCGATCACCCCCACCGCCTCACCTGCGCTGACCGGTACGCCCCGTGCGAGGTCTCGGCCATAGCACATCTTGCAGATGCCGCGGCGCGCACGGCAGGTGAGCACGCTGCGAATCAACACTCGCTCGATGCCTGCCTGCTCGATCCGCTCCACCAGCGACTCGTTGATCTCCGTGTTCGCCGGCACCAGAACTTCACCCGTGTAAGGATCCGCAATGTCGCGAAGAGCAAATCGGCCCAGAATTCGGTCACCGAGTGATTCGATGATCTCTCCGCCTTCGACCAACGGGCTGAGCTCGATCCCATCGAGCGTGCCGCAGTCGTCCTCGAGGATCACGACGTCCTGCGCGACATCGACGAGACGCCGTGTCAGGTACCCGGAGTTCGCTGTTTTCAGCGCCGTATCGGCCAAGCCTTTGCGCGCGCCGTGGGTCGAGATGAAGTACTGCCCCACGGTCAGCCCCTCGCGGAAGTTCGCGGTGATCGGCGTCTCGATGATCTCGCCCGAGGGCTTCGCCATCAGACCACGCATGCCGGCGAGCTGCCGAATCTGCTGTGCGCTACCTCGTGCCCCCGAGTCCGCCATCATGAAGATCGGATTGAAGCCCGCACTCGCCGCGTCTTTCGGCGGCTCGCCGGTAGCCGGATCGGGCGGCGCCTTGATTTCCTTCATCATCTCGGAGGCAATCTCGTCGCTTACACGCGCCCAGATGTCGACGACCTTGTTGTAGCGCTCGCCGTCGGTGATGAGGCCGTCCGTGTACTGCTGCTGGATCTTCTCGACTTCCTCCTGCGCAGCACCGAGCAACTCGCCCTTGCGCTGCGGGATCCGCATGTCCTCCATGCAGATAGAGATGCCAGCCTGCGTCGCGAACGAGTAACCGACATCCTTGAGGCGATCCGCCAGAATCACCGTCTTCTTCGTGCCGCACAGCAGGAACGCGCTGCGAATCAGTCCCCCCAGCGCCTTCTTGTCGAGCACGCGGTTGATGCGCTCGAACGGCAGCTCATCCGGCAGCACCTCGCGTAGCAGCACGCGCCCAACGGTGGTATCTACGCGCTGACTGTCGAGTCGCACCGTGACGCGCGTGTGAAGCTCCGCCTCACCAGAGTCGTAAGCGATCCGCACTTCCTCGGGACCCGAAAACACGCGGCCCTCGCCGCGCGCACCGGGTTGCTCGCGTGTGAGGTAGTAGAGCCCGAGAACGATGTCCTGCGACGGCACGACGATCGGCCCACCGTGCGCAGGCGACAGAATGTTGTTCGTGCTCATCATGAGCACGCGTGCTTCGATCTGTGCCTCGAGCGAGAGTGGCACGTGAACCGCCATCTGATCGCCATCGAAGTCGGCGTTGAAAGCCGTACAAACCAGCGGATGCAGCTGGATCGCCTTACCTTCGATCAGCAGCGGCTCGAAGGCCTGAATTCCGAGGCGGTGCAGGGTCGGCGCTCGATTCAGCATCACCGGGTGCTCGCGAATCACCTCGTCCAGGACGTCCCAAACCTCGGGCTTTTCCTTTTCGACCAGCTTCTTCGCCGCCTTGATGGTGGTGACGTAACCACGCTCCTCGAGCTTGTTGTAGATGAACGGCTTGAAGAGCTCGAGCGCCATCTTCTTCGGAA